>NZ_QTQD01000011.1:0-189157 GCF_003858025.1 Burkholderia sp. Bp9004 | reverse complement strand
TTGTTGTTCTCCTGCTCCAGTTCCTTCAGGCGCTGCGCTTCGGAGACCGTCATCCCGCCGAACTTCGCTTTCCAGTTGTAGTAGGTCGCTTCCGAGATGCCGTGCTTGCGGCACAGCTCCGCCGGCTTCAGGCCAGCCTCGGCTTCCTTCAAGATGCCGATGATTTGCTCTTCGGTGAATCGCTTTTTCATTGCCGTTCCTCTCTGGAACGGACTCTACACCGTCACCGTACTAAACGCGGGGAGCAGGTCAACTCGGACATGAGCGCCCAAATATGTCTAGATTCGCCTTCAAATGCTGAAACGGCTCCATTGCGCCCATTCAATCGACGATCCACAGCCTCCAAGAGCGATGAATGTAGACTCCGCTGCCGCGCGGCCCACCAAATAGCGGCAGGTTGTTCTGCGACTCGCTCAAACCAACGGACCAACCACCAGAGACGCTTCGAATCCACGGTACCGGGAGAGGATCGCATCCCAGCGAGGCGCATGTAGTTCTGACCATCGTCATCAGTGGCCAATGTTCCGATCAGATCGACACCGCCTACGTCCGTAGACCGGCCATTCGCTGGAGGACGAGGTGGATCATCATCCAGTCCAAACTCTACGTGCGGATTGATCTCTGCTGCATCATTCGACCAGCCATTCTTTTCTGGACGTCCATATCGCGAGAATTTATCAAAAACACACAGCCATTCTGCTGGAGGTGGGGGCTCAGCCTCAGCAAACGCTTTCGCGCCTTCTCGAGTTTCGACCAACGCAACAACCTGACCACGCTGATGTGGAAGCAACGACCGTGGCGATGTGTGCGCATGCGCGAGAACACTTGCAGTCCACGAGTCCTTGTTGATTGCTCGAACAGACCAAGCTTCGAGCGTTGTCCATAAGTCATCAAACTGCCGAAAGGCTATACCGGTTACACCCAATTCGTGCCACTTCGCGCGCACGGTCTCCGGCTCCCCTCGGTCGAACGCATAAATTGTGCGCAATTTCGCGGAATTGCTTGCGGACAAACCTTCGAGAAGATAACGAACCGGGGGATCACTTGCTGAGTATCCCAATAGCACAACCACCCGCTGCTCAAGCAACTGACGCATAAATGTCGTCGCCCAGCCGTCTGCAAGATACGCACGGCCGAAGTCGGCCGAACTCAGCACGAGATTCTGACCATCGTCGCTCTGCTGCCGCAAACGGCCGTGAAGATAAACAATCCCCGTCGGCACCTCCATGGCTGTCATCGGTGGCAACAACGGTGGCGTCCACCGACGCAGCTGTCTATTCGCCCGCTCAAACATCAGATCGAAGTTTGTCGTCACTACGAGCGGAGTGCCGGAAGCATCAGCAGAGAGACGGAGGATAGCTTCATGCTTAGTCGGATTTGCTGCCTTTGGTATCTTCAATAGCCAATTGACCTCCCGCTCGACCCTCGGACGGGAATACTCTCTATGAAGAAGACCAAATACTTGATCCAACGGCGGCGCCAGGTCCGGGTCGTTTTTCTCCATTGCAGGCGCCATGAGCTTGCCAATTTTTGACGCTGGGGAAACACCCAGACGCGTCATGACGCACTTCGTGAGTTTGAAAAAACTCGGTAAGCCAACTGGCATAGAAACACCAGCGCCACAAAAAAATACTACTTCGCCTTTATCCCTGAGGCTTAGCAGCTCATTTGGGATCGACGGCCCGTCAGGTAGGAACCTCAGTTTAATCTCCGTTTGGTCAAAAACGACATCGAACAAAGCCTGATATCGAATGCCGTAGCCTACCGCAACTCGCAGAGTCGACGGGACCAGCACGCATAAACACCAGCGCGCACGCCATTCATAAATATGGATCACTTGGGTACACCGTAACGAGCCCGTGGCGTGAGTGTCGGCGCTTGGATCAACAGGATCAACCGTAAATTTGAGCCGCGCTACAATTGATCTACCTATCCTATTGATCCACGTCAATTATGCGCAAGCTCTACTACGGTCGGATATCCACCACGGACGGCCAGTCCTCCGCAAGCCAGTACGACGACGCCAAAGCCCACAACGTCCAGGACAAGGACGTTTTTCATTGACGAGGGCGTGAGCGGCTACCACGTCGCCCCGGACGAGCGGGAGCAGTGGCGCAAAGCGGAGCACGATCTGCGGCACGGTGGCATTCTCATTGTCCGCTGGCTCGACCGAATCAGTCGCCGCTACGACGAACTGCACCGAACCATGCGCCAGCTGATGGACCTTGGCGTGCGCGTCGAATGCACGCTCAACGGAATGGTGTTCGACGGAAACGCCAGAGACCCCATCGAGAAAGCGACGCGGGATGCCGTGCTGGCATTCATGGCCGCCCAAGGCGAATCGGACTACCGGAACCGGGCTGAGATGCAGCGTCGCGGCGTGGCGATCGCGAAGGCTGAAGGGAAATACAAGGGGCGTGCACGATCACACGATTACGCGGCGATCAAGGCGTGGCGGGCGGAGCGTGGCGCGAGCATACGGGAAACAGCGGAGAAGTTCGGCGTCGGCACAGCCACGGTCAAACGTGCTTGCGCCGATCACACCGACATACGCTAGCCAATGGGCGCGGCATCATCTCGGTATGGTTCTTCGGAACCAAATACCGCCCCGCCCAGACGAGAAACGTCTCCAGGCGCCCTCATAGACCGACTTCTGGCGCAGTTAGCTGCCCCCCCGCCAACTGTGTAATGTCGCGAAGATTGTGGCTCACGAGGCGCTTTGTAATCCGCTTATCGTTTGCCTTGATGGACGTCGCCACTGACTGATTGGTAAGGGCTATGCTTTTCAACAGGACTTCGACAGCGAGCGCGCCAAGCATCAATGCGTTACGCCCAATCGCCGCGAAGCTGCGCTATCGTCGCGGACGTTCATCGTGCTGCGCATGACAGGCGAGAGAACATATGGCCCGAGCCATGATCTGTGTCGGCGACACGACGACGCACGGCGGGCGCGTGCTGGAGGGCACCGCGAACCCGACCATTGACGGAAAACCCATTGCCGGCGTCGGGCACAAGGTACTTTGCCCGCAATACAAAGGCATCTTCCCGAACCTGCCCGCCACCGGGCGACGCTACCCGCACCAGATTGCAGGCCGGGAAACGGCCATCGAGGGCATGAAGGCGGCGCGCGGCGCGACCCTGATCCCGTCGCAGTCTTCCGCGACGCTCGACGACGTTGGCGCCGGCGAAGCCACGACCGACGGTGCAGCGGCCGCCGCGGCTACAGCGTTGGCCCCTTTGCCGATGCTCTGCCTGGAATGTCTGAAGCCCGCCGCCGAGAATGCGGCGACGATGATCGCGCGCGGGTAAGCCCATGATCGACGTCTCAATCGAACCGTTCTTCTTCAAACGCCAACAGCAGTTGACGATGCAGGTGAATCGGTACGCCCTGGCCGGCGGTCTGCTGGTCGCCGACGCCGGACCGTGGCTGCTCGACTGGGAACGGGCCGACGGGGCAATCCGCAAGACCTTGCGGATCGGCTCGATCCCGACGGTGTCGCGATGCTGATCAATGTAGGTCTTCAGGACTTGAATCGGCGGTCGAGCTCCGCCTGGGCGAAAAACCCGGGGTACGTCCGCGCTCGGCCATGCTCACGCCACCGCGTTCCCCACGGTCGACCTCGTCGCGTTTGACCCAATCCAGAAGCTTCTGCGGCGTGCAGTCGATCATTGGTGCAATCGATTCGACTGCCGCCCACATCGACGGATGTTCACCACGTCGCTCGCGTACCATGCGCACTGCACACTCTCGGACTTCCGGGGAAAACTTGCTTGCCTTCTTGTTCGTGGCTCGATTCTCTCAAGAATACGAGCCTCCACCAAATTCGGTGCGGTTCAGGACGCGCCGTTCTCTGTCGGCAATCACGAGCACATCGAAGCAGCAAACAGGATCGAGATCATGCCCCGTCGATCAAGATCTGCTGCCGCAATACGCGGATATCTGACGAAGCTGGCGCGGTCGACCGCGCCAGCGACAGCCGCTAGAACAGCCCAACTGGCTGAGCAGCGTCGGGAACGCATATTGCTCGGCCGCTCCCGATCGCTCAATTCCAATCCGGCATCAATCACCGGATCGCCGGATCGCCGGATTCCAGCGCCATTTCCAACCATTTGATCGATAGTTATCAGGATTAGTCATTCATATTTTCATAACCGCACTTTTTACTGATTCACCAAGTAACAATTACGATTTAACCGGAAATTAAATATCCCAAAAAAAACACCAAACTTCATTGACTTTGACTTTCGTCGAAATTTAGAATCCCATACAACATCTTTCGTCTGATTTTTTTCAGTACCGCACGAACGTTGCCCTTCGCCTGCGCGAAGGCGTGCTCCAGTGACTACACCCGCACCAGAACGGGTGGCGCGTCCTTTCGCCTTCACTTTTCGGCATTCATCGTTCATTCGACTAAAGCCGTTCAATTCGCCCCCGAGCATCACGCCACGATTAATCCCGGGCATTTTCAGAATACCCGAGACGCAGCACAAGGCGGATCAAGCCGCCCGCTCATTCAAGCATTCCGATAAAAATCACATGCATCAGGAGGGTCGTCATGAACATGCACCGCCTCACGAAATCGCTGTGTCTCGGATTCGTCTGCGCCGGCCTGCTCGCCGCCTGCAACGACGACGACGTCCAGTCCAGCGGTACGTCGTCCAACAGCGCCGCACTGTCGTTCCGCATGGACACCGGCGGGCAGATCAATGCGTTCTACCGGCAGGACAAAGTCGCCGCGCACCTGCTGGCGCGCTCGTCGACGAAACCGCGTCTGCTCGTGGTGTTTCCGGCCGGCAACAGCGGCACCGGGCTGTGGTTCGACGACACTGCCCAGCCGGTGAGCTGGAGCCTCGACACGCCGCCATCCGCGCTGTCGGCACCCGACACGCACGGTCGCCCGCTGTACGGCATCGGCGCCGACGTATCGGTCGACACCGACACGCTGACGATCCGCCAGGGGCTGCTCGGCAACGTGCGCTTCCTGCGCGACTTCAACGGCGGCGCGACGATACCGCCGGAGATCGTCACCGCCCCGACGATCCAGGGGAGCGTCACGCAATGGCAGCGCGACCGGATCGACGGCGCGCCCGGCCAGATGCTGCGCATCACGCTGCGCGACGGCGGCAGCATCGCAACAGCCGCGGGCGGCAAGCTCGTGCTGCGCGCGGCGGCCGGCGCTCGTACGCTGAAACTGCACGTCGATGCGCTGTCGGGCGAGACGCCGTTGGCGCCGATCCTGCGTGCAGACCTGCTCGCGCCGTCCGCGAATCCCGACCCGGTCAGCCAGAACGTGCTCGAATTCCTGAGCTTCCACGACAAGTTGCTGGCCGGCTCGTGGCAATACGACACCTACTTCGGCCGCGACACGCTGATCTCGGTGCGCATGCTGATGCCGGTGCTCGAGCCTGCGGCGATCGAGGCCGGGCTGACGTCGGTGCTGAGTCGCCTGTCGGACGACGGCAAGGTCGCGCACGAGGAAGGCATCGGCGAATTCGCGCTGGTCGACAACGCGAAGCACGGCCGGCCGAACGATGCAACGCCGACCTACGATTACAAGATGATCGACAGCGACTACCTGCTCGCGCCGATCGCGGCGGCCTGGCTGATCGACGACACGCGCGGCCAGGCGCGCGCGGCCGCCTATCTCGCGCAACGCGGCAGCGACGGTCAGACGAACGGCAGCCGGCTCGTCGTCAACCTGCTGCACGTCGCGGCGACCGCGCAGCCGTTCGCACAGCAGCCGTCGGTCGCGAACCTGATCCACCTGCGGCCTGGCGAGATCGTCGGCAACTGGCGCGACAGCACCGACGGGCTCGGCGGCGGCGTCTATCCGTACGACGTGAATGCGGTGCTCGTGCCGGCCGCGCTGCGCGCGGCGAATGCGTTCCTCGCGCGCGGCCTGCTCGATCCTTACCTGGACGCCGGGCAACGTGCGACGCTCGCGAACACGGCGACCGAAGCGGCTACCTGGGAGCAACAGGCGCCGCCGCTGTTCCAGGTGAGCGTACCGGCCGCGCAGGCGGCGACCGAAGTATCGGCCTATGCGTCGTCCGCCGGTGTGCCGGCCGGTACCGCGCCGGGTGCCCCGCTGACTTTCTACGCGCTGTCGCTCGACCAGCAAGGCACGCCGATCCCGGTGATGAATTCCGACGGCGGCTTCGCGCTGCTGTTCGGCACGCCGGCGGACGACCAGCTCCAGCGGATCGTCACCGACGTCACGCGGCCGTTCCCGACCGGGCTCGTCACCGATGTCGGGATGCTGATCGCGAACCCCGCGTATGCGAATCAGGCGCTGTGGCCCAAATTCACGAGTTCGGCGTATCACGGCACGGTGATCTGGTCGTGGCAACAGGCGATGTGGGTCGCCGGGCTCGACCGCCAGCTCGCGCGCCAGGATCTGTCGGACACGACGCGCACGCTGCTGACGCAGGCTCGGCAGACGATCTGGCAGGTGATCTCGAACGGACGCGACATGCGCACGTCGGAAATGTGGACCTGGTCGTACGTGAACGGTCGGTACCAGACCGATGCATTCGGCACCCGCAGCGCGGATGCGACCGAAGCCAACGCGGCGCAGCTGTGGAGCACGACGTATCTCGCGATCCGCGATCCGCAACTGCGCGCGGGCAAGTACTGGTGGCAGGCGTCGCAGCGGATGCAGGACGCGCAGCCGGAGCGTGCGGCGGCCATCGCGTCGCGATAGCCGATGCGTCATTGAAACGAAAGCCCCA
This sequence comes from Burkholderia sp. Bp9004, assembly GCF_003858025.1. NCBI lineage: Bacteria > Pseudomonadati > Pseudomonadota > Betaproteobacteria > Burkholderiales > Burkholderiaceae > Burkholderia > Burkholderia sp. Bp9004. The sequence goes on along the minus strand of NZ_QTQD01000011.1, from coordinate 182,425 downwards.
CATGCTCGTGCGCGTGCGGGGCTTCATCCAGGGTGCATGCGAAACGGACCTGCCTCGCGTCGCGCCATTGCGTTGCGGCCGCGCGCGCCACGTCGCCGAATGCGCGGCGGCCGCTCGTCAGTGCGCAACCACGCGATTGCGCCCGTCGCGCTTCGCCTGGTACAGCCGTTCATCGACCGCCCGCAGCAACGCATCGACCGTGCTCCCGTCGACGCCGTACTGCGCGACGCCGACGCTGACCGTCACCTGCACGCGCTTGAAATCCAGCCCGAACGGTGAACTCGCGATCGACGAACGCACGCGCTCGGCCGTCATGCGCGCGCCTTCGAGCGGCATCTCGGGCAACAGCGCCATGAACTCCTCGCCGCCGACCCGCGCGAGCGCACCGGCCGGACGAATCGCCTCGAGAGACTGGCGCACGACGCCGCGCAGCACCTCGTCGCCGATCTGGTGCCCGTACGCGTCGTTGATGTTCTTGAAGTTGTCGAGATCGAGCGCGAGCAGGCAAAACGGCGTGCCGTCGCGCTCCGCACGCACGATCTCGCGGTCGACCTGCGCGATGAACTGGCGGCGGTTCGACGCGCCCGTCATCGGATCGGTCGCGGCCATGTATTCGAGCTTCTGGTTCGTGCGCCGCAACTCCTGCAGCGCACTCTCGGTGCGCGCCATCGATTCCGACAGCCGGCTCATCAGGTCTTCCTGGCTGTAGATCGCCGAGAACGAGCGCGTCGTCTGCAGCGCCTGCACGACGCCGTAGCTGAGCAGGAAGAACCCGCCCGCGAAGATCGCATGCGCGAGCCACCACATGTGGTTCCAGGGCTTGCCGAGGATGAACGCGAGCGACGACAGCGCGAACGCCATGATCGACATGCCGTAGATCACCATCAGCGGCGAACGGATGCGCCGCGCGAGCAGCATGCCGACGTTGAGCAGCGAAAACACCAGCGCGCCGCCTTCCATCGACAGTCGCGTGCCCAGCGCGCCCGCGACCGGCGAATACGCGATGTATGCAACCGCCACGTTGATGACCAGGAACAGCACGATCCACGGCAGCCACGTTCGCGCGCGCGCCCGCTTCTCGACCCGATCGGGCGGCTGCGAATACGACAGCAGGCCCGTCAGCAGCAGGATCGACATCACGAGGCGCGATGCGGGCCCGTACAGCAGGAACAGCCAGATGTTGTGATGCGCCATCCCGGTGAACAGGCCGTGCAACGCGTAGATCATCGCGAAGCCCAGAAAGCCGAGTGTCAGCCAGCGCAGGAGCGGCTCTCCGGACGACCGGTAGCACACCCACGTCACGTAGGTGACGAATGCACCCTCGAGGGTCGCGGCCGCGATCGCGATTTCATGGAAGGCGTGGCTCTCGAACACGACGTGCGGGTCGCTGAAGAACCACAGATAGGCGATCAGATAGGCTGGCAGCAATGCGAAGCCGACCAGCAGGCATTTCGCATAGAGCCTCGCGGCCGCGCTGACGACGCGCGGCGGTTCCCCGGCTGCATAGGTCGTGCTCAATTCGGTCCCCGTTCGGTCTGCTGCGTGGTTCGAACGTTCACGGTGCCGGACACGCGCGATGCATCGACTGCGCCGGCTACCGGAAACGCATCACGTGCGTCGGTGCGATGCACGCGTTGCCCCATCCCGCCGAAAGGCAAATGTCAGAGCAAGTATAGGTGCGGCAATTCGTTTGACAAGTAAGGGGAAACGGCAGCATCGAACCGGCACCGTTTGCTTCCCGATCCTTTCGAATCGCATGCGACGGCCGCGGCTTGCGTCAACGCAGGCGGCGGCCGTCGGCCGACAAGCAAAAAATCAGACGATTTCGAACAGGCCGGCGGCGCCCTGCCCGCCGCCGATGCACATCGTGACGACGACGTATTTCACGCCGCGCCGCTTGCCTTCGATCAGCGCATGGCCCGTCAGGCGCGCACCCGACACGCCGTACGGATGGCCGACCGCGATCGCGCCGCCGTTCACGTTCAGGCGGTCGTCAGGAATCCCGAGCGTATCGCGGCAGTACAGCACCTGCACCGCGAACGCTTCGTTCAGTTCCCATAGGCCGATGTCGTCGACCTTCAGCCCCGCCTGCTTCAGCAGCTTCGGCACCGCGAACACCGGGCCGATGCCCATTTCGTCCGGCTCGCAACCGGCGACCGCGAAACCGCGAAACACGCCGAGCGGCTGCAGCCCTTCGCGCTGTGCGACATCCGCGTTCATCACCACGCACGCCGATGCGCCGTCCGAGAACTGGCTCGCGTTGCCCGCGGTGATCACGCCGCCCGGCACGGCCGAACGGATCTTCGACACGCCTTCGAGCGTCGTGTCGGGCCGGATGCCTTCGTCGGCCGACACGGTAACGTCCTGCGTGAACAGCCGGCCCGTCGCCTTGTCGGCGATGCCCGCGCGTACGGTGATCGGCACGATCTCGTCGTTGAAGCGCCCGGCTTCCTGCGCGGCCGCGGCACGCAGTTGCGACCGCACGCCGTACTCGTCCTGCCGCTCCTTCGCGATCCCGTAGCGCTTCGCGACGTTTTCCGCCGTCTGAAGCATGTTCCAGTAGATCTCTGGCTTGTGCTCGACGAGCCAGCCGTCCTGGATCATGTGCCGGTTCATCTCGTTCTGCACGCAGGAGATCGATTCGACGCCGCCCGCGACATACACGTCGCCCTCGCCGGCGATGATCCGTTGCGCGGCGAGCGCGATGGTCTGCAGCCCTGACGAGCAGAAACGGTTCACCGTCATCCCCGGCACGCTCACCGGCAGCCCGGCGCGCAGCGCGATCTGCCGCGCGATGTTCGCGCCGGTCGCGCCTTCGGGGTTCGCGCAGCCCATGATCACGTCCTCGATGCGCGCGGGGTCGAGCTTCGCGCGTTCGAGCGCGGCCGCGACCACGTGGCCGCCGAGCGTCGCGCCGTGCGTCATGTTGAATGCGCCACGCCACGATTTCGCGAGCGGCGTGCGTGCGGTCGATACGATTACGGCTTCGGTCATGCGAGTCTCCTTCGGTCCTGCTTCATGTCCTGAATCGGATGGGAATGCGCTACGCCGTCGGGCGCGCGCCCGCGGACGTCACGTGTGCGACGCCCGCCGCCTGCATCTGTTGCCATGCGTGCGCGAGCGACCCGTTCAGGTCGATCGCACGGCACGCATCGTTGATCACGGCGGCCTCGAAGCCGGCCGCGCGCGCATCGAGCGCGGACCACGCGACGCAATAGTCGGTCGCGAGTCCGCAACACCACACGCGTTTCGCGCCGAGCTCGCGCAGATAGCCGGCGAGCCCCGTGCGCGTCGTGCGGTCGGCTTCGACGAATGCGGAGTAGCTGTCGACCTGCGCGTCGCCGCCCTTGCGGATCACGAGCCTCGCATGCGGGATGTCGAGGTCGCGATGCAGCGCCGCGCCTTCCGTGTCCTGCACGCAATGCACGGGCCACAGCACCTGCTCGCCGTACGGCAGCGCGAGCGTCGAGAACGGCTCGCGCCCCGGGTGATTCGCCGCGAACGACACGTGTTCGCGCGGGTGCCAGTCCTGCGTCAGCACGACCTGGTCGAAGCGTTGCGCGAGCGCGTTGATCACCGGCACGACCGCGTCGCCGTCCGGCACCGCGAGTGCGCCACCCGGCATGAAGTCGTACTGCACGTCGATCACGAGCAACACGTCGTCAGTGCGTTTCATTGCGTTTCTCCTTGCAAGACGGGTCGCGCCGTCACGCACGGCGTCAGCCGTTGAACCCGCGTCCGGCCTTTGCCAGTTCGACGATCGACGGCGCGAGCTGCCACGCGTCGCCGTTCGGCGCGGCCGCATAGCGGCGGATCGCGCGCTCGACGTTGTAGAGGCCGACCATGTCCGCATACAGCATCGGGCCGCCACGCCACAGCGGGAAGCCATAGCCGGTCAGGTAGACCATGTCGATGTCGGACGCCTTCGACGCGATCTTCTCCTCGAGAATCTTCGCGCCTTCGTTGACGAGCGCGAACACGAGCCGCTCGACGATCTCGTCGTCGCCGATCTTGCGCCGCTCCACGCCGCGCTCCTTCGAATACGCGACGACCATCTCGTCGACGAGCGCCGAAGGCTTCGCCTTGCGCTCGCCCGGCACGTAGTCGTACCAGCCGCCGCCAGTCTTCTGGCCGAAGCGGCCCTCCTCGCACAGGCGGTCGGCGATCTTCGAGTAATGCAGATCGGGCTGCTCGACATAGCGGCGCTTGCGGATCGCCCAGCCGATGTCGTTGCCGGCGAGATCGCTCATCCGGAACGGGCCCATCGCGAAACCGAACTTCTCGATCGCGCGATCGACCTGTGCGGGCAGCGCGCCTTCCTCGAGCATGAAGAGTGCCTGGCGGATGTACTGCTCGATCATCCGGTTGCCGATGAAGCCGTCGCACACGCCCGACACGACCGCCGTCTTGCGGATCTTCTTCGCGACCGCCATCACGGTGGCGAGCACGTCCTTCGCGGTCTGCGCGCCGCGCACGACCTCGAGCAGCTTCATCACGTTCGCCGGGCTGAAGAAGTGCATGCCGACCACGTCCTGCGGCCGCTTCGTGAACGCGGCGATCTTGTCGACGTCGAGCGTCGACGTGTTCGACGCGAGGATCGCACCCGGTTTCGCGACTTCGTCGAGCTTCCTGAACACCTGCTCCTTCACGCCGAGCTCCTCGAACACGGCCTCGACGATCAGGTCCGCATCCTTCAGGTCGTCGTAGGACAGCGTCGGCGTGATCAGCGCCATGCGTGCGTCGAGCTTCTCCTGCGTGAGCTTGCCCTTCTTCACCTGCGCATCGTAGTTCTTGCGGATCGTCGCGATGCCGCGCTCGAGCGCTTCCTGTTTCGTCTCGAGCAGCGTGACGGGCAGGCCCGCGTTGACGAAGTTCATCGCGATCCCGCCGCCCATCGTGCCCGCGCCGATCACGCCGACGCGGCGGATCTCGCGCAGCGGCGTATCGGCCGGCACGTCGGGAATCTTGCTCGCCGCGCGTTCGCCGAAGAACGCATGGCGCAGCGCGCGGCTTTCCGGCGTCATCATCAGCGCGACGAAACCCTCGCGCTCGGCGATGCTGCCCTTGTCGAAGCCGTTCAGCACGCCGGCCTCGATCGCGTCGATGCACTTGTGCGGCGCGGGGAAATTCGGCGCGGCGGCCCGCGCGGAATTGCGCGCGAACTGGAGGAAGCCCGCCGCGTTCTCGTGGACGATCTTGCGATCGCGCACGCGCGGATGCGGCCCCTGCCGCGCGCCGACCTTGCGCGCGAACGCAACGGCCGCGTCGAGCAGGTCGCCGTCGGCCATCTCGTCGAACAGCCCGCTCTTCGCAAGCTGCTCCGACGGTACCGGCGCGCCCGACACGATCATGTTCAGCGCGGTTTCGAGGCCCACCGCACGCGGCAGACGTTGCGTGCCGCCCGCGCCCGGCAGCAGGCCGAGCTTCACTTCGGGCAGCGCGACCTGCGCACCGGGCGCCGCGACGCGATAGTGCGCGCCGAGCGCGAGCTCCAGGCCGCCGCCCATCACGACGCTGTGCAGCGCGGCGACGACCGGTTTCGCGCTTGCCTCCACCGCGCGGATCACGGTGTGCAGCGTCGGCTCCTGCAGGGCCTTCGGGGTATTGAATTCGGTGATGTCGGCGCCGCCCGAGAACGCGCGGCCCGCGCCGGTCAGCACGATCGCCGTGACCGACGGATCCTGCGCGGCGCGATCGAGCGCGTCCATGACGCCCTCGCGTGTCGACAGGCCGAGCCCGTTGACGGGCGGATTGTTGAGCGTGATGACGGCCACGCCGTCGCGAGTCGAGTAATCCACTGCCATCTGCCTGCCTCCATGCATCGCGCGCCGGGGTGGCTGCGCTTCATTGTGCGCGGTCGAACGGCCGCATGTCCGGATCGAACGGAGGCAGCATACAACGAAAAAGCACGGTCGTTCAATTTGAATTTTTCCCGATCCGGGGGCCGGATCGGGAGACCGTGCGGCGGGCCGTTGCCGGCCGCGGCTTACGGCTCGCCGACCGCCGTCGGCAGCACGTAGTCGCGGAACGTCTCGCGCAGCTTCAGCTTCTGCAGCTTGCCGGTCGCGGTGTGCGGCAGCGATTCGACGAACACGACGTCGTCGGGCACCCACCACTTCGCGACCTTGCCCTCGTAAAACGCGAGCAGCGCGTCACGCGTCAGGTTCGCCCCTTCGCGCGGTACCACGACCAGCAGTGGACGCTCGGTCCATTTCGGGTGCGCGCACGCGATGCACGCGGCTTCGGCCACGCCCGGGTGCGCGATCGCGACGTTCTCGATGTCGATCGAGCTGATCCACTCGCCGCCGGACTTGATCACGTCCTTGCTGCGGTCGGTGATCTGCAGGAAGCCGTCGGGGTCGATCGTCGCGACGTCGCCGGTCGGAAACCAGCCGCCCGACAGCGGCGACGTATCGCTCCTGAAGTAGCGATCGATCACCCAGGGCCCGCGCACCTGCAGTTCGCCGAACGCGACGCCGTCCCACGGCAATTCATGGCCGTCGTCGCCGACGATCCGCATGTCGACACCGCAGATCACGCGCCCCTGCTTCTCCAGCAACCGGCGCTGCGCGTCGAGCGGCCGCTGCGACTGCGCCCAGTTCAGCGTCGCGAGCGTGCCTAGCGGCGACAGCTCAGTCATCCCCCACGCGTGGATCACGCGCACGCCGTATTCGTCCTCGAACGTGCGCAGCATCGCGGGCGGGCACGCGGAGCCGCCGATCACCGTGCGGTTCAGCGTCGAGAAACGCACGCCGGCCTCGCGCATGTAGTTCAGCAGCCCGAGCCACACGGTCGGCACGCCCGCGGAAAACGTCACGCGTTCGGCCTCCATCAGTTCGTACAGCGACCTGCCGTCGAGATCCTTGCCGGGCAGCACGAGCTTGCCGCCCGTGAGCGGCACCGCATACGGCAGGCCCCACGCGTTCACATGAAACATCGGCACGACGGGCAGCACGGCGTCGAGCGCCGACAGGTTCATCGCGTCGGGCAGCGCTGCGCCGTACGCGTGCAGCACCGTCGAGCGATGCGAATACAGCACGCCCTTCGGGTTGCCGGTCGTGCCCGACGTGTAGCACAGCCCGGACGCCTGCAGCTCGTCGAGACGCGGCCAGTCGTAGCGGCCGTCCTCGGCGTCGACGAGCGTTTCGTAGCACAGGAACGGCGTCGCGCCGGACGGCAGGTGCGCGGCGTCGGTCATCGCGATCCAGCCTTTCACGTGCGGACACTGAGGCGCGATCGCGTCGACCAGCGGCGCGAAATTGATGTCGAAGCAGACGTAGCGGTCTTCCGCGTGATTGACGATGTAGGCGATCTGCTCGGGAAAGAGGCGCGGGTTGATCGTGTGGCACACGGCGCCCATCCCGCCGATCCCGTAGTACGCCTCCAGATGCCGGTAGCCGTTCCAGGCCAGCGTGCCGACGCGGTCGCCCGATTCGACGCCGAGCCGCGCGAGCGCCTGCGCGAGCCGCTTCGCGCGCTGCTCGCAGTCGCGGTACGTGTAGCGATGCAGGTCGCCTTCCACGCGCCTCGACACGATCTCCGTGTCGCCCGCGTAACGCGCGGCGTGCGCGATCAGCGACGACACCAGCAACGGCATGTCCATCATCTGGCCCAGCAACGGCTTACCCATCGTCTTGTTCTCCCGGAAGGACGCGAATCGGTGACCAGCCTCGAAGCGGTGCGCCGGCTTGCGGCCCGGACAGGCCTGGCGCAAGGCGCGCGGGCCGCCATGCGGGCGGCGCGGCGCCGCCTTACAATATCGGCTTACCCAGAGGCGCTCAACATGTCGTTTTCCCGAAGCGCAGCCGATACGGCTGACACTCTTCCCGACCTCGCCGCGACGCTCGGTGCGCCGGCCGCCGGCGCGTTCGTCACGCTCGGCGATGCGTTTCATACGCGGCTGCCGGCCGCACCGCTGCCCGCGCCGTACGTCGTCGGCTTTTCCGACGAGGTCGCGCACCTGCTCGGCCTGCCGGTGTCGATTGGCCAGCAGCCCGGGTTCGCCGAGCTCTTCGCCGGCAACCCGACGCGCGACTGGCCCGCGAGCGCGATGCCGTATGCGTCGGTGTATTCCGGCCACCAGTTCGGCGTGTGGGCCGGCCAGCTCGGCGACGGCCGCGCGCTGACGATCGGCGAACTCCCCGGCACGAACGGCCAGCGCTACGAACTGCAGATCAAGGGCGGCGGCCGCACGCCGTATTCGCGGATGGGCGACGGCCGCGCGGTGCTGCGCTCGTCGATCCGCGAATTCCTGTGTTCGGAAGCCATGCATCACCTCGGCATCCCGACCACCCGCGCGCTCACGGTGATCGGCTCCGACCAGCCGGTGGTGCGCGAGGAGATCGAGACGTCAGCGGTCGTCACGCGCGTATCGGAGAGCTTCGTGCGCTTCGGCCACTTCGAGCATTTCTTCTCGAACGATCGCCCGGACCTGCTGCGCCAGCTCGCCGATCACGTGATCGATCGCTTCTATCCGGCATGCCGCGACGCCGACGATCCGTACCTCGCGCTGCTCGAAGCCGCGACGCTGCGCACGGCCGACCTCGTCGCGCAGTGGCAAGCGGTCGGTTTCTGCCACGGCGTGATGAACACCGACAACATGTCGATCCTCGGCATGACGATCGACTACGGTCCATTCGGCTTCGTCGACGCGTTCGACGCGAACCACATCTGCAATCACTCCGACACGAGCGGCCGCTACGCGTACCGGATGCAGCCGCGCATCGCGCACTGGAACTGCTACTGCCTCGCGCAGGCACTGCTGCCGCTGATCGGGCTGCAGCACGGGATCGCCGACGACGATGCGCGCGCCGAGCGCGCGGTCGACGACGCGCAGGCCGTGCTCGCGAAATTTCCCGAACGCTTCGGCCCCGCGCTCGAACGCGCGATGCGCGCGAAGCTCGGCCTCGAACTCGAACTCGAGAACGACGCCGAGCTCGCGAACAAGCTGCTCGAAACGATGCACGCGAGCCATGCGGACTTCACGCTGACGTTCCGCCGGCTCGCGCAGTTGTCGAAGCACGACGCGAGCCGCGACGCGCCGGTGCGCGACCTGTTCATCGATCGCGACGCATTCGACGCGTGGGCGAACCTCTATCGCGCCCGGCTGTCCGAGGAAACGCGCGACGACGCGGCCCGCGCGGCCGCGATGAATCGCGTGAATCCGAAATACGTGCTGCGCAACCATTTGGCCGAAGTCGCGATCCGGCGCGCGAAGGAAAAGGATTTTTCCGAAGTCGAGCGACTCGCGCAGGTGCTGCGCCGGCCATACGACGAACAACCGGAACACGAAACGTATGCGGCATTGCCGCCAGACTGGGCCGGGTCGCTCGAAGTGAGCTGCTCGTCGTGACCCGCACGACCCGACCGACCGATCAGGAGAACACCCACATGTCACACGATTCCGACGACAAGACCTTCCCGTACCAGAAGGACGACGCCGAACTGCGCCGCCGGCTCACGCCGATGCAGTACGAGGTCACGCAGCATGCGGCGACCGAGCGGGCCTTCACCGGCGAATACACCGACACCGAGGACGCCGGCATCTACAAATGCGTCGTCTGCAGCACGCCGCTGTTCGAATCCGGCGCCAAATTCCATTCGGGCTGCGGCTGGCCCAGCTACTTCAAGCCGCTCAACGGCGAGGTGATCGACGAGAAGATCGACCGCTCGCACGGCATGGTGCGCGTCGAGGTCCGCTGCAACCATTGCGGCGCGCATCTCGGCCACGTGTTCGAGGACGGCCCGCGCGACAAGACCGGTTTGCGGTACTGCATCAATTCGGCTGCGTTAAACTTCGAGTCCCGACCCGAAAACGAATGAGCGGCACCGGACGAATCGGTCGGACAGCCTTCCCGGCTGCCCCGATCCCGGACGGTGACGCCTGGCGGGTCCCCACAACGGTGAAAGGCCGCGCGATGCGGCCTTTCACGCAGCTGCGAGCGCCATGAAATTCCTGTTCGATCTGTTTCCGATCATCCTGTTTTTCGCCGCCTTCAAGGTCTGGGGCATCTTCACCGCCACCGCCGTCGCGATCGTCGCGACACTGGCCCAGGTCGCGTGGGTAGCCTTCCGGCACCGGAAGGTCGACACGATGCTGTGGGTCAGTCTCGGCGTGATCGTCGTCTTCGGTGGCGCCACCCTCGTCCTGCATGACGAGAAATTCATCCAATGGAAACCGACTGTGCTGTACTGGCTGTTTGCGATCGGGCTGCTCGCCGCACGCTATGCGTTCGGCAACAACCTGATCGAGAAGATGATGGGCAAGCAGCTCACGCTGCCGCACCCCGTGTGGGACAAGCTGAACGTCGCGTGGGCGCTGTTCTTCGCGGTGCTCGGCGTCGCGAACCTGTACGTGGTGCACAACTACACCGAATCGCAGTGGGTGAACTTCAAGCTGTTCGGCACGACGGGCGCGATGGTCGTGTTCATCATCCTGCAGAGCCTGTGGCTCACGAAGTACATGAAGGACGAGTGACATGAACGACGCCTTTCTCCAAGCATCGCCCGACGAACGCATCGCGCTGATCGAAGCGCGCCTGACCGCATCGCTCGCGCCGCTGTCGCTCGCGGTGCGCGACGACAGCGCGCAGCATGCGGGCCACGCCGGCGCGGCCGCCGGCGGCCATTACACCGTGACGATCGTGTCGGCCGCCTTCGCGGGCAAGCCGCGCGTCGCGCGGCACCGGCTGGTGTATGATGCGCTCGCTGATGCGATGCAGCGCGGCATTCATGCGCTCGCGATCGTGGCTTATACGCCCGAAGAATTCAACGAATCTTCAATCTAGTCTCAACAGGAATTCCCGATGATCCTGAAATCCCCCCGCCTGTGGGTCGCGGCGGCTGCATTTGCAGCGGCACCGGCATTCGCCCAGAACATCGCCGTCGTCAACGGCACGCCGATTCCGAAGTCGCGCGCCGACGCGATGGTCGCGCAACTCGTCCAGCAAGGCCAGACCGACAGCCCGCAGCTGCAGCAAGCCGTGCGCCAGGAACTCGTGAACCGCGAAATCCTGATGCAGGAAGCGATCCGCGAAGGCATCCCGAACCGTCCGGACGTGAAGGCGCAGGTCGCCGTCGCGCAGCAGACGGTGGTGCTGCGCTCGATGATCGAGAGCTTCCTGAAGAAGAACCAGCCGACCGACGCGGAAGTGAAGGCGCGCTATGACGATCTCGTGAAGGGCGCCGGCGGCAACCGCGAGTATCACCTGCACCACATCCTCGTCGACAACGAGCAACAGGCGAAGGACCTGATCGCGAAGATCAAGGCCGGCGCGAAGTTCGAGGATCTGGCCAAGCAGTACTCGAAGGACCCGGGCTCGGGCAAGAATGGCGGCGACCTCGACTGGTCCGATCCGAAGGCGTACGTGCCGGAATTCGCGGCCGCCGCGCAGAAGCTCCAGAAAGGCCAGATGACCGACGCGCCGGTGAAGACGCAGTTCGGCTGGCACATCATCCGTGTCGACGACGTACGCGACATCGCCCCGCCGCCGTTCGACCAGGTGAAGGCGCAGATCGCGCAGCAGCTCGTGCAGCAGAAGCTGCAGGCGTTCGAGGAAGGCCTGCGCCAGCAGGCGAAGATCCAGTAACGTCGGCGACGATCGCCCACGCAAAGGCCGCTCCCCGGAGCGGCCTTTTTCTTTTTCACGCATGCTTGTGGTGGGCCGGCCCACGCGGCGGCCGCACAAGGAAAAAGCCGCTTCGAGGCGGCTTTTCAGGACTGCGGAATCGCGTACGGGCAGCGCGGTGAACCGCTATGCCGGATAGAACACATCGTGGTAGCGGACCTCGCCCGACGGCCGCGGCGCGGCTTCGTCGAACGACAGCGCGAGAAAATACTCGGGCGGCGCATCCGGGAACACCAGATCGCCGGACCGCACAAAGTCGAAACGCGCGTAATACGCGGGATCGCCGAGCACGACGCAGCCGCGCGCACCGAGCCGGCGCAACGCGTCGAGCCCCGTGCGCACGAGCCCCGCGCCGATGCTCTGCCGCTGGCATTCGGGCAGCACCGCGAGCGGCGCGAGCCCGTACCACTGCTGGCTGCCGGCCGGCTCGCCGCCGATCGACACCGGCGAAAACGCGACGTGACCGATCACGCGCTCGTCGCGCTCCGCAACGAGCGACACGCTGAGCACACCCTCCGCGCGCAGCGCATCGACGATCTGCCGTTCGAATCGACCCTGCTGCGGCTCGTCCGCGAACGCGGCCACGATCACGCGACCGATCGCATCGACATCGCTCGCGCGTTCGTCGCGCAGCGTGACGATCTCGACCGGTGCGTGCGGATCGAACATCAGCCGATCCAGCGGCGTGCGTTACGGAACACGCGCATCCAGGGGCTCGCTTCGCCCCAGCCTTCCGGATGCCAGCTCATCGTGACCGTGCGGTGCACGCGCTCCATGTGCGGCATCAGCACCGAGAAGCGGCCGTCGGCCGTCGTGACCGACGTGATGCCGGCCGGCGAGCCGTTCGGGTTGAACGGATAACGTTCGGTCGCCTCGCCACGGTGGTCGACGTAGCGCATCGCGACCGCGACGCGATCGATGTCGCCCTGCTGCGAGAAATCCGCATAACCTTCGCCGTGCGCGACCGCCACCGGAATCCGCGAGCCTTCCATCCCCGCGAAGAAGATCGACGGCGACTTCTCCACTTCGACGAACGAGAAGCGCGCCTCGAACTGCTCGGACTTGTTGCGCGTGAACTTCGGCCATGCCTCCGCGCCCGGAATCATCGACGCAAGGCTCGACAGCATCTGGCAACCGTTGCAGATGCCGAGCGCGAACGTGTCGGGACGCGCGAAGAAGGCCGAGAACATGTCGGCGAGCTGCGCGTTGAAGCGGATCGTCTTCGCCCAGCCTTCGCCCGCACCCAGCACGTCGCCGTACGAGAAGCCGCCGCATGCCACCGCGCCCGCGAAATCGGCGAGCGTCGCGCGGCCGGCCAGCAGGTCGCTCATGTGCACGTCGTGCGCGTCGAAGCCCGCGCGGTCGAACGCATACGCCGTTTCCAGATGCGAGTTCACGCCCTGCTCGCGCAGGATCGCGACACGTGGGCGCGCGCCCGTCGCGATGAACGGCGCGGCGATGTCGTCGGCCGGATCGAAGCTCAGCACCGGCGAGATGCCCGGATCGGCCGCGTCGAGCAGCGCGTCGTATTCGGCATCCGCGCAGGCGGGGTTGTCGCGCAGGCGCGCGATGCGCCAGCTCACTTCGCCCCACGCGCGATGGAGTTCAGCGCGCGGCGCGTCGAACACCTTCTTCGCGTCGCGGTACACCTCGATCACGTCGCGATCGTTGACCGTGCCGATCACGTGCGAGCAGGCCGACAGGCCGAACTCGCGCAGCGCGCCGAGCACCGCGTCGCGATCGGCCGCGCGCACCTGCACGACGGCGCCGAGTTCTTCCGAGAACAGCGCGCGCAGCGTGCGATCCTCGCGACGGCCGCTCGTCTGCTTCGCCCAGTCCTTCGCGTCGCCGTAGTCGGATTCGTGATTCGGGTCGAGCGTCAGCATATCGACGTTCAGCGACACGCCCGCGTGACCCGCGAACGCCATTTCGCACACCGTCGCCCACAGGCCGCCGTCCGAGCGGTCGTGATACGCGAGCAGCTTGTCTTGCGCATTGAGCGACTGGATCGCGTTGAAGAAGCGCTTGAGGTCTTCCGGATCGTCGACGTCCGGCGTCGCGTCGCCGACCTGCTGCGTGACCTGCGCGAAGATGCTGCCACCCATCCGGTTCTTGCCGCGGCCAAGATCGATCGCGATCAGCACGCTGTCGCCCGCGTCGGCGACGCGGCGCAGTTGCGGCGTCAGATGGCGGCGCACATCCTCGACCGGTGCGAACGCGGAGATGATCAGCGACACCGGCGACACCACTTCCTTCGCGACGCCCTGCTCGTCCCACTTGGTTTTCATCGACAGCGAATCCTTGCCGACCGGGATGCCGATCCCGAGCGCCGGGCACAGCTCCATGCCGATCGCCTTGACCGTGTCGAACAGCGCGGCATCCTCGCCGGCCGTGCCGCACGCGGCCATCCAGTTCGCCGACAGCTTCAGCTTGTCGAGCGACGCGATCGGCGCGCTCGCGATGTTCGTGATCGCCTCGCCGACGGCCATGCGGCCCGATGCCGGCGCGTCGATCACCGCGAGCGGCGTGCGCTCGGCCATCGTCATCGCCTCGCCCTTGAAGCCCGCGTAGTCGAGCGCGGTCACCGCGCAGTCGGCCACCGGCACCTGCCACGGGCCGACCATCTGGTCGCGCACCGACGTGCCGCCGACCGAACGGTCGCCGATCGTGATCAGGAACGACTTGCTGCCGACCGTCGGGTGCTTCAGCACGTCGACCGCGACTTCCGACAGCGCGATGCCCGTCACGTCGACCGGCGCGCGCTCCGTCGTCACACGCGTGACGTCGCGATGCATGCGCGGCGGCTTGCCGAGCAGCACTTCCATCGGCATGTCGACCGGGAATTCCTCGACGCCCGTCGCTTCGTCGTCGACGAGCTTCAGCTGGCGTTCGTCGGTCGCGACGCCGACCACCGCGAACGGGCAGCGCTCGCGTGCGCAGATCGCCTCGAAGCGCGGCAGGTCGGCCGGCGCGATGGCGAGCACGTAGCGTTCCTGCGCTTCGTTCGACCAGATTTCACGCGGCGACAGGCCCGATTCCTCGAGCGCGACCTTGCGCAGTTCGAAGCGCGCGCCCTTGCCCGCGCCGTCGACGATTTCGGGGAACGCGTTCGACAGGCCGCCCGCGCCGACGTCGTGGATGCTCAGGATCGGGTTTTCCGCGCCGAGCTGCCAGCAGCCGTTGATCACTTCCTGCGCGCGCCGCTCGATTTCCGGGTTGCCGCGCTGCACCGAGTCGAAGTCGAGTTCGGCCGTGTTCGCGCCGGTCGCCATCGAGCTCGCCGCGCCGCCGCCCATGCCGATCCGCATGCCCGGGCCGCCGATCTGGATCAGCAGGGAACCTGCCGGCACGTCGTGCTTGTGCGTGTGTTGATCCGCGATGTTGCCGAGGCCGCCCGCGATCATGATCGGCTTGTGATAGCCGCGCACCTGGCCGCCGACGTTCTGCTCGTACACGCGGAAGTAGCCGCCGAGGTTCGGACGGCCGAATTCGTTGTTGAACGCGGCGCCGCCGAGCGGGCCGTCGATCATGATCTGCAGCGGCGACGCGATGCGGTCCGGGCGGCCGTACGGGCCGTGCGCATCGTTCGGATTGCGCTCGCCGACCGGCTGGGCCGCGTCGCGTGCGTTTTCCCACGACTGGCGTGCGTCCGGCAGATCGAGGTTCGACACGGTGAAGCCCGTCAGGCCGGCCTTCGGACGCGCACCGCGGCCCGTCGCGCCTTCGTCGCGGATCTCGCCGCCCGCGCCGGTCGCCGCGCCCGGGAACGGCGAGATCGCCGTCGGGTGATTGTGCGTCTCGACCTTCATCAGCGTGTGGGTGAGCTCGGTGTGACGACCGTAGCGTTCGCCCGGCTCGCCGGCCGCGCCCGCGTTGCGCGGGAACCAGCGCTCGGCTTCGGCGCCGACCATGATCGACGAGTTGTCCGAATACGCGACGATCGTGCCTTGCGGGCTCAGCTTTTCGGTGTTGCGGATCATCGCGAACAGCGACATGTCCTGTGCTTCACCGTCGATCGTCCACTGCGCGTTGAAGATCTTGTGGCGGCAATGCTCGCTGTTCGCCTGCGCGAACATCATCAGTTCGACGTCGGTCGGGTTTCGTTCGAGCTTGCGGAACGCGTCGACCAGGTAGTCGATCTCGTCGTCGGCGAGCGCGAGGCCCAGCTCGACGTTCGCGCGCTCGAGCGCGCCACGGCCGACGCCCAGCACGTCGACGATCTCGAGCGGCTTGGCCGGCAGTTCGTCGAACAGGTGCTTCGCGTCGTCGCGCGTGGCGACCACGCTTTCGGTCATCCGGTCATGCAGCGCGGCCGCGACGGCTGCGCGCGCGTCGTCGGACAGCGCCTTCTTGCCGCCGAGCAGGCCCGACTTCAGCGTGACCGTGAATTCGACGCCCCGCTCGATGCGGCGCACTTGCGTGAGGCCGCAGTGCTGCGCGATGTCGGTCGCCTTGCTCGCCCACGGCGAAACCGTGCCGAAGCGCGGCAGCACGACGAAGGTCTCGGCCGTGCCCTTCTCGGCCGCCGGCTCGAACGGCGCGCCGTAGTGCATCAGCGCGTCGATGCGTGCGCTGTCGTCGGCCGACAGCGGCTCGGCCGCATTGACGAAGTGCAGGAACTGGCCGCGCACCGCGACGGTGTTGGCGTCGATTTGCCTGAGCGTGTCGAGCAGACGGGTTTGACGGAAATCGGAGAGGGCCGAAGCGCCGGGAAAACACGAGAAGTGAGCCATGGGCTGGACTGACGTCGATGAGTCGCGCGAGGTGGCGACGTGGGGCGAAAGGAAGGCCGTAATTATACCCGGAAGTCGGCCATCCCAGACCGGCTGATCGGCACCCGTCACGCACCGCGACGGTGCGCCGGCATCCGCCGCACGCAGCGGCCCGCCAGGCCGGCGCGCGCGGCCGCGGTAGCCGGCAACCACCCGGCGGCGGAATCGGACGAGGTCGCGCGAGCCCGGTTCGCGCGATTTTGGCGCTATCATTCCTGGTTCACCGGGCCGGGAGCCCGTCAGCAAATCCTCACCGGGCGGCACGCACGCCGCCCGTCATCGAAGCAATTCATGGATGTCATTGTCATCGGCGGCGGAATCAGCGGCGTCGCCACCGCCTACCAGCTGCGCGCGGCCGGCCATCGCGTATGCATGGTCGAACGCCACGCGACCGTCGCGCAGGGCGCGACCTACGGCGACGGCGGCACGCTGCTGCCGAGCCCGCTCGACGTCTGGTTCGGCCCGACCTTCATGCGCCAGCGCCAGCCGCGCGACACCGGCATCGTCTACAAGCCGGGCTTCAACGGCGGCGTGCGCCGCTTCGTCAAGCAGCTCGCCGCGCTGCGCGAGCCCGACGCATTCGCCGCGCAGTATGCGCGGCTGCGCCCGCTGATCGACGCGTCGCGCGAGTCGCTCGCCGACATCGAGGCGCGCTTCCAGCTCGAATTCGAGCAGAAACCCGGGATCCTGCACGTCGTGCGCGACCCGCGCGACTGGGAAGCGCTGCAACCGGCACTCGACCTGTTGCGTGCGCTCGACCAGCCGTACCGGGTGCTCACGGCCGACGAATGCGCGGCGCTCGAGCCTTCGGTGCCGGCCGAGCCCGGCTTTGCCGGCGGCGTGCTGCTCGAGACCGAACGCACCGGAAACTGCCCGCTGTTCGCAAAACTGGTCAAGCAGACGCTCGACGAGCACGGCGTGCAGTTCCGCTTCGGCGCGGACGTCGCCGCGATCCGCGTCGACTCCGGCCGGGCCGCGGTCGAGCTCGCGCCGGCCGGCGGCCGGCGTGCGACGAAGGCGCACGAGGTCGACGTGATGTCGGCCGACGCGATCGTGGTCGCCGCGGGCGCCGGCAGCCTGCCGCTGCTGGAGCGGCTCGGCTGGCGGCTGCCGCTGCATCCGGTGCGCGCGCATACGCTGACCGCCCCCGTCGCGTACGAAGAACATGCGCCGCACCTGAGCGTCGTCGATTCGATCAAGCGGATCTCCATCACGCGCACCCACCAGCGGCTGCGCATCGGCGGCGGCGCCGTGCTGCAGAGCCTCGCCGACACCGCGAAGCCGCTCCCCGAGCCGCTGTCCGAGGCCGCGCTCGCGCTGCTCGGCCAGGCCGTCCACGACTGGGTGCCGGGCGCCGCGAAGATTTCCGCCGCCCTGTCGTGGCAGGGCACGCAACTGCTGTCGCCGGACGGCCTGCCAGTCGTCGGTCCGACCCCGCATCCGCGCGTATTCGTCAATTTCGGGCACGGCCCGGCCGGTTGGGGCCTCGCGTGCGGGTCTGCTAAAGTGGTGACCGACTGTCTGAGCGGCGACACGCAGCAGTGGCCCGCCGACACGCTCGCCGCGCTGAGCGCCACGCGCTTCGCGACCTGACCGCCACGGGCCCGTCCCGGGGCGGCCTCCTCCTGCCGCCATGACCCCGCGATGACGAATCCCCGCCCGCTTCCCGACCCCGCCCCGCTCGCGCTGCTGCGCGTCGCCGACCTGCGCGCGGCCGAGGCCGCCGCGACCGCCGAACTGCCGCCGCACACGCTGATGGGCCGCGCGGGCGCCGCCGCCGCGCGCTGGCTGTCCGAACGGGTGGCCGGCGACGACCGCCCGGTCTGGTTCGCGGTCGGCCCCGGCAACAACGGCGGCGACGCGCTGGTGGCCGCCGCGCAGTTGCAGCAGCTCGGCGTCGCGACGCAGGCCTGGATGCCCGTGCCGGTCAAGCCGGACGATGCGCAATGGGCGCTCGGCCTCGCGCGTGCGGCCGGCGTGCCGCTGTCGGCCGAGCCGCCCGCCTCGCTCGACGACTACGCGTGGGTCGTCGACGGCTTGTTCGGCATCGGCCTGGCTCGCGCACTCGACGGACCGTTCGCTGCCCAGGCCACGCGTATCGCCGCACATGCCCGAAGCGGCGGCCGCGTGCTCGCGCTCGACGTACCGAGCGGGCTCGACAGCGACACGGGCCGGATCGTCGGCGCCGGCGTTGCCGTCACCGCGACGCATACGCTCACCTTCATCGGCGCGAAGCCCGGCCTGTATACCGGCGACGGCCGAGACCTCGCCGGCGAGATCGACATCGCGTCACTCGACGTCGCACCGCCCGCCGCGCCAGCCGTCGTGCTGAACGCACCGGCACGGTTCGCCGCCGCACTGCCCGCCCGCGCGTTCGCTTCGCACAAGGGCACGTTCGGCAGCCTGGCGGTGCTCGGCGGCGACACCGGCATGTGCGGCGCGCCGATCCTCGCCGCGCGTGCCGCGCTGTTCGCGGGCGCCGGCAAGGTGCATGTGGGCTTTCTCGGCACCGGCGCACCGCCGTACGACCCGCCGTTTCCCGAACTGATGCTGCATCCCGCGGACAACCTCGACCTCGATGCGATGTCCGCGATCGCTGCAGGCTGTGGCCTCGGCGCGCGCGAGGCCGCGGCCACCCTCGTGCGCGACGTACTCGCGCACGACGCCGCGACGCTGCTCGACGCCGACGCGCTGAACCTCATCGCGACGCACGCCGACCTCGCGGCCGCCGTTGTTGCCCGCGGCACCCGGGGCAACGCGTGCGTGCTGACACCGCATCCGCTCGAGGCAGCGCGGCTGCTCGGCAGCGACACCGCGACGGTGCAGCACGACCGGTTGGCCGCGGCCCAGGCGCTGGCCGCGCGCTACGCGAGCATCGTCGTGCTGAAGGGTTCGGGCACGGTGATTGCGGCGCCCGACGGCCGCCTGACGATCAATCCGACCGGCAATGCAGCGCTCGCCACCGGCGGCACCGGCGACGTGCTCGGCGGCCTGATCGGCGCGTTGCTCGCGCAGCGCGTCGCGCCGTACGAAGCCGCGCTTGCGGGCGTATACCTGCACGGCCTCGCGGCCGACACGCTGACCGCGAACGGCACGGGTCCGGCCGGCCTCACCGCGGGCGAACTCGCGCCGATGGTGCGCACGCTGATCAATCGCCTTTTTTACCCGTCGGCGCGCGCCGACATATAACGCCGCTATACTGGGTGCCCCGCCGCACGGCGGGCCCGCTCGTCCGCCGGCGTTCCGATCCCGATGCGCCGGCGCGGCATTCCTCCCGATTCACGCTTCACTCGAACCGCCATGACGCTGAATTCGCTCCCCGCCTGGACTGCCCTTCAATCCCACTTCGAACAGATCCGCCACGCGCGGCTGCGCGACTGGTTCGCGCCGGAAAACGACCGCGCGCCGACCCGTGCCGAACGCTTCACGATCCCCGGCGGCGGCCTTGCGGCCGACTTCTCGAAGAACCGCATCAACGACGACACGTTGCGCCTGCTCGTGCAGCTGGCCCGCGAAGCGCGCGTCGAGGCGCGCCGCGACGCGATGTTCGCCGGCGAGATCGTCAACCCGACCGAAGGCCGCGCCGCGCTGCACACGGCATTGCGCGCGACCGACCCGCACGCGCCGTTCCATGCGCAGGTCAGCGCCGAGCGCGCGAAGATGGCGACCTTCGCACGCGCCGTGCGCAGCGGCGCGTGGACCGGCTACACCGGCAAGCGCATCCGCCACGTGATCAACATCGGCATCGGCGGCTCGGATCTCGGACCGAAGATGGTCACGCACGCGCTGCACCATGTCGCGACGCCCGACATTTCGACCCACTTCGTGTCGAACGTCGACGGCGCCGATCTCGCGCGCGTGCTCGAACAGGTCGACCCTGAGGAAACGCTCGCGATCATCGTGTCGAAGACCTTCACGACACTCGAGACGATGACGAACGCACGCTCGCTGCGCGACTGGTTCGTCGCGCGCGGCTGCCCGGAAGACGCGCTCGCGAAGCACTTCGTCGGTGTGTCGGCGAACCCGGCCGAAGTCGTGAAGTTCGGCATCTCCGCCGACAACGTGTTCGAAATGTGGGACTGGGTCGGCGGCCGCTATTCGCTGTGGTCGGCGGTCGGCCTGTCGATCATGATCGCGATCGGGCCCGAGCAGTTCGACGAACTGCTCGCCGGCGCGAACGACATGGACCGCCATTTCCGCGAAGCGCCGCTCGAGCGCAACCTGCCGGTGTTGCTCGGCCTGATCGGCATCTGGTACCGCAACTTCTTCGGCTCGCAGAGCTATCTCGTCGCGCCGTATTCGGAAGCGCTGCACTACCTGCCGTCGTACCTGCAGCAGCTCGAAATGGAAAGCAACGGCAAGTCCGCGCGCCTGGACGGCACGTTCGTCGACTACCCGACGTCGGCCGTCACGTGGGGCGAGCCGGGCACCAACGGCCAGCACGCGTTTTTCCAGATGCTGCACCAGGGCCCGACGATCGTGCCGATCGACTTCATCGCCGTGCTGACGCCCGAGCATCCGCTCGCTAGCCATCACCCGAAGCTGCTCGCAAACTGCTTCGCGCAGAGTGAAGCGCTGATGCTCGGTCGCACGCTCGACGAAGCGCGCGAGGTCGCCGGCCCCGGCAAGGAAGCGCTCGCGCCGCACCTGACGTTCCCCGGCAACCGCCCGACGACGACGCTGCTGGTGGATGCGCTGACGCCGCGCACGCTCGGCGCGCTGATCGCGCTCTACGAGCACAAGGTGCTGGTGCAGGCAACGGTGTGGGACATCAATCCGTTCGACCAGTGGGGCGTCGAGCTCGGCAAGATTCTCGGCAAGGTCGTCGAAGCCGACCTGTCGGCCGAATCGATCGATTCCGCGAAGCACGATTCGTCGACGACCGCGCTGATCGAGCGCGCGCGTGCGGCACTCAAGCGCTGACGCGACAACGTCGAACGCATGCCGGCCGCACCGGGCGATCCAGCCGGTGCGGCCAACAAGCAATTCGGTCTCGCGCTATGCCGCGTGCGGCGCGACGATGCGGCCGGCGTCGATGGTGACCGTCGTGGCGCAGCGCCGCGCGAGCTCGGCATCGTGCGTCACGAGCACGAGCGTCGCCCCGTGCGTGCGGTTCAGTTCGAACATCAGGTCGATGACGGCGTGGCCCGTGGCTGCATCGAGACTGCCGGTCGGTTCGTCGGCGAACAGGATTGCGGGATGCGTGACGAACGCGCGCGCAAGCGCGACGCGTTGTTGCTCGCCACCAGACAGCAGCTTCGGATAATGCGCGGTGCGCTCGCCGAGACCGACCTGCACGAGCAACGCGCGCGCCCGATCGGCCGCGTCGCGCGCGTTGATGCCGCCCTGCAGTTCGAGCGGAAGCATCACGTTCTCGAGTGCCGTCAGGTGCGGCATCAACTGAAACGACTGGAACACGAACCCGACCGCGCCGTTGCGCAGCGCGGCGCGCTCGTCCTCGTCGAGCTGGTCGAGCGCGCGACCGAGCAGGCGAACCGTGCCGCTCGTTGCGCTGTCCAACCCCGCAAGCAGGCCGAGCAGCGTCGACTTGCCCGACCCAGATGCGCCGACGATCGCGAGGCTGCTGCCGGGCCGCACGGCGAACGTGATGCCGTCGAGGATCGTCAGCTCGCCCGTTGCGTCGGCGACCCGCTTGCACACGTCATGGACTTCGATGATCGGATCGGTAATCTTGAACATGGACACGACATTCCGCTGGAAAAGACGCGCGGCGCTCGCCGCGCTGCTGGGTACCCTGCTCGCAGCAAACGTGCCCGCACGCGCTGCGACGACGGCGGCCCCGACATCGGGCCACCCCGCGCTCGTCGTGCTCGGCGACAGCCTGTCGGCCGAATACGGGTTGCCGCGCGACACCGGCTGGGTTGCGTTGCTGCGGCAACGGCTCGCAACCGAGCGGATCGATTATAGCGTCGCGAACGCAAGCGTCAGCGGCGACACCACGAGCGGCGGCCGTGCGCGACTCCCTGCGGTGCTGCAACGGCTGAAGCCGTCGATCGTCGTCGTCGAGCTCGGCTCGAACGACGCGCTGCGCGGCGTGCCGCTCGCGACGACCGAACAGAACCTGCGCGACATCATCACCGATGCGCGGCAAGCGCGCGCGAAGGTCGTGCTGGTCGGCATGTACGTGCCGCCCAACTACGGGCCCGACTACACGCAGAAATTCCATGCGGTCTACACGCGCCTGTCGAAGGAACTCGGCGTACCGCTCGTGCCGTTCCTGCTGGCCGGCATCGAGAACAAGCCGGAAATGTTCCAGTCGGACCAGATGCATCCCGCGCAACAGGCGCAGGGGATCCTGCTCGACAACGTCTGGCCGGCGCTGAAGCCGCTGCTCGGCAAGCCGCGCGGTTGACCTCGCGGCGCGCCACCGCCGGAAAGCAAAAAGCCCCGTTTCGAACGGGGCTTTTTGTTGCTGCGCGCGAAACCGTGAACGGCGCTTCGCTTGGTTGTCGCTTGATCGCGGCTTAGCTGCCGCCGTCCTGCGACTGGCTCTGCGTGGTGCCGTACAGCTTCACCTTCGAGCGGTCGCGCAGTGCGGCGAGATACGCCTCGCCTTCGCTTTGCGCTTCGACCTGCGCCATCTGCTGCTGCGCGGCCGCGAGTTGCTGCGGATCGACGGCCGTACCCGGGATCACCGCATTCACGCGATAGATCGCGTAGCCGTCCGCGCCAAGATCGACACCGACGTATGCCGGCAGCGTCTTCGCATCGATCTTGTAGACGGCGCTCAGCGCCGCCGGCGTCAGGCCCTGCGACTGCGAGCGCGACACCTTCTGCGCGGCCGTGAAGCCATCGGCCGACTTCGACTTCTGCAGTTCGGCCAGCTTCGCCGCGCCGTCCTTCTTCGCAAGTTCCGCGGCCTGCTCGGCGATGACCTTCTGACGCACCGCATCCTTGATCGCGTCGAGCGCCGGCACGGCAGCCGGCTTGTAGTCGGTCACGCGCGCCGAGATCAGCGTGTTGTTGCCCACATCGATCGCCTGCGTGTTGTTCTGGTTCTTCACCGAGTCGTTCGCGAACACGGCGGCGAGGAACTTCGGGTTGTTCAGCGGGCTCGTCGCCGGCAGTTGCGGATTCGGCGTCGGCGTGACGGTGGCCGTCTGGATCGTCAGCTTGTACTTGTCGGCGGCCGGCTGCAGCGTCTTCGCCTTTTCATAGACGGTCGACGTGAAGCCTTCCGCGTTGTCCGAGAACGCCTTCGCCGCGTATTGCTGCTTCAGGTCGACTGCGATCTGGTCCTTCACGTCCGCGAACGGCTTGACCACGGACGGCTTCACTTCCGTCGCCTTCAGGATGTGAAAACCGAGGTCCGATTGCACGATACCGCTCACGTCGCCCTGCTTGAGCGCGAACGCGGCATCGTCGAACGCCTTGCCGCCCGCCGTCGAGCCGCGCGTGATGAAGCCCAGATCGCCGCCCTTCGCCGCCGACGGCGCGTCCTGCGAGCTCTTCTGCGCGATCTGCGCGAACTGGTCCGGATGCGCCTTCACGTCGGCCAGCAGCTGCTCGGCCTTCGCCTTCGCGGCCGCCTTGTCGGCCGCGCTTGCGTCGCTCGCCGCGGCGATGAAGATGTGGCTCACGCGCACCTGCGCTTCCGAGCGGAAGTGCGTCGGGTTGTCGTCGTAGAACTTCTTGATGTCGGCATCGGTCGGCTGCGCGCTCGCGGCGGCCGCTGCCGGCGAATAGACGAGATACTGGATCGTCGCGGTTTCCGGCGTCGCGAATCCTTGCTTGTGCGCGTCGTAGTACGCCGTGAGCTGCGCGTCGGTGGGCTGCACCTTCGCCGCGTAGTCGCTCGTCTTCAGCACGAGCGCCTGCACTTCGCGCTGCTGCGCCGCCAGTTCCGACAGCCGTTGCGCCGGCCCCTTCGGCGTGAATGCGCTCGCCACGATGCTCGCCGGAATCTGCTGCAGCGCGAGGCTGTAACGCACGCGTTCCTGATACTGCTCGGGCGTCATCCCCTGGAACGACAACAGTTGCGCGTAGCGCTGGACGTCGATCGTACCGTCGGGTTTCTTCAGCGACGCGATCATCGGGTCGCTCATCAATGCGTCGCGCACGGCGTTGTCGGATGCGGTCAGGTGCAGGCGCTGCGTCTCGTCGGTCAGCACGCGTTGCTGGATCAGGCCGTCGAGCACTTGCTTGCGATGTTCGGGCGTGTCGAACGCCTTGATGTCGAACTGCCCGCCGAGCGCCTGGCGCGCCTGGTCGATCTGCTGGCGGAACGCGCCGTCGAATTCGACCCGCGTGATCTTGTGCCCGTTGACCGCCGCGACGTTCGCGCTGTCGTCGAAGAAGCCGCGGAAACCTTGGATCCCGACGAAACCCAGCCCCGGCAACACGATCAGGAGCAGGAGCGCCATCATCAGGCGCTGGTGATTACGGAAGAAATCGAGCATGCGTGACGGGAAAATTGGACAAAACGTCCGATATTACAACATACGGGGTGGCACGGGAAAAAAGCAGGTGCGCAACGAACGGGCGCAACCGACGACGCAAATGAAAAAGCCCGCACGAGGCGGGCTTTTTCATTTTCTGGCGGAGCGGACGGGACTCGAACCCGCGACCCCCGGCGTGACAGGCCGGTATTCTAACCGACTGAACTACCGCTCCTTGGTCTGGCTGAATCAGGAAACTGGTGGGTGCTGAGGGGTTCGAACCCCCGACCTACGCCTTGTAAGGGCGCCGCTCTACCAGCTGAGCTAAGCACCCGTTTCCGATTCGTTCTGGCTGCGATCTGCGTTTCGGCATCAACAACCAGCGAGCCCGCAAGTTTAATTCATCCCCGATCATTTTGCCAAGCCCGTGCGCAAAAAATTTTAACGCCCCCTGCTCAACACACACGATGCCGACGCACATAAAAAAACCCGCGGACACGCCGCGGGTTTCGTGAACAACCGTCAGGGACGGCGCTCAGGTTTTCAGTGCTTGACGACTTCCGTCGAGCCAGCATCCGTCGCCGCCTCGCCGACCGGTGCCGCAGCCTTCGCCTCTTCTTCCGGCGGCAGCGGGGTCGGCGTACGCTCGAGCGCGAGTTCGAGCACCTTGTCGATCCAGCGGACCGGCACGATCTCGATCGCGTTCTTCACGTTGTCCGGAATGTCCGCGAGATCCTTCACGTTCTCTTCCGGGATCAGCACGAGCTTGATGCCGCCGCGATGCGCAGCCAGCAGCTTTTCCTTCAGCCCGCCGATCGGCAGCACTTCGCCACGCAGCGTGATCTCGCCCGTCATCGCGACATCGGCACGCACGGGGATCCCCGTCAGCACCGACACCAGCGCGGTCGTCATCGCACCGCCGGCGGACGGACCGTCCTTCGGCGTCGCGCCTTCCGGCACGTGGATGTGGATGTCCTGCTTCTCGAACGCTTCGTCCTTGATACCCAGACGGCGCGAACGCGAGCGCACGACCGAACGTGCAGCCTCGACCGACTCCTTCATCACGTCGCCGAGCGAACCCGTGCGGATCACGTTGCCCTTGCCCGGCATCACCGCGGCTTCGATCGTCAGCAGGTCGCCGCCAACTTCCGTCCACGCGAGGCCCGTCACCTGACCGACCTGGTTCTCCTTCGCCGCGAGGCCGAAGTCGTACTTGCGCACGCCGAGGAACGTATCGAGGTTCTCGCCATCGACCTTGATCGCGCCCGATGCCTTCTTCAGCAACAGCATCTTCACGACCTTGCGGCAGATCTTCGACACTTCCCGCTCGAGCGAACGCACACCGGCTTCGCGCGTGTAGTAGCGGATGATGTCGCGGATCGCCTGCTCGGCGACTTCGATCTCGCCTTCCTTCAGGCCGTTGTTCTTCTTCTGCTTCGGCAGCAGGTAGCGCTGCGCGATGCTGACCTTCTCGTCTTCCGTGTAACCCGACAGACGAATCACTTCCATCCGGTCGAGCAGCGGCGGCGGGATGTTCAGCGAGTTCGACGTCGCGACGAACATCACGTCCGACAGGTCGAAGTCGACTTCGATGTAGTGATCGGCGAACGTGTGGTTCTGTTCCGGATCGAGCACTTCGAGCAGCGCCGACGACGGATCGCCGCGGAAATCCATGCCCATCTTGTCGACTTCGTCGAGCAGGAAGAGCGGATTGCGCACGCCGACTTTCGCCAGGCTCTGCAGGATCTTGCCCGGCATCGAGCCGATGTACGTGCGGCGGTGGCCGCGAATCTCGGCTTCGTCACGCACGCCGCCGAGCGCCATCCGGACGAACTTGCGGTTCGTCGCGCGAGCGATCGACTGGCCGAGCGAGGTCTTGCCGACGCCCGGGGGCCCGACGAGGCACAGGATCGGCGCCTTCACCTTGTCGACGCGCTGCTGCACCGCGAGATACTCGAGGATGCGTTCCTTCACCTTCTCGAGGCCGAAGTGATCCTCGTCGAGCACCTGCTCGGCGTTCGACAGGTCGTTGTTGACCTTGCTCTTCTTGCGCCACGGCAGGCCGATCAGCGTGTCGATGTAGTTGCGCACGACGGTCGCTTCCGCCGACATCGGCGACATCAGCTTCAGCTTCTTGAGCTCGGCATCGGCCTTCTTCTTCGCTTCCTTCGGCATGCGCGCGGCGTTGATGCGCTTCTCGAGTTCCTCGAGGTCCGCACCCTCTTCGCCTTCGCCCAGTTCCTTCTGGATCGCCTTGACCTGTTCGTTCAGGTAGTACTCGCGCTGGCTCTTTTCCATCTGGCGCTTCACGCGCCCGCGGATGCGCTTTTCGACCTGCAGGATGTCGATCTCGGCTTCGAGCTGCGCGAGCAGGTGCTCGAGGCGCTCGATGACCGGGAACATCTCGAGGATGTGCTGCTTCTGGTCGAGCTTCAGCGGCAGACGCTCGGCGATCATGTCCGCGAGGCGACCTGCTTCATCGATGCCCGACAGCGACGTGAGAATTTCCGGCGGGATCTTCTTGTTCAGCTTCACGTACTGGTCGAACTGCGACACAATCGCGCGGCGCAGCGCTTCCGTTTCCGCGCTGTCGGCGTGATCGGGCTCGAGCGGCATGACTTCACAGGAGAACTGCGTCTCCTGCTCTTCGATCGACAACGCCTTCGCAC
The DNA here is from genome assembly GCF_003858025.1 of Burkholderia sp. Bp9004. NCBI lineage: Bacteria > Pseudomonadati > Pseudomonadota > Betaproteobacteria > Burkholderiales > Burkholderiaceae > Burkholderia > Burkholderia sp. Bp9004. Next base: position 154,958 of record NZ_QTQD01000011.1, on the reverse strand, counting down.
GCTGCAGGCCCTCGACGAGCACCTTCACGGTGCCGTCCGGCAGCTTCAGCATCTGTAGGATGTTGGCGATACAACCGACCTCGTACATGTCCTTTTCGGTCGGTTCGTCCTTGGCCGCGGTCTTCTGGGCGACGAGCATGATGTGCTTGCCGCCTTCCATCGCTGCTTCGAGGGCCTTGATCGATTTCGGCCGGCCCACGAAGAGCGGAATCACCATGTGCGGGAAAACGACGACATCCCGCAGCGGCAGCAGCGGGAGCGTAATGCGTTCCGGCGGGAGAAGTTGGGTGCCTGACATTTCATTTCCCCATGAGTGGAATCAATTGTTCGGTAATTGAGGCCGCCACAACGAATTGCAAGCCTTCAAGTGCGGGAAATATTCGGTAAGAAAGTAACCACCGCGTGTCGAGTCAGAGTTACCCACAAGATAAACGAAAAAAAGCCGCCCACGGTCTCATGAACGGCCTTTTTCGCAGAACATCGTCGGCAAGCCGGTCAGTTCGAACCCGCCACCTTCGGCGTGTCCTCATAGATCAGCAGGGGCTTGCCGTCGCCATCGATGACGTTCTCGTCGATGATGACCTTGCTGACCCCTTTCATCGCCGGCAGTTCATACATCACGTCGAGCAATGCCTGTTCGATGATCGAACGCAAACCGCGCGCGCCCGTCTTGCGGCGGATCGCCTTGCGTGCGACTGCCTGCAGCGCGCCCGGCCGGATTTCCAGCTCGACGCGCTCCATCGCGAACAGCTTGTGATACTGCTTGACGAGCGCATTCTTCGGCTCGACGAGGATCTTCATCAGCGCGGCTTCATCGAGCTTGCCGAGCGTCGCGACCACTGGCAGACGGCCGATCAGTTCGGGGATCAGACCGAATTTGATCAGGTCTTCCGGTTCCGTTTCGCGCAGCACTTCGCCCGCGTCGCGTTCCTGCTTGCTCTTGACCGTCGCGCCGAAGCCGATGCCCGTCTTTTCGGTGCGATCGGTGATCACCTTCTCGAGCCCGTCGAACGCGCCGCCGCAAATGAACAGGATGTTGGTCGTGTCGACCTGGATGAAATCCTGGTTCGGGTGCTTGCGGCCGCCCTGCGGCGGCACCGACGCCATCGTGCCCTCGACGAGCTTCAGCAGTGCCTGCTGGACGCCCTCGCCCGACACGTCGCGCGTGATCGACGGGTTGTCCGACTTGCGGCTGATCTTGTCGATTTCGTCGATGTAGACGATCCCGCGCTGGGCCTTGTCGACCTCGTAGTTGCAGTTCTGCAACAGCTTCTGAATGATGTTCTCGACGTCCTCGCCGACGTAGCCGGCTTCGGTCAGCGTCGTCGCATCGGCGATCACGAACGGCACGTTCAGCAACCGCGCGAGCGTCTGCGCGAGCAGCGTCTTGCCGGAGCCCGTCGGGCCGATCAGCAGGATGTTGCTCTTCGACAGCTCGACATCGTCCTTCTTGTCGAGGTGCTTCAGGCGCTTGTAGTGGTTGTAGACGGCCACCGCGAGGATCTTCTTCGCGCGCTCCTGGCCGATCACGTACTGATCGAGGATGTCGCGAATTTCCTGCGGGCTCGGCAGATCCGACCGGGACAGGCTGGCCTCGACGCCGGCGGCAGCCGCCTCGTCGCGAATGATCTCGTTGCAGAGGTCGATGCATTCATCGCAGATGAATACCGACGGGCCCGCGATGAGTTTCTTCACCTCATGCTGGCTCTTGCCGCAAAACGAACAATACAACAGCTTCTCGCTGTTCGAACCTTTTTTGTCCGCCATGAATGTAGAGCCTCCGGACAGGTAAATGACATGATACGCCGAATGCTCCGGACGCCGCGCCTAGGGCGCGACCGGAGCCGGCTGGATGCGCTTGCCGCAGATGCTCAGGGCACTCGGGACATTGCGGGGGCACCGACCGAATCGGGGCGGCACCCTACTTAAGCTCACGGGCGCTTCAGCAGCACCTGATCGATCAGCCCGTACACCTTTGCATCTTCGCTCGACATGAAGTTATCACGGTCGGTGTCGCGGGCGATGCGCTCGACGTCCTGGCCCGTATGCTGCGCGAGCAGGTTATTCAGCCGCTCCTTCAGGTAGAGGATTTCGCGTGCCTGGATCTCGATGTCGGACGCCTGGCCGCGCGCGCCGCCGAGCGGCTGGTGAATCATCACGCGCGAGTTCGGCAGCGCGAAACGCTTGCCCTTCGCGCCCGACGCGAGCAGGAACGCGCCCATGCTGGCCGCGAGGCCCATGCAGAGGGTCGACACGTCCGGCTTGATGAACTGCATCGTGTCGTAGATCGCCATGCCGGCCGATACGGAGCCGCCCGGGCTGTTGATGTAGAGGCTGATGTCCTTGTCGGGATTCTCGCTCTCGAGGAACAACAATTGCGCGACCACGAGGTTGGCGGTCTGGTCGTTCACTTCGCCGACCATGAACACCAGGCGCTCCTTCAGGAGACGCGAATAGATATCGTACGAACGCTCGCCGCGGCCGCTCGTTTCGACGACGATCGGCACCAGCCCCAGCGCTTGCGCCTCGAAACCCTGCGGCGCGTTCGACGCAAGCATGTCCAGCAATTCAGCGCGAGTGATCATTCAATAAGCCTTGTTCGAATGGAAAATTGAACGGAGGGAAGCCGCCCGCTCAATCGCCATATTAATGGCAACCGTGCGCTTGACGTAGAAACGGCGTGCGGGCCGTCGCTCCGACAGCCGGCACGCCGCTAGAGCGACACTTACGCTTGCGCCGATGCGCTCGCGAGTGCCTCGAAGCTCACTTCCTTGTCCGTCACCTTTGCCTTGCCCAGCACGAAGTCGACGACGTTGCTTTCAACGACGAACGCTTCCATCTCGGCGAGGCGCTGCTGGTTCGAATAATACCAGCGGACCACTTCCTTCGGGTCTTCGTAGCTCTTCGCGAACTCGTCGACTTCCGCGCGGATCTGCTCCGGCTTCGCTTCGAGGCCGTTCGACTTCACGAGCTCGGCCAGCACGAGGCCCAGCTTCACGCGACGCTCTGCCTGCTCGGCGAACATCTCGGCCGGGATCGGTGCGTCCTTCGCGTTCGGCACGCCGCGCTGCGCCAGATCCTGGCGAGCCATTTCGACGAGGCGTTGCTGGTCCTGCTCGATCAGCGCCTTCGGCACGTCGAGTTCGGAAATCTTCAGCAGTGCGTCCATCACCTGGTTCTTGACGATGGCTTGCGTGCGACGCTTCGCTTCGCGCTCGAGGTTTTCCTTGATTTCGGCGCGCATCTTCGTCAGGTCGCCGTCTTCGATGCCGAGCGACTTCGCGAATTCGCCGTCGATTTCCGGCATGTGCGGCCACTCGATCTTCTTCATCGTGACCGTGAATTGCGCCGTCTTGCCCGCCACGTCCTTGCCGTGGTAGTCGTCCGGGAACTTCAGATCGAACGTACGCTGTTCGCCGACCTTCAGGCCCAGCGCCGCCGTTTCGAATTCCGGCAGCATGCGGCCTTCGCCGAGCACGAACGGGAAGTCTTCGGCCGTGCCGCCCTGGAACGCGACGTCGTCGATCTTGCCGACGAAGTCGACCGTCACGCGGTCGCCGTTCTTCGCTGCGGTGTCCGCACCGCCGTCACCGTGCTCGCCGGCTTCGCCGCGAGCGTGGAAGTGCACGCGCTGCTTGCGCAGGATATCCAGCGTGCGGTCGATTTCGGCGTCGCCGATCGACGTCGTCGAGCGTTCGACTTCAGCCGTCGCCAGATCGCCGATCTTCACTTCCGGGTAAACCTCGAACGTCGCGTCGAACGCGTATGCATCCTCAGCCTGCTCCTGCTTCGGCTCGAAGCTCGGCTGGCCGGCCACGCGCAGGTTTTCCGCACGGCTGATCGTGAAGAATTCCTGGCCGATCTTGTCGCTCAGCACTTCCGCCTCGACCTGACCCGAGTACTGCTGTGCGACCATCTTGAGCGGCACCTTGCCCGGGCGGAAACCCGGCATGCGAACGTTCTTCGCGAGTTTCTGGATACGGGCGTCGATTTCCTTCTGCACGGTGTCCTTCGGCAGGGAAATCGTCACGCGGCGTTCAAGCTTGCCGAGGTTCTCAACAACGTTAGCCATGGCTTCAATCGTCCTAAAATTATTCGAGCGAATCGGGTTTTCCTTGCCGTACCTGCCTGCAGCGTGTGGTGCATCGCATGCACACGCCGCGCCGGAGCGCCACGCCATCCCTGCACGCGCCGGATGGCTAGCGCAAGCGGCTCGGAGCACGGCTTTGGCCGGAAGAATCGACTATTCTAGCAAACAATTTTCCTCGTACCGCCAGAACGGCACGACAACGATGCCGAGCGGTCGCGCCGTCCGCTTCCGTCGACGGCAATGCGCGCGGATCGCCGCTATGCCGAACGGCGTATCCACCGCCGGGCCGCCATCCTGTAAGCTCCGATTGAGCATGCGCCGCGGTCGCGGCCGCCATTCTTCACATCAAACACGCCTTCCGGAGACACCATGCCGCAACACCCGTCCGCGCCTGTCGTCGTCATCGCGCCCGATTCGTTCAAAGGCTCGCTTTCCGCCGAGCAGGTCGCGGACGCGATCGCCACCGGCATCCGCCGTGCCCGTCCCGACGCGATCGTGCGCTGCTGCCCGATGGCCGACGGCGGCGAAGGCACGCTCGACGCGATGCTGGCGGGCGGCGGCACGCGGCGCGCGCTGCGGGTGGCCGGCGCGTCGCTCGCGGCACGCGACGCGGCCGTCGGCGTGATCGACGCGCACACCGCGATCGTCGAGACGGCCGAGGTCGTCGGGATCACCGACGCGGTCGGCATGAGCGTGCCCGTTGACGCGCGCAGCACGCGCGGCATGGGCGAAGCGATCCGCATGCTGCTCGACGAGGGCGTGCGCCGCTTCTTCGTCGCGCTCGGCGGCAGCAGCACCAACGACGCGGGCGCGGGATTGCTCGCGGGCCTCGGCCTGCAATGCTTCGATGCGGCGGGCCAGCCGGTCGAACCGGTCCCGGCGCGGCTCGCCGATATCGCGCGGATCGACGCGTCGGGGCTCGACCCACGCCTGAAGGAAGCGGAATTCATCGGCATGTCCGACGTCGACAACCCGCTGACGGGCGCGCACGGCGCGACCGCGGTGTTCGGTCCGCAAAAGGGCGTGACGTCCGAGCAGGTTGCGACCCTCGACACCGCGCTCGGCCGTTTCGCCGACCTGCTCGAGACCGCGCTCGACCGGCGCGCCCGCGACCTGCCAGGCGCCGGCGCGGCGGGCGGTCTCGGATTCGCGCTGCACATGCTGGGCGCACGGTTCGAAGCCGGCGCGGAAGTGGTCGCACGGCAAATCGGGCTCGATGCCGCGCTCGCCGGCGCCGACTGGCTGATTACCGGCGAAGGCCGCTCCGACGTGCAGACGCTGCACGGCAAGGCACCGTTCATCGCCTGCCGTCATGCGCGGGCCGCGGGCGTGCCCGCGTCGCTGCTGTCGGGCGCGGTCGACCCGGCCGCGCTGCCGCGCCTGTCCGAACACTTTTCGGGCTGCTTCTCGCCCGCGCCCGGCCCGATCACGCTCGATGTCGCGATCCGCGACGCGGCGAACCTGCTCGCGAACGAAGCCGAACAGTTGACACGGCTGAAGTACGGCGCACACTGACCGTTGACCCGAGCGCGCGATACAGGAACAATCGGGCCCGCCCTTTTTCTTCAGGATTCGACATGAAAGGCCGCCAAGCCGGGCTCGATCAGTTTCTGACCTATCGCCTCCATGCGCTCACGAAGCGATCCGACCGCGGGATCGCCGAGGTGTACCGGCACAAGCTGGACATCTCGCTTCCGGAGGCGCGGGTGATCGCCGCCGTCGGCGCCTTTGGTCCGTTTTCGATCATGGATCTCGCCCGCCATACCAATCTCGACAAAAGCCAGGCGAGCCGCGCGGCGGAAGCGCTGCTGCACCAGGGGTTGCTCCAGCGCAGCGCGAGCAAGGAAGACGGCCGGATCGTGCTGATCGCGCTGACCGCCGACGGCCGTGCGCTGCATCGCAAGATCATGCCGATCGTGCGCAAGTGGAATGACGGCCTGCTCGCGTGCCTGTCCGATAGCGAGCGCCAGACGTTCGAGCGACTGCTCGACAAGGTCGTCGCGAACGCGGTCGAACGCGACGACTGAGTCGCAATACGGGGGCAATCGGTACCGCACCCGCGTGGCGAAGGTGCGGCATGCACCGGGATCGCCTAAGCGGCCCCGCACGCGCCTCAAGCGGACCCCAGCGCCCGCCGCGTTATTTCAGATGAATCCTGCGGGCCTTCCAGTCGCGCAGGCGCACGGGCAGCGTGCCCGGCTTCCCCTGCCGCGGCTACCGGACGCCTACCCGGCGCCTCGCAGCCTTCTCCGCGTACCGGGCAGGCGCCGCGATCCCCCTCCGCTATAGCCCGCTGTTCGCCGCCCGCTGACGCAGCAATCCCAGCACCGCGTCGCAATACGGCGTCGGCACGTCGAGCTTGCGCCCCAGTTCCGGAAACACGCCGAGGATCGGTCCGATCTCCAGTGCCCGCCCGGCCTCGAAATCCTGCAGCATCGACGTCTTGAACGCGCCGAGCTTGCGCGTCACGGCAATCCGCTCCGGCCCGCTCATTCCCGTATCGAGACCAAGTTTCGCGCCGATCGCGGCCGCCTCCTCCATCATCCGCAACGCGAGTTCCTGCGTGAACGGATCGTCGAGCAGTTGCGAGGCGGTCGAACCCGTCAGCGCGCTCAACGGGTTCATGTTCATGTTGCCCCACAGTTTTGCCCAGATCTCGGTGCGGATCGCCGGGGTCGACTCGACGTCGAAACCGCCCGCGGCGAGCGCCGCCGCGAATCGCGCGGTCGCCGCATCGAGCCGCGGATCGGGCGAGCCGACGATCAGACGGTTGCCGCGGCCGCGGCGCACGATACCCGGCGCGTCGGTGCTGGACGACAGGTGCACGACGCAGCCGATCGCCTGCGCGGGCGGCAGCGCTGCCGAGACCGCCCCGGCCGGGTCGACCGCATCGAGCGGCACGCCGTCGAGCGGGCCCGCTAACCCGTGCGTGAACCACCACGGCAACCCGTTCATCGCGGCGACAATCACCGTGCCGGGCCCGACCAGCGGCGCAACGCGCGCGGCCAGCGCCGGCAACGCCTGCGCTTTCAGCGCGATCACCACGTAGTCCTGCACGCCGAGCGCGGACGCGTCGTCGCTCGCGCGCACCGTGACCGACGACTCGGTCCCCGCCTCGTCGATCACGCGCACGCCGTGTGCGTTCAGCGCATCGAGCGTCGCGCCGCGCGCGAATGCACTCACCGTCATGCCAGCCCGCGACAGTGCGGCCGCGAGCAACCCGCCGATCGCGCCGACCCCGACCACCGCAGCGCGCACCGACCCTGAATTCGTGTCGTTCATGATGAAAATCCGTCTACCCGGAGCGGACGAGCATAGCGCCCAATGGTTGCGGATACAACCATTTACGCAAGCATCCGCGCGGCCGTGTTCGCATGAGCGTTTCAGCGCGGTGCGATGACCGCCTCCACAGGCTCGTCGTCGGTCGTGCCGCCCGTCGCGCCGAGCACGCCGGCGATCTGGCTCTTGTCGTGCATGCCGAGCTTGCGGTACGCGCAGCGCAGATAGTGACGCACCGTCGTCGGCGAAATCGCCATCTGCTGCGCGACCTCCTTGTGCGAACGGCCGGCACCGTAATAGCGAATCGCCGCGAGCTCGCGCGGGCTCAGCCTGTCGAGCAGCGAGCGCGGCCGCGCCTCGATCTGGAACAGTCCCGCGATGGGCACGCACTGGATGCGCAGCGCGTCGCCGATGTACGGCTGGCCCGATTGGCGGCGCACATGCGCGACCAGCGGCTCCGGCACGCGCGGGCCCGTCCACGCCGGCCATTCAGTCCGCAGCACGTCGTCGAAGCCGTGATCAGCGTGATGCAGCACGCCGAAGTTGTCGCACAGCGCGCGCGCCGCCGGCGCCACCGCATCGGCACGCTCGCGCGTGAGCTGCGCCGCGCGATTGATCGTCAGCGCGGCCGCCAGATGCGGAATCACTTCCTCGAAGCGACTCGCTTCGTCGTCACTGAACGGACGATTCAGGCCCTGGCGATAGATCGACATGAACGTCGTCAGCCCGAAGCGGCGATCGAGCGTACACACGCACATCAGTTGCGCCAGCCCGTACTTCACGCACCAGTCGCGAAACCGCGCGTCGAACCCGGGCTCGACGACCGACAGACGCACCGCGCGACCGTGCGCGCCGAGCAGCGTGCGTTGCGCGAGCGGATCGCAATCGCGCACGCGTTTCCAGTCGCTGAAGAACGCGTGCGGAAGACGGTACAGGAAACTGTTGTGCATCACGGGGCCGGTCGGCGTGTGCGTCGCGACGCCGGTCCACGCGGCGTCGAACGGGATGAGCCCCTGCAGCAGCGAAAAGAAGCGGCACTCGAATTCGCCGATGCTCGACTGCGCGGCGACCGCATACAGGTCGAGCAGCATCAGGCCGAGTTCGCGTCGCGCCGCGTCGCCGCGCGTCGCGCCGTCGAAATCGGCGCGGCGGGACGGCAGCGGCGGCCATGCGGATTCGTCGAGCACGATCGCGGCCGGCACGTCGCGCAGCGCATCAGGATCCTGTCCGATATCCGTGGTGATCCTCACCTTCCGCTCCCCTGCCCGATCGGGCCGCTGATGCACGCAACGCAGACCGGCCGATTATAGCGACCGGCATTTTTGGCGGGCGCCGCCGCCGGAACACGCCGCAACCCCATCCATTTGAACGGTGCGCCGCCCGTTGCTGCTGCGCAGCACGCCGCGTCGCGGTGTCGCGGCACGTCCACCCCGTGCACCGCGGGTTTTCCTCACCGTTCATCTGCACGACTGTTCAGCGGTTTTCCCGCTGCCGACACTGCGTCGCGACAACGCCAACAACAAACGATGCAGGAAGGTATGGAGAACCCCACGTGATGACATCCCGCTTCATCCGCACGGCGACCGCCGCGGCGCTCGCCGCGTGCAGCCTTGCCGCGCACGCGCAATCGACCCTCACGCTGTACGGCGCGCTCGACGCCGGCGTGCAGTACCTGACGCATGCCGACGGACGGCACGCGGCCGTGCAATTGCAGAACTACGGCATCCTGCCGTCGCAGGTCGGGCTGAAAGGCTCCGAGGATCTCGGCGGCGGCTGGCGCACGCTGTTCAAGCTCGAACAGGGCCTCAACATCAACGACGGCACCTCGACCGTGCCGGGCTACGCGTTCTTCCGCGGCGCGTACGTCGGCATCGCGGGGCCCGTCGGCACCGTGACGCTCGGCCGGCAGTTCAGCGTGCTGTTCGACAAGACGCTGTTCTACGACCCGCTGTGGTACGCGTCGTACAGCGGCCAGGGCGTGCTCGTGCCGATGACGGCGAACTTCATCGACCACTCGATCAAGTACCAGTCTCCGACGTTCGCCGGCTTCGATGTCGAGGCCCTCGTCGCCACCGCCGGCGTCGCGGGCAATACGCGCGCAGGACGCGTGCTCGAGCTCGGCGGTCAGTACGCCAGCAACGGGCTGTCGATCAGCGCGGTGCTGCATCAGGCGCACGGCGACGCGTCGGCCGCGGACGACGCCTCCGCGCGCCGCCGCGAACTCGGCACGCTCGCCGCGCGTTACGCGTTCGCGACGCTGCCGCTCACGCTCTACGCGGGCATCGAACGCCTGACTGGCGACCTCGATGCGGCGCGCACGATCGTCTGGGGCGGCGTCCGTTATCTGACGTCGGGTGGAATCGGGCTGAACGCGGGCGTCTATCACACCGATTCGCACACGCCGGCGATCGGCCACCCGACGCTGTTCATCGCGAGCACCACCTACGCGCTGTCGAAACGCACCGTCGCCTACGTGAACCTCGGTTATGCGCGCAACAGCGGCCAGAGTTCGCAGACCGTCTACGAATACGACCCGACACCGCTCGCCGGCGCATCGCAGTTCGGCGCGATGGTCGGCATGTATCACCTGTTCTGATTCCGTCCAGCGAGATCCCGCCATGAAAACCCTTTGCTCCGATGCCGCGCTGCCGTCCGACGGCCGCGCGTCCCCTTTCGCGCGCTCGACGCTCGTCGCACTCGTCGTGTTCGCGGCCATCACGCCGCTGCTGCTGCTCGTCGCGCCGGCCGTCGCCGGTCAGCTCGCGACGCAGCTCGGGCTGTCCGCGTCGCAGATCGGCACCTACTTCTTCGTCGAACTCGGCACGTTCAGCCTCGCGACCCTGCCGTCGTACCTGTGGCTCGGCCGCGTCGATGCGCGCCGCGTCGCTGCGTGCGCGATCGCGCTGTTCGGCGCGGGCAATCTCCTGACCGCGTTGTGGATGCCCGGCTTCGTCGCGCTGCTCGCGCTGCGAGCCGTCACCGCGCTCGGCGGCGGCTCGCTGATGGTGCTCTGCATGACCAGCGCAGCCACGAGCGAGAACAGCGATCGCGTGTACGGGCTGTGGGTCGTCGGCCAGTTGATCGCCGGTGCGATCGGCCTGTTCGTGCTGCCGCACGTGTTCGCCGCGTTCGGGCTGCGCGCGCTGTACGTCGCGCTGGCCGCGCTCGCGCTGCTTGCCGCACCGCTGTCGCGCGGCTTTCCGGCGACGCTCGGTGCGCGGACCGCGTCGGGCCGGGCCGCGCGCGGCGCGTCGACGGATGCGTCACGGCGCTTCGTCGTGCTCGCGATCGGCGCGGTACTGAGCTTCTATCTCGCGATCGGCAGCGTGTGGACGTTCGCGAGCCGCGCGGCGGCGGAGGCCGGACTCGACCCGCGGTCGATCGGCAACGTGCTCGCGATCGCGAGCGTGATGGGGATTGCCGGCGCGGCGCTCGCATCGTGCGCGGGCGGCCGGCTTGCGCGGCGCACGATGCTCGCCGCCGGTTACGCGCTGCTCGCGGCGTCGCTCATCGCACTCGCCGCGCTGCCGCATGCGGGCGGCTACAGCGCCGCGATCTTCGCGTTCAAGTTTGCGTGGACATTCGTACTGCCGTTCATTCTCGCGACTGTCGCGCAGATCGATACGTCCGGGCGGCTCGTCGCGACGCTCAATTTCGTGATCGGCGCGGGCCTCGCGGCCGGCCCGCTCCTCGCCGGCCTTCTGCTCGACGCGGGCGGCACGATGCACGTGCTGTTCGCGGCCGCGACCGCCGTCGCGATCGCGTCGTTTGCCGCGCTGCGCCATATCGATCGGCGCGTGCGGATTTCCGTGGCTTCCGTTTCCTCCCAACCGTGACAGGTCAAAACCATCCATGAATCGCACTGCCTTCTTCACCGACGAACGCACCTTCTGGCACACCGGCGGCACGCACGCGCTGTTCTTCCCGGTCGGCGGCTGGGTCCAGCCGCCATCGAGCGCCGGCTACGCGGAATCGCCCGATTCGAAGCGCCGCCTCCTGTCGCTCGTGCAGGCTTCCGGCCTGGCCGACCACCTCGACATGCGCGGTGCCGCGCCGGCCACCACCGGCGATCTGTTGCGCATCCATCCGGCAAGCTATCTCGACGCGTTCCGCGCGCTCAGCGATGCGAACGGCGGCGACCTCGGCGATCTCGCGCCGTTCGGCAAGGGTAGCTACGAGATCGCCGCACTGTCGGCGGGTCTCGCGATCGCGGCGGTCGACACCGTCGTCGCCGAGCGTGCGGCCAACGCGTTCTCGCTGTCGCGGCCACCCGGCCATCACTGCCTGCGCGACCGCCCGATGGGCTTCTGCCTGCTCGCGAACATCCCGATCGCGATCGAGGCCGCACGCGCGAAGCATGGCATCGACCGCGTCGCGGTGATCGACTGGGACGTGCATCACGGCAACGGCACGCAGTCGATCTACTACGACGATCCGGACACGCTGACGATCTCCCTGCATCAGGACCGCTGCTTTCCGCCCGGCTACAGCGGCGGCGACGAGCGCGGCGCAGGCGCGGGCTTCGGCGCGAACCTGAACGTGCCGTTGCTCGCGGGTAGCGGCGACGACGCGTATCGCCATGCGTTCGAGCGGATCGTGCTGCCGGCGCTGGAGCGGTTCCGGCCGGAGCTGATCGTCGTCGCGAGCGGCCTCGACGCGAACGCGGTCGATCCGCTCGCGCGCATGCAATTGCATACAGAAAGTTACCGGTACTTGACGCGCTCGGTGAAGGAGGCGGCGCAGCGCCACTGCGGCGGACGGCTCGTGATCGTCCACGAGGGCGGCTATTCGGAGGCGTACGTGCCGTTCTGCGGACTCGCGATCGTCGAGGAGCTGGCCGGCATCCGCACCGATGTCGCCGATCCGATGCTCGATCTCGCGATCGCGCAGCAGCCGGGCGAGCGGTTCGTCATGTTCCAGCGCGAACTGCTCGACGAACTTGCCGTGTCGTTCGGCTTGTAACGCGCGCTCACCAACGATGCGGGGCCAGCCCTTGCGCGATCGGTACGGATAGGGTTTCCTGTGTCTTTACACCTGCCAGGTCCGGCCCCCTCTTCAGATGAATTCGTCTTCGCGCGATCCCGACACCAACGACAAACCGCGCCGCCAGCCGTCGAAGCTCGCACTGAATATCGCCGCCGTGCTGGTCGGCCTCATCACGTTCGCGATCGGCGCGGCGTGGTTGATCTATAGCTGGATCGTCGATCGCGAAGCGCAGTATTTCGCGATTCCGCTGGTGTTCTCGGTGCCGGTGATCGTGGCGGTCGCAGTGCGGAGTTTCTGGGACTAGGCACGCTCGAAACGACAAAGCACCGCGATCGGTGGACGCGCGGCGCTTTCTTTCATCAGGTGCAGGCAGGTATCCGCGACGGGCAGCAAGCCTCTCCGTTCAGCCTGGAACCGTTCACAGGGCCGCGCCGTGCGCACGGATTCGCGATCGGCCCCTGATAGCCGTGGATGGCGCTCAGCGCGGAACCCACCAGCACCGTGCCGACCGATTTCAGGACGGCTTCCGTCGTCGGCGGCTCACCGCTCGAGATGGGCCGCCCCGAGTAGGCCATGCACTCCGGGGACGGCGCGATCGCCTGCACGGGCTGTGCGCTCCATACAACGTTGTCGGCAGGCGTGGCAGCAAACGCCGGTATTGCCAGCGTCAGGGGAAGAACGGAAATCAGCATGCGTGCTGCGTTGAGCATCGATGGTCCCCGGTTGGACAACCCACGTGAATGAATGGCGTTGCTCATAATATGCGCAGCCGGTTTTCCGTGCCTGCGAAAGCGTGTGCGCTCCATGCGGCGCCGCACCAACAAAAAAGCGCTGCCGGTCAGCCGACCGGCAGCGCTTTCTCGGAACGGCCCTTAGCGGGGCACGTTCGACTTCGTGGTGCGTGAGGCCGGACTCGAACCGGCACACCCTTGCGGGCGTCAGGACCTAAACCTGGTGCGTCTACCAATTTCGCCACTCACGCAAATATCCGCCGCCTCAGCGCATGGCACGCAAGATGCGTTCTCCACGCGCCCGGGACTTGCCGGGGCTTCGTATCGGCACGAAAACCGGCACGCCCGATCAGGCGAGCGCGAGATTCTACCCGATCTGTGCAGCATTGTCTCGCCCTACCGGCGCCCGTCGAAGAGCGGTGCTAGAATGCCGCGCTCGAGTGCCGGCCATGCGCCGGCGCGCGTCCCCGAATCCGCCTCCGCCACGATCCCACCCGTGAACTTCGACGACTACTGTCAGCAAAAGGCCGCCCCCGCGGGCTCCAGCGTCTACTACGCGCTGCGCCAGGCGCCGCTCGCCGCCGAACCGCGCCTGACCGCCCTGTTCGCGCTGCGCCGCGAACTCGAGGAAACCGTCAAGGAAACCAGCGATCCGACCGTCGGACACACGAAGCTCGCGTGGTGGCACAAGGAACTCGCGGCGCTCGCCGCCGGCGAACCGTCGCATCCGGTCACGAAGGCGCTCGCGCAACACCACCCGGCGATCGAGGCCGAATCCGACGCGCTGCGCACGCTCGTCAGCGGTTACGGGATGGATCTCGAACAGGCGCGCTACCTGGATTTCGCGAACCTGGAGCGCTACATCGCGCAGGTCGGCGGCACCTTCGCGTCGCTGGTCGCCCGCGCAAGCGCCGCGAATCCGGCCGCCCCGCAACCGTGGGCCGCGGATGCCGGCCGCGCGCTGATGCTCGCGCAATTCGTGCAGGAACTCGGCAACGATGCGCGCCACGGCCGCATCTATCTGCCAATCGACGAACTGCAGCGCTACAACGTGACCGCTGCCGACCTGCTGAACCGCCGCTACAGTCCGGCCTTCACCGAGCTGCTGCAGTTTCAGACGGGCCGCGCGCGCGAAGCGCTGGCCGCCGCCGACGCAGCGGTCCCCGCATCCGAACGCCGCGCGCAACGCACGCTGCGCGCGCAGATTGCACTGGCCGGTGCACTGCTCGACGAAATCGAGCGCGACGGCTACCAGGTGCTGCACCAGCGCATCGCGCTGACACCGATCCGCAAGCTGTGGATCGCGTGGCGCGCCGCGCGCCGGCGCTGATCCGCGCCGTCACCCTCCCAAGCGTCACACCTTCAGCAGCGGCAGCGTATCGAATCGTTGCTGCAGTACGTGCGTCGCATCGAGCCCCCACCACGGCCCGAGCACGGTCGCATACAACTGGCGGAAATCGACCGCGACCGGCAGGTTGCCGTTGCCGTCGAGATGCCCGAGTGCCGGCGCCGCGCCGTACAGCCCGCCGGCCACGCGGCCGCCCATCACGAAATGGGGCGCAGCGGTACCGTGATCGGTGCCGTTGCTCTGGTTCTCGCGCACGCGCCGTCCGAATTCCGCATACGTCATCACGAGCGTCTGGTTCCAGCGTCCGAGTTCGATCAACGCGCCGCGCATCGCACTCATCCCTTCCGCGAACTGCTTGAGCAGCGCTGCCTGCTGCCCCGGCTGGTTCTGGTGCGTATCGAAACCGTTGAGCGTGAGCCGCAGCACCGCGACGCCGTCCTGCGCGCCGGGCCCCGACGCCTCGCATGCCGCGAGCACCTGCATCGCGGTCTTCACCGACGTACCGAACGTGCCGGCCGGAAAAGCCGTCTTGAACTCGCGCATCCCGCCGCGCGGGCGCAGCCGGTCGGCCGCCTTCACGATGTCGTTCTCGACGTCGATGATGTGCGCGAGCGCCGGGTTCCGCTCGCGCAGCGACGACGGTTCGGCCAACCTCGCCGCGCGGACGAACTGCGCAGGATTGACGAGCGCGATCGCGCGCGCGCCGTTCGCGAGCGGCCCCATCTCCGCGCTGCCGAGCACGACGCCGTCGGCAGCGAAGCCGGGCGGCACCGGCGCCTGCGCGAACGTGCGCGTGAGCCAGCCTTCGTGCAGGTACTGGTCCGAGCGCGACGCGGTATCCCAGATCTCGATCGAGCGGAAATGCGACAGGTTCGGCTGCGGGTAGCCGACGCCCTGCACGACAGCGACCCGCCCGTCGCGCCACAGCGGCATCAACGGCGCGAGCGACGGGTGCAGCCCCGTATGCGCATCGAGCTGCAGCACGTGGTCGCGCGCGATGCCGATGCTGCGGCGGAACTGGTAGTAGAGCGGATCGGCATACGGCACCACCGTGTTGAGGCCGTCGTTGCCGCCCTTCAGCTCGACGAGGATCAGCACGTTCGCGTAGCCGGCCGCCGGCTGCCGCCCCGCCGCGGCCATCGATGTCGCCGCCTGCGCGGACGACTGCCACAGTGACACGCCCGCCGCGGCCGCGGCGCCCGTCAGCGTCAGAAAATCACGTCGGTTCATCGTGCATCCTTCGGTTCGCCGCGCGGCGCGGCCATCGCGGCAGCGCGCCGGTTCATCGTCGTTTCGGTCATTTCAGTTGGTAGGCCGGATCCATCAGCAGCGCCTCGAGATACGCGCTGCCGGTCGAGTCCGTATCGATTGCCGCGACCGGCGACAGCGGCAGCACCGCGTGCTGCAGTTGAAGCTCGGTCGACAATCCGGCAATCGCCTGCGGCCGCGCACGATACTGCGCAAGCCAGCGTTCGAGGTCGAATCGCAGGCCGCCGCGCGCGGGCCTCACCGGCGCGTCGCGCATGTCGGCAACCGGTATCGTTTGCGCCCGCGCATTCGGCGACGGTGTTGCCATCGCACGCGCGGGCGCCCGCATGCCGACGGTCTCGGTTGCGCGGAACAACTGCTCGACGAACTGCTTGCGCGCGAGCAGCGTCGTGCTGTTGATCCACATCGCACCACCCGGCCAGCCCTTCACGTTCGGCGGATAGAACAGGTTCTGCCCGAGCGTGCGCACGGTGTTCGCGAGCATTTGCGGATCGCCATACGCGACGTCGAACAACCGCATCGATCCGACGACGAACTCGGCCGGCGACTTCACGAGCACGCCGCGATTGCGCGGATCCCAGAATTCGTCGGTCGACCAGAGCGCTGCGAGCGCCGCGCGTATGTCGTAGCCGCTCGCGCGAAACCGTTCGGCGACGACATCGAGCGCGCCGGCATCGGGCGCATCGGACACGAACTCGCGCCACAGCTTGCCGGCGATGAGGCGAGCGGTGTCGGGCCGCTTCAACAGGATATCGAGAAAGCCGTCGCCGTCGAACGCACCGGTCTCGCCGAGTATCGTCTTGTCGCCGGCGTCGTGCCATTCGGGCCGAACCACGAAGCGCAGCGTATCGGGGTCGACACTCCAGCCGGTCATCGCGCGCGCGGCCTCGGTCACGTCGTGCTGCGTGTAATGCCCTTCGCCGAGCGTGAACAGCTCCATCACTTCGCGGGCGAAATTCTCGTTCGGACGGCCCTTGCGGTTACTCGCCCCGTCGAGATACTGAAGCATCGCCGGATCCTTCGCGACCGCATGCAGGAGCGTGCCGAAGTTGCCGAGCGCCTCGCGGCGAAACAGCGCATTTTGCGCGGCCATCGTCTGCGGATACGGGACCTTGTCCTGCCCGGATGTGAAATGCCCGTGCCAGAACAGCGTCATGCGCTCGGTGAGCGGCGTCGGCGTCACGACCATCTCGTTGACCCACGCCGCGCGCAACGCATCGTAGCGGCGATTGCGTTCGCGCTGGTCGTCGCGCCGCATGTCGGGGGTCAGCGCCTGTCGCTGTGCGCGGGTCGGCGGCAGCTCGGCGAGCCAGTCGGGCCAGGTCGTCACGGGGTCGCGGCGCACGTTGCCGAGCGTATCGGCCACGACTTGCGCGCGCGCCATCCCGACGATGCGGGCGACCTCGGCCGGTGCGGGAGAAAAGCCGGTGCGGCTCAGGAAGAACAGCGCATCGTCGGCGTCGAGCGGCGCCTGCATCGCGGGCGATGCCGGGACGGCAGCGTTCGCTTTCATCGTCGTGGACTCCCGGAACGCACCGGCGGTGCGGATGCCGGTACAACGGCAGCAGGCATCTGAAAGTTGACGGGAAAATTGCTACGGAATCTTTCCGCGCCGTGCAAGATCGCGTGGGTGTCAGCGCTTGTACAGCTCGCGAACGGCGTCCTCGATGTGCTGGCGCAACAGGTGGCGCTCCTCGGGCGTCATGTGCCCGTCGCGGCGGCGCTGTTCGAGATCGGGAGGCACGGCGGAACGGACCGCCGTGTCGGCGGCACGGTCGGGCTGCGGCGCTTTGCCGCGCTGCAGCTTGCGCGACGAGGCGCCCTGCTCGGGGCGCTGCGCATACGCGAAGTTCGACGCATATGGACCGGCAAGTGCGATCGTCAGCATCAGTGCAATCCGGGCAGATCGCATGACCGTCCTCGCTTCTCTGGTCGATTTGTTCCCTTCGTCACGCGGCAACCGGTTACCTCTGGTACTTGAAAAACCCTGCGGAATTCGGGCGTACAAAGATGAAAGATGGAGTGCAGGGGAGTATCTACCGAATTTCGGCTTCGAGTAAAGGAATCTCTATAGCCTGCCTTTACTCCGCGCGACACTACGGGTAAATTTTGTAACGGACTGTAACGCGCGAAAATACGCAACCGTGCGTGATTTCCCATTCGCGATAAGATGCCGCTCATGGAAACGAAAAACCCCTCCAAGATTCTCGTCGTCGACGACGACCCGCGCCTGCGCGATCTGCTGCGCCGCTATCTCGGCGAGCAGGGTTTCAACGTGTACGTCGCGGAAAACGCGACCGCGATGAACAAGCTCTGGGTGCGCGAACGCTTCGACCTGCTCGTGCTCGACCTGATGCTGCCGGGCGAGGACGGCCTGTCGATCTGCCGCCGCCTGCGCGGCAGCAACGACCGCACGCCGATCATCATGCTCACCGCGAAGGGCGAGGACGTCGACCGCATCGTCGGCCTCGAGATGGGCGCCGACGACTACCTGCCGAAGCCGTTCAATCCGCGCGAACTCGTCGCGCGCATTCACGCGGTGCTGCGCCGCCAGGCGCCGGCCGAACTGCCGGGCGCGCCGTCGGAAACCACCGAGGTGTTCGAGTTCGGCGAGTTCTCGCTGAACCTCGCCACACGCACGCTGACGAAGTCGGGCCAGGAAATTCCGCTGACGACCGGCGAATTCTCGGTGCTGAAAGTGTTCGCGCGCCATCCGCGCCAGCCGCTGTCGCGCGAAAAGCTGATGGAGCTCGCGCGCGGCCGTGAATACGAAGTGTTCGACCGCAGCCTCGACGTGCAGATCTCGCGCCTGCGCAAGCTGATCGAACCGGATCCGGGCAGCCCTCGCTTCATCCAGACCGTCTGGGGCCTCGGCTACGTGTTCATTCCGGACGGCGCCGCCTGATCTTTTTCCTTTCCGGTTTCGCCCGTCCACGGCCCGTCCCATGCGTATCGACCGGCGCCTCCTGCAGCTCGCGTTCGGCGGGCTGTTCTGGCGCACCTTCCTGCTGATCGCGCTGCTGATCTCGGTCAGTCTCGCCGCGTGGTTCCAGAGCTTTCGCGTCATCGAGCGGGAGCCGCGCGCGCAGCGCGTCGCGCTCCAGCTCGTCGCGATCGTGAAGCTCACGCGCACCGCCCTGCTCTATTCCGATCCCGATTTGCGGCGCGCGCTGCTGCAGGATCTCGAGAGCAACGAGGGCGTGCGCGTGTACCCGCGCGAAAAGACCGACAAGTTCAAGCTGCAGCCCGACGAATCGCTGAACCGCCTGATCGAACACGACATCCGCAGCCGTCTCGGCGACGATACCGTGATCGCGCAGTCGGTCAACGACATCCCGGGCGTGTGGATCAGTTTCAAGATCGACGACGACGACTACTGGGTCGCGCTCGACCGCGACCAGCTCGACAGCGTCACGGGCCTGCAGTGGGCCGGCTGGGGCCTGTTCGCGCTCGCGCTGTCGCTGTTCGGCTCCGCGTTCATCACGAGCCTCGTCAACCGGCCGTTCTCGCGGCTGGCGCTCGCCGCGCGCCAGGTCGGTTCCGGCCAGGCGCCCGATCCGCTGCCCGAGCGCGGGATGGGCGTCGCGGCCGAGACCAACCGCAGCTTCAACCAGATGGTGCGCGATCTCGAACAGCTCGAGGCCGACCGCGCGCTGATGCTCGCGGGCATCTCGCATGACCTGCGCACGCCGCTCGCGCGGCTGCGCCTCGAGACCGAGATGAGCCCGTCCGACCAGGCGACCAAGGACGCGATGGTCGACGACATCGAGCAGATGGACCGCATCATCGCGGCCTTCATCGATTACGCGCGCCCGTCGCAGCGCAAGCCCGAGCCCGTCGACCTGTCGTCGATCGTGCAGGAAGTCGCCGCGCGCGTGTCGGGCGAAGACGGCGTCGAGATCCGCACGCGGCTCGCGGCGACCGCCGTGATCGAAGCCGACGAGACCGACATGCGCCGCGTCATCGGCAACCTCGTCGAGAACGCGCGCAAATACGGCCAGAGCCGCGACGACGGCGTGTCGCGCATCACGCTCGAGACGCGCGTGACGCACGCGCGTGTCGAATTGTCGGTGAGCGACGAGGGCCCCGGCATCCCCGAAGACCAGCTGCCGCTCGTGATGCGGCCGTTCTACCGCGTCGACACGGCGCGCACCAAGGCGGACGGCACGGGGCTCGGCATGGCGATCGTGCTGCGCCTCGTCGGCCGCTATCGCGGCGCGCTGCGCCTGCGCAACCGCAGCCCCGAAGCGGGCCTCGAAGTCACCCTCGAATTCCCCGGCGCCGGCAAGACGCGTGCGACGGCGTGACGCGTTCGCGCACGCTTCTTGCGCGTCACACTATCGGCGCGGTTGAAAAAAACTATGGGGATTGTTAGTCAAAATCTATTGAAGCGCTTTGTTAATAGTGTTATAGTCCTGCTCATGCTGTCACACCAACGTTGCAGCACCGAGGTAGCTTGACTCAGTCTTCTTCCCAACTCATACAGGAGTATCCGCATGAAAACCGTGGGCGATAAACTCGAAGCATTCACCGTCGTAGCCGCGAAGCCGGGCTTCAACAATCACGAGGAAAACGGCCAGTCGGCATTCGAGACCATCACCGAAGCGTCGTTCCCGGGCAAGTGGAAGATCATCTACTTCTATCCGAAGGATTTCACGTTCGTGTGCCCGACGGAAATCGTCGAGTTCGCAAAGCTGACGAAGCAGTTCGAAGAGCGCGACGCCGTCCTGCTCGGCGGCAGCTCGGACAACGAATTCGTGAAGCTCGCATGGCGCCGTGAGCACAAGGACCTGAACAAGCTGAACCACTACTCGTTCGGCGACGTCAAGGGCGAGCTGATCGACCAGCTCGGCGTGCGCGACAAGGAAGCCGGCGTGGCCCTGCGCGCAACGTTCATCGTCGATCCGGACAACACGATCCAGCACGTTTCGGTGAACAACCTGAACGTCGGCCGTAGCCCGGAAGAAGTCCTGCGCATTCTGGACGGCCTGCAAACGGACGAACTGTGCCCGTGCAACCGTGCAGTCGGCGGCGCAACGCTGTAAGCGCATCGATGCACGAAGCCCGCGGAGCACGTCCTGCCTGCGGGCTTTTTTAACGGCCAACCCATAGGAGATATCAATGGAATTCATCGACTCGATTAAGGCGCGCATCCCCGACTACGCGAAGGACATTCGCCTGAACCTCGACGGCACGATCTCGCGCTCGTCGCTCGAAGGCACCGATGCAGTCGGCGTCGCGCTGGCGGCGGCGGTCGCGGCGAAGAGCACCGTGCTCGTGAAGACGATCCGCGAAGCCGGCGTGCTGTCGCCCGAAGAGACGAACGCCGTGCTGACGGCGGCCGCGCTGATGGGGATGAACAACACCTGGTATCCGTATGTCGAGATGGCCGACGACGCCGACCTGAAGACGCAGCGTGCCGAGCTGCGGATGGGCGCGTACGCGTCGCACGGCGGCGTCGACAAGCGCAGGTTCGAGATGTACGCGCTCGCCGCATCGATCGTCGGCAAGTGCCACTTTTGCGTGAAGTCGCACTATGCGCTGCTGAAGAACGAGCAAGGGATGACGACGACGCAGCTGCGCGACGTCGGCCGCATCGCGTCGGTGATCAACGCTGCCGCGCAGGTGATCGCCGCCGAAGGCGAATAAGCCGTCGCGCAAGCGGCAACGCGGTGCAATGCAGCGGCCATGCGCGCCGCACCGCGCCGCAAATGAAAAATGCCACGCAAGCGCGTGGCATTTTTCATTCCGGCGGCGCAACCGGCGCGCCGCTTCGGACCGGCTTCAGGCGCTCACGCGCCCTGCTTCACCAGGAGTGCAGCGGCCTGCGCCTCGATGCCCTCGCCACGACCGAGATAGCCGAGCTTCTCGTTGGTCTTCGCCTTCACGTTCACGCGCTCGAGCGGCAGCCCGAGATCGGCCGCGATGTTCGCGCGCATCCCGTCGATGTGCGGCGCGAGCTTCGGCGCCTGCGCGATCACCGTGCTGTCGACATTCTGGATCGTGAAGCCGGCCGCCTTCACGCGGGCGACGCACTCGCGCAACAGCACGCGGCTGTCCGCGCCCTTGAACGCCGCGTCGGTGTCCGAGAAATGGCGGCCGATGTCGCCCAGCGCCGCCGCACCGAACAGCGCGTCGGTGATCGCGTGCAGCAGCACGTCCGCGTCCGAATGACCGAGCAGGCCGCGCTCGTAAGGAATCGTCACGCCGCCGATGATGAGGGGGCGCCCAGGGACGAGCTGGTGCACGTCGTAGCCTTGTCCGATTCTGAAATCCATGCGTATTCCGGTTGAGATGAGGTGAAAGTCAGGAAGCGTTCGCGGGGCGCGCGAGGATCGCTTCCGCAAGCGCGAAATCTTCCGGGTACGTGACCTTGAAGTTGCGCAGGCTACCCTGCACGACGCGCGGCGTATGGCCTGCCCATTCGATCGCGCTGGCCTCGTCGGTCAGGTCGTGCCCTTCGCGCTGCGCGCGCAGGATGGCGTCGCGCAGCATGCCGATGCGGAACATCTGCGGCGTCTGCGCCTGCCACAGCGCGTCGCGCGATTCGGTGCGCGCGATCGCGTCGCCGCCAGCCGGCACGCGCTTGAGCGTATCGGCCACCGGCAGCGCGACGATGCCGCCGACCGGGTCGTCCTTCAGCGTCGCGACCAGCGTGCGGATCAGCTCCGGCGTGATGCCCGGGCGCGCAGCGTCGTGGACCAGCACCCAGTCCTGGTCGCTCGCGCCGAATTCGGCCAGCTCGAGCAGCCCGTTGAGCACCGACGCCTGCCGCGAGCCGCCGCCGCAGCGGCGCACCGCGAAACGCAGGCCCGCGAAGCGGCGCGCATCGAAGTGCGTGTCGTCGGGCGCGAGGACGACGAGCGTCTGCGCGAATTCACTGCACGCGTCGAACGCGGCAAGCGTGTAATGCAGGAGCGCGCGGCCGGCCAGCGTGCGGTATTGCTTCGGCACGGCCGAACCGGAACGGCTGCCCGTGCCGGCGCAAGGAATCAGGGCGAAAAGTCGGGGAGTCACGAAGGGGAAACGCCGGAAAGATGAAATCGAGAAGCGGATTTTATAATAGGTCTTTCGTCTCGACCGGCGCACCGCGATGCGCCCGTGCCCGCCACCCCTGCCGTCCCTATGCCAGACAACGCTTCCACCCCGTTCGCTTCGCCCGTCGCCCGCGTCAAACCGGGCCAGCGGTTCGCCTTCGACGGCGCGCACGGCTCCGCCGACGCACTCGCCATCGCCCGCTATCTCGCCGACAACCGCGACGCGGTCCCGCTCCTCGCGGTGATCTGCGCGAACGCGGTCGACGCGCAGCGGCTGTCGCAGGAAATCCGCTACTTCTCGCCCGATGCGCGCGTGCGCCTGCTACCGGACTGGGAAACGCTGCCGTACGACACGTTCTCGCCGCACCAGGATCTCGTCTCCGAGCGCCTGGCGACGCTACACGACCTCGGCGAGGGCCGCTGCGACATCCTGCTGGTGCCCGCGACCACGGCGCTGTACCGGATGCCGCCCGCGTCGTTCATGGCCGCGTACACGTTCGCGTTCGCGCAGGGCGAGCGGCTCGACGAGGCGAAGCTGAAGGCGCAACTCACGCTGGCCGGCTACGAGCACGTGAGCCAGGTCGTGCGACCCGGCGAATACTGCGTGCGCGGCTCGCTGATCGACCTGTACCCGATGGGCTCGCCGCTGCCGTACCGGATCGACCTGTTCGACGACCAGGTCGACTCGATCCGGGCGTTCGATCCCGATACGCAGCGCAGCCTCTACCCGGTGCGCGACGTGCGCCTCCTGCCCGGCCGCGAGTTTCCGTTCGACGAAGCCGCGCGCACGGCCTTCCGCAGCCGCTGGCGCGAAACCTTCGAAGGCGACCCGAGCCGCGCGCCGATCTACAAGGACATCGGCAACGGCGTGCCGTCGGCCGGCATCGAGTATTACCTGCCCCTCTTCTTCGACGAGACGGCCACGCTGTTCCACTACCTGCCGCCGGATGCGCACCTCGTGTTCACCGGCGACCTCGAAGCGTCGATCCGCCGCTTCACGGCCGATACGAAGCAGCGTCACGCGTTCCTCGCGCACGATCGCGAGCGGCCGATCCTCGAGCCGCAGCGCCTGTTCCTGTC
The DNA here is from genome assembly GCF_003858025.1 of Burkholderia sp. Bp9004. Lineage (NCBI taxonomy): Bacteria > Pseudomonadati > Pseudomonadota > Betaproteobacteria > Burkholderiales > Burkholderiaceae > Burkholderia > Burkholderia sp. Bp9004. The sequence goes on along the minus strand of NZ_QTQD01000011.1, from coordinate 131,138 downwards.
CGACGAGGATTTCTTCGCGTTCGCGAAGCCGTTCGCGCGCGTCGTGCTGCCCGCGCAGCCGGCCGGCGGCTGGGCGACGGGCCTGCCCGAGCTCACCGTCGACCGCCATGCGGACGATCCGCTCGCCGCGCTGCGCACGTACGTCGAATCGTCGGGCAAGCGCGTGCTGCTGACGGTCGAATCGGCCGGCCGCCGCGAAACGATCCTGCAACTGCTCGCCGAGCATCACCTGCGCCCCGCGTCGAACGACCACTTCGCAGGCTGGCTCGAAAGCGACGCGCCCTTCGCGCTCGGCGTCGCGCCGCTCGCGAGCGGCTTCGCGGTGCCGGGCGAAGGCTACGCGATCGTCACCGAAACCGAGTTGTACGGTGCGCTCGGCCGCCGCGCCGGGCGCCGCCGCCAGGAACAGGCGAGCAACGTCGACGCGATGGTGCGCGACCTGTCGGAGCTGAAGGTCGGCGATCCGGTGGTGCATGCGCAGCACGGCATCGGCCGCTACATGGGCCTCGTGTCGATGGATCTCGGCGAAGGCGAGACCGAGTTCCTGCATCTCGAATACGCGGGCGACAGCAAGCTCTACGTGCCGGTCGCGCAACTGCACGTGATCTCGCGTTACAGCGGCGCCGATCCCGACAGCGCGCCACTGCACGCGCTCGGCTCGGGCCAGTGGGAGCGCGCGAAGCGCAAGGCCGCGCAGCAAATTCGCGACACGGCCGCCGAGCTGCTGAACCTGTATGCGCGCCGCGCGGCCCGCGAAGGCCACGCGTTCGCGCTCGACCCGCGCGACTACGTGAAGTTCGCGGAAAGCTTCGGCTTCGAGGAAACGCCCGACCAGGCCGCGGCGATCGCGGCCGTGATCGGCGACATGACGAGCGGCAAGCCGATGGACCGCCTCGTGTGCGGCGACGTCGGCTTCGGCAAGACCGAGGTCGCGCTGCGCGCCGCGTTCATCGCGGTGATGGGCGGCAAGCAGGTCGCGCTGCTGTCGCCGACCACGCTGCTCGCCGAGCAGCACACGCAGACCTTCGTGGACCGCTTCGCGGACTGGCCGGTGCGGATCGTCGAGCTGTCGCGCTTCAAGACCGCGAAGGAAGTGAACACGGCGATCGCGCAGATCAACGAAGGCAGCGTCGACATCGTCATCGGCACGCACAAGCTGCTGTCGTCGGACGTGCAGTTCAAGCGCCTCGGCCTCGTCATCATCGACGAGGAACACCGCTTCGGCGTGCGCCAGAAGGAAGCGCTGAAGGCGCTGCGCGCGGAAGTCGACGTGCTGACGCTCACCGCGACGCCGATCCCGCGCACGCTCGGGATGGCGCTCGAGGGGCTGCGCGATTTCTCGGTGATCGCGACCGCGCCGCAGAAGCGGCTCGCGATCAAGACCTTCGTGCGGCGCGAGGAGGAAAGCGTGATCCGCGAGGCGATGCTGCGCGAGCTGAAGCGCGGCGGCCAGGTGTATTTCCTGCACAACGAGGTCGAGACGATCGAGAACCGCAAGGCGATGCTCGAGGAACTCGTGCCCGAGGCGCGCATCGTGATCGCGCACGGCCAGATGCACGAGCGCGAACTCGAACGCGTGATGCGCGATTTCGTCGCGCAGCGCGCGAACGTGCTGCTGTGCACGACCATCATCGAAACCGGCATCGACGTGCCGAGCGCGAACACGATCATCATGCATCGCTCGGACAAGTTCGGCCTCGCGCAGCTGCACCAGTTGCGCGGCCGCGTCGGCCGTTCGCACCACCAGGCGTATGCGTACCTGCTGGTCCACGACCCGCAGTCACTGACCAAGCAGGCGCAGCGCCGGCTCGAGGCGATCCAGCAAATGGAGGAACTCGGTTCGGGCTTCTATCTCGCGATGCACGACCTCGAGATCCGCGGCACTGGCGAGGTGCTCGGCGACAAGCAGTCGGGCGAGATCCACGAGATCGGCTTCCAGCTTTACACCGACATGCTGAACGACGCGGTGAAGGCGCTGAAGAACGGCAAGGAGCCCGACCTCACCGCCCCGCTCGCCGCGACGACGGAAATCAACCTGCATGCGCCCGCGATCCTGCCGGCCGACTACTGCGCGGACGTGCAGGAGCGGCTATCGCTGTACAAGCGTCTCGCGAACTGCGAGCACGGCGACGCGATCGACGGTATCCAGGAAGAGCTGATCGACCGCTTCGGCAAGCTGCCGCCGCAGGCGCACGCGCTCGTCGAGACGCACCGGCTGCGGATCGCCGCGAAGCCGCTCGGCATCGTCAAGATCGATGCGAGCGAGGCCGCGATCGGGCTGCAGTTCGAGCCGAATCCGCCGATCGACCCGATGCGGATCATCGACATGGTGCAGAAACACCGGCACATCAAGCTCGCGGGCCAGGACAAGCTGCGCATCGAGACGCGCTCGCCCGATCTCGCGATCCGCGTATCGACGATCAAGGAAACGCTGCGCGCACTCGCGCCGCGCGCCGACACGGCGAGCGCGGCACGTTGACCACACGGCCGCGATGCTGCACCGCATCGCGGCCGACGAAGGCGGGCGAACGCGTTTTTGAGTATGATTTTCCCATTCATCAGACGGAGTTTTGCCATGTCCACTCTCGACGCGACGGCGCCGTCCGCCGCCGACCAAGGCGACGCTTCGCTCGTCAGCCTGCCCTGGATCAAGCAGTTGGTGTCGATGGACACGACGAGCCGCGTGCCGAACCTCGGCCTGATCGAAACGGTGCGCGACGCGCTTGCCGCGAAGGGCATCGCGTCGACGCTCACGCACGATCCGCGCGAAGGCTGGGCCAACCTGTTCGCGACGGTGCCCGCGCACGACGGCTCGACCGACGGCGGCATCGTGCTGTCGGGGCACACCGACGTCGTGCCGGTCGACGGCCAGCAGTGGGACAGCAACCCGTTCGCGCCGGAGCTGCGCGACGGCCGCCTGTACGGCCGCGGCACGTGCGACATGAAGGGCTTCATCGGCACGGCGCTCGCGCTGCTGCCCGAGATGCAGGCGACGAAGCTCGCGAAGCCGATCCATTTCGCGCTGTCCTATGACGAGGAAATCGGCTGCGCGGGCGCACCGCTTCTGATCGCCGATCTGGTCAAGCGCGGCGTGAAGCCGTCCGGCTGCATCGTCGGCGAGCCGACCAGCATGCGGCCGATCATCGCGCACAAGGGCATCAACGCATATCGCTGCTGCGTACGCGGCCACGCGGCACACTCGTCGCTGACGCCGAAGGGCCTGAACGCGATCGAGTACGCGGCGCGCCTCATCTGCCACATCCGCGACATCGCAGAGCGCTTCCGCGCCGAAGGCCCGTTCGACGAGCTGTATGACGTACCGTTCACGACCGCGCAAACGAGCACGATCCAGGGCGGCAACGCGATCAACACGGTGCCGGCCGAATGCCGGTTCGACTTCGAGTTCCGCAACCTGCCGACGCTCGATCCCGAGCAGATCTTCACGCGCATCGAAGCGTATGCGCAGGAAACGCTGCTGCCGCAGATGCGTCGCGAGCATCCGAACGCGGCGATCGAGTTCTCGAAGATCGCCGCCGCACCCGGGCTCGATGCGACCGAACAGGCCGCGATCACGCAGCTCGTGCGCGCGCTGACGGCCGACCAGGACAAGCGCAAGGTCGCATACGGCACCGAGGCTGGCCTGTTCGAACGCGCGGGCATCCCGAGCATCGTCTGCGGGCCCGGCAACATCGAACAGGCGCACAAGCCGAACGAATATGTCGAACTCGCGCAGCTCGCCGCCTGCGAGCAGTTCCTGCGCAAGTTCATCCGCAGCATGTCGGTCGACGCACACTGACTGCCCCCGCCACGCCGGCCTGCGTGTGCGGGCCGGCCCACCCCGCCACCCGCCACGTCATGTCGACTGAACAACAGGGCACTGCCCATACGACGATCGACGGCGAGCCGATTCCGACGCTCGACGAAATCGCCGCGCAGCATTTCGCGTTGTCGCCGTGGGTCGCGCGCACGCCCGTGTTCGAGCGCGCCGACCTGCCTTCCCTCGAGGGCACGCACGTCAACTTCAAGTTCGAGCTGCTGCAGGTGAGTGGCAGCTTCAAGGCGCGTGGCGCGTTCACGCACCTGCTGGCCCTCGACGAAGCGCGCAAGAGCGCCGGCGTCACGTGTGTGTCGGCCGGCAATCATGCGGCAGCCGTCGCGTACGCGGCGATGCGGCTCGGCAGCAGCGCGAAGGTCGTGATGTTCCATACCGCGAGCCCGGCGCGCATCGCGCAGTGCAAGCAGTACCGCGCGGAAGTCGTGCTCGCCGGCAGCGCGTCGCAGGCATTCGACCTCGTGCGGCGGATCGAGGCCGAGGAAGGCCGCTTCTTCATCCATCCGTTCAACGGCTATCACACGATTCTCGGCACCGCGACGCTCGGCTACGAATGGGCAACGCAGACGCCCGATCTCGACGCGGTGATCGTGCCGATCGGCGGCGGCGGGCTCGCGGCCGGCATGGCGACCGCGCTGCGGCTCGCGAATCCGCGCGTGCACGTGTATGGCGTCGAACCGGAAGGCGCCGACGCGATGAGCCGCAGCTTCGCGGCGAATCACACGATCACGATGAGCGCGATGCAGACCATCGCCGACTCGTTGATGGCACCGCACACCGAGGAATACAGCTACCAGCTGTGCAGGCGCCACGTCGACCGGATCGTCACGGTGTCCGACGACGCGCTGCGCGCGGCGATGCTGTTCCTGTTCTCGCACCTGAAGCTGGCGGTCGAACCGGCGTGCGCGGCAGCGCTCGCGGCGCTGCTCGGCCCGCTGCGCGAAACGCTGCAGGGAAAGCGGGTCGGCGTGCTGCTGTCGGGCACGAACACCGACCCCGCGACGCTCGGCATGCATCTCGCGCACGCGAAACTGCAGCACTGAAGGCGTGCACGGCACCGAGGGTTATCCCCAGTTTATGTTGACAGCCCTGTTGATAACCCGCCGGACATGCACGCAAGTGGTTGAGCGCGCAGCGTTTTACGCGCGCGAGGCATGCCGGACGCGAAATAGGCAGATGCCGTCTTCGAACGCACGTCCCGCGACGTGGCGGCGTCGCGCGCACCACGCGATCGGCGCTGCCGCCATCGCGCTGCTCGCTGGTTGCGCGGCACCGCCCTCGCCCGTCATCGACACGCCCGCGGCCTGCGTGCAGCCTGACGCGCACCAGATGCTGCAGGCCGACCTGCTGTTCGGGCGCGCTATCGCCGGACGCGGCCCCGTCACCGATGCGGAACGCGCGGCCTTCCTCGCCGACGTCGTCACGCCGCGCTTTCCGGACGGCTTCACGTACTGGGACACCCACGGCCAATGGCGCGACCGCGCCACCGGCCAGATCATCCGCGAAGCAAGTTTCGTGGTCCGCATCGTCGCCGACGATACGGCCGCCACGCACGCGCGGCTTGCCGAGATCCGGCAAGCGTACCGCGAGCGCTTCCGGCAGGAGTCGGTCGGCATCACGCGCGTGCCGGCCTGCGCGTCATTCTGACTCGTCCTCATCGACCGACGCGCGGCGCCACGCAAAAAAAACGGGCGCCCGAAGGCGCCCGTCGCATGCGAGACATCCGCGTATCGCTTACTTGCTCTCGAACATGTCCATGATCTGCTGCTTCTCCTGCTGCGTGACGGGCGGCGGTGCGAGCCCCTCCGAGCCGGCCGAGCCGAGCGCGTCGTTCGCGCTGATCGCGTTCGCGGCCGGGTTGATGTCCACGCTCGCGACGAAGCCGTTGCCCGGCGTGCGATCAGCGTAGTAAAGCTCGCCGTCGATCGACGTCAGCCCGTCCGGCATCGGCATCTGCTGCTCGGGTACGCCGTTCAGCGCGGTGCGCATGTAGTTCACCCAGATCGGCAGCGCGAGCTGCGCGCCGAATTCGCGACTGCCGAGGCTCTTCGGCTGGTCGAAGCCCATCCATGCAACGGCGACGAGCGACTGCTGGTAGCCGGCGAACCAGCCGTCCTTCGCGTCGTTCGTCGTACCCGTCTTGCCCTGCAGGTCGCTTCGGCCGAGCGCGTTGGTGCCCGCGCCCGTGCCGGCCGTCGCGACCGTATGCAGCAGGCTGTTCATCACGTATGCGTTGCGGCCCTCGATCGTGCGCGGCGCGGTGCCGCCGGCGATCACCGGCTGCGACTTCTGCAACGGCTGGCCGCGCGCGTCGTCGACTTCGGCGATCAGGTACGGATCGACCTTGTAGCCGCCGTTCGCGAACACCGCATAGCCGGTCGCGAGCTGCAGCGGCGTGACGAGGCCGGCACCCAGCGCCATCGGCAGGTACGGCGGCGTCTTCGCCGGATCGAAGCCGAAGCGCTGCGTCACGTACTCCTGCGCGTACTGCGTGCCGATCGACGCGAGGATCCGGATCGACACGAGGTTCTTCGAACGCTGCAGGGCCGTACGCATCGACATCGGCCCGTCGGGCTGGTCGTCGTCCTTCGGCTCCCACGCGGTGCCGCCCGGCACGCTCGGCGGGAAATACAACGGTGCGTCGTTGATGATCGTCGCCGGTCCGAGGCCCTTGTCGAGCGACGCCGAATAGATGAACGGCTTGAACGACGAACCCGGCTGGCGCCACGCCTGCGTCACGTGGTTGAACTTGCTCTTGTTGAAGTCGAAGCCGCCGACAAGCGAGCGGATCGCACCGTCCTGCGGCGCGATCGCGACGAGCGCGCCTTCGACCTGCGGCAGTTGCACGACCTGCCAGCCCGCGTTGCCGTCCTTCAGCACGCGCACGATCGAGCCCGGCTTGATCCGCAGCGTCGCGTTCGCGCGCGGGCTCAGCGCGGCCGACACGAAGCGCAGCCCGGCCGGGCCGATCGTCGTCGTCGCGCCGCCGACGAACTGCACCTCGACCGCGTTCGGCGCCGCAGCCAGCACCACCGCCGACTGCAGGTCGCCGTTGTCCGGGTGATCGGCGAGCGCATCGTCGATCGCCTCGTCGCGATCGTCGCCGGCCGCCGGCAGGTTGATCGAGCCTTCCGGCCCGCGATAGCCGTGGCGGCGCTCGTAATCGAGAATGCCGCGACGCACGGCCTGGTACGCCGCTTCCTGATCGGCCGAGTTGATCGTCGTCGTGACGGTCAGCCCGCGCGTATAGGTTTCATCCTTGTACTGCTGATACATCATCTGCCGCACCATCTCGGCGACGTATTCGCCGTGCACCGCGTACTGGTTGCCCGGCGTGCGCACGTGGATCTCTTCCTTCACCGCCTGGTCGTACTGCGGCTGCGTGATGTAGCCGATCTCGAGCATGCGCTTCAGGATGTACTCCTGACGCACCTTCGCGCGCTTCGGATTGACGACCGGGTTATACGCGGACGGCGCCTTCGGCAGCCCCGCGAGCATTGCCGCTTCCGCGAGCGTGATGTCCTTCAGGTCCTTGCCGAAATACACGCGCGCGGCGGCCGCGAAACCGTACGAGCGTTGGCCCAGGTAGATCTGGTTCATGTACAGCTCGAGGATCTGGTCCTTCGTCAGGGCCTTTTCGATCTTGTACGCGAGCAGCATCTCGTAGATCTTGCGCGTATACGTCTTCTCGCTCGACAGGAAGAAGTTGCGCGCGACCTGCATCGTGATCGTGCTCGCGCCCTGGCGCGCGCCGCCGTGCATCAGGTCGGCGACGCCCGCGCGCAGGATGCCGAGGAAGTCCACGCCGCCGTGCTCGTAGAAGCGGTAGTCCTCGATCGCGAGCACCGCCTTCTTCATCACGTCGGGAATGTCCTGGAAGCGCACGAGGCTGCGGCGCTCCTCGCCGAACTCGCCGATCAGCACGTGATCGGCAGTGAACACGCGCAGCGGCACCTTCGGCTGGTAGTTGGTCAGCGCATCGAGCGACGGCAGTTGCGGCGCCATCACGACGAGTGCGTAGCCGACGATCAGCGCACCGACGATCGCGAGCGTCGCGAACAGGCCGACGAACCACAGCGCGACGCGCGAGCCGAACGAGCGGCGATCGGCGCCCCCGCCTCCGCTGCGCTGCGCGCGACGGTCGTCGCCGCGGTCGTCGTCATCGGGGTAATAGGCCCCCGACGGCGAACGGCGCAACGTGTAGTGAGGCTCGTTTCGGTCGGAAGGAGAAGACGGTCGTTTGATAATTGGCATGTCGGAATGGCGGGCGGCGTGGCGCCCTCGGACGCATGCGGAAAATGCAAGCGGATGAATCAGAGTGGGTGCATCGTGGCAACTGTCACGTCGACAGACCCCGCCGCGCGGCGATCCGTTCCCGCGACGTGACAGCGCATTTTAATGAAATCGACCGATCGGCTTCGCGATTTTTTGTAAAAATTCCCGCACAAGCGTGAATTGCGGAACGTATTGGCGCGATGCTCCGCCTATCATGGACTCGCAACCCGGTGCGTGCGGCGATGTTTCTTTCAGATGCGAAAGGTTGAAGCCCGCACGCGCATGGCGCTTGAACTCCGGCACTTAAGCCGTATTTAAGGGGCCGGCGGTGTAATATCCGCCAGCTCACGCGGGTCGGAACCGATTCGCGACGGGCATTGCCGCTGACGCGGCACCTTTCAACCACGGAGGATTTCATGTCGCTTTTCGACTCTGTTTCGCGCACGATCAAAGGCCTGCTGAACGATGCGGCCGACTCGGTACAGGATCCGTCGCGCGACGCACGGCAGATCGTGCGGGAGCTCGACGACAGCATCGGCCGTGCCGAGAATTCGCTGATCGAGATCGAGGCACAAGTCGCGACCCAGCGCAGCAAGCGCGATGCGGCCGACGACAAGGTGAAGAAGTACGAGGACGGCGCGAAGCGCGCGCTGCAGGCCGGCGACGAAGCACTCGCACGCGAGGCGCTCGCCGCGCAGTCGAACGCGGAAGCCGAGCGCGATGCGCTCGCGGCCGAACTCACGACGCTCGAGCCGTCGGTCGACAAGCTGAAGGGGCAGATCGCCGACATGCGTCAGCGCCGCAACGACCTGAACGCACGCTCGAACATCCTGCAGGCCAAGCAGGAAATCGCGCAGGCGAAGGACGTCGCGGCCAGCGCGCTGGGCGGCATCGGCGGCAAGAACCTGTCCGAGGATTTCCAGATGCTCGAGGACAAGGTCGCGCTGCAGAACGCACGCTCGGACGCCCGCCTGAATTCGGCCGACACGTCGAGCGGCAAGGCGCTCGATGACAAGCTCGCCGCGCTGAACAAGGGCCCGTCGGTCGAGGACCGCCTCGCCGCGCTGAAGAAGCAGCTCGACACGCCCGCGCAGTAACGGCAACCGCGCCGCGGCCCGCCGGGCCTGCGGCGCGCACCGATCGTCAGGAGACGGGCGCTTGCGCCCGGTTCGACCATGAAGAAATCTCTCGCCGCTCTCGGCCTCTCGCTGATGCTGCTGTCGTCCGCCGCGTTTGCGGTCCCGTCGCTGCAGCAGGTCGAGCAATCGATCGCGCAGCGCAACTGGCAGCAAGCCGACACGCAGCTGTCGCAAGTCATCGACGCGCATCCGAACAACGCGCATGCGCGCTACCTGTACGCACAGGTGCTGGACCGCGAAGGCCGCGCGTCCGACGCGCTCGCGCAACTGCAGCGAGCGAAGTCGCTCGATCCGCAACTGCGCTTCACCGATGCGGCGCGTTTCGCGCAGACCGAATCGCGCATTCGCGCGGACGCCGCGCGCACAAGCGGCAATGCACCGTCGGCCACCCAGGCCGGTTCGTTGCAGTCGTCGCTCGCCCCCGCCGCGCCGGTCGCGAAACACGGTCCGTCGACCGGCATGTGGATCGGCCTCGGGCTGATCGTCGCGATCATCGCGCTGGTGCTGCGCTGGACGTTGCGGCGCGCACGCTCCGCCGATAACAGCCGCGCCGACGACGAACGCCGCACGCAGTTGAAACGCGCGACCGACGTGCTGAACGACATCCGTCCGCTGAAACTCGACGCGAAGCTGTCGACGGCGCCGGGCGCCGCCGCACTCACCGGCGAACTCGAAGGCATCGAGACCGATGCACGCACGCTCGTCGAGGCGCTGTCGAACGGCAAGAACCCGGTGCCGCCGTATCGCATCGACGAACTCGAACAGCGACATGCGAGCATGAAGGCACGCGTCGAAGGCCGCCCCGATCCGAGCGCGCAACCCGCGGCGCCCGCAAACGGCAGCGGCTCCGTGTATGCGCAGGAAGCAGATCGCGTGACCGGCATGCAAGGCCAGCCCTATCAGCAGCAACCGTACCCGCAGCAGCCGTACCCGCAACAGCAGCCGCCCGTCGTGGTCCAGCAAGGCGGTGGCTTCGGCGGTGGAATGGGCGGGCTGCTGACGGGCGTGCTGCTCGGCGAGGCGATGTCCGGCGGCCGCGAACGCGTGGTCGAACGCGACGTGATCGTCGACGACCAGCGCCGGCGCCAGGAGAACACCGATCCGGGCTTCGACCTCGGCCGCGGCGACAACTCGAACTGGAGCGACGGCAACGGCGGAGGCAGCGTCGATCTCGGCAGCAACGACGACGGCTGGACCGACGACAACACCTGAGCAGTCCACACGCGGGCGTTGACGCATCGCGCCGCGCCCGCCCCCCTTACACCGCGCTTCCTTTCATTTCCGCTCGCACCGGCGCCCTCCGTGATTTGTTAATCATTTCAAGATGGGCTACCGGCAATGGGGCACGTTCGCTATCATGCGGCCATCGGCGTGCCTCCGATCCCCTCCGACCCGCCAGACGCTTCGCAGCCCTGCGCGTCGCGGCACGCCTCCCCTCGCCCAACCAGGAGAAAGCCGCTCATGAGCATAATCAAGGAATTCAAGGAGTTCGCCGTCAAAGGCAACGTGATGGATCTCGCCGTCGGCGTGATCATCGGCGGCGCATTCTCGAAGATCGTCGACTCGGTCGTGAAAGACCTCATCATGCCGGTGATCGGCGTGCTGACGGGCGGTCTGGATTTCTCGAACAAGTTCGTTCTGCTCGGCACCATCCCTCCGTCGTTCAAGGGTAATCCCGATTCGTTCAAGGACCTGCAGGCGGCGGGCGTCGCCGCATTCGGCTACGGCTCGTTCATCACCGTGGCGATCAATTTCGTGATCCTCGCATTCATCATTTTCCTGATGGTGAAATTCATCAACAAGCTGCGCAAGCCGGAAGAAACCGCGCCGGCCGCGACGCCGGAAGACACCGTGCTGCTGCGCGAGATCCGCGATTCGCTCAAGCAACGCTGAGCACCGCGCCACGTAGCATCCGCCGGGCCCGCCAAGTGCGGGCCTTTTTCATGGGCACGCGCCGCGCGTGGCCCATCTCACTTTTTTGTGACGCGCGAATGCACGCGCGGGAAAAGCAGGTCTATGATGGAGACTAAACGACAGTACGGGCGCCAAGACGCTGGCTGTGTCGATCATCGTGGCAAGCGGGTCGACGGGAGACATTGATCGTCGTACCGCACGAGTGCAGCATTTTCGTGTGCTATAAAGGATCGACATGCGGCGTACATAGCCGGGAGTGGGTCGCATGAAAGTGCCGCATTTCTTGCAATTGTTTTTGAGGCGAGTGTTTATGTCCTTCCCGAAAAAACGTCGACGTGCGCAACAGGACGGCCAGGAGTCGTTCCTCGCGGTATTGCGCCACTCGAAACCGTTCGCGCAGCTCGACACCAAGATTGCCCGCGCCCGTGCGCAGGACGAGCCCGTCCTGTATGCGCATGTGCTGCCCGGCCTCGACGTGCTCCTGTGCAGCGTGCGCGGCGCTCAGCCGCCCTATCCGGCCATCGCCGAACTGCGCAAGCGCTGCATCGAATCGATCGCCAACGCACTCGAACAACCGCTCGACGGCCTCGAGAACGGCGGGTACTGGTACGAGGCGAACGGCTTCGGCTTCCTCGTGTTCGCGAGCCGCGCCCGCGCGCGCATCCTGCCCGAATTTGGTGCAGGCACGAAGGCGAGCCTGCGCGGCGGCCTCGGACGCCAGAACGCCGGCGACACGACACCGCGCTCCCTCGGCTGAACCGACACCGACTCGATGGGCCGCCTCCGGGCGGCCCATCGGCCATTCAGGCTTCCCGCTTCACTGTCGCGGCGCGATCACTGCGCCGTCGCGCGCCCGTTGCCGGGCCGGACGATGTCGATGAACGCAGCGAAATCGGCACCGGCAAGCCCCTGCGCGGCGCCCAGCCGGAGCACCTGCTGCACCGTGGCCGATACGGGCATCACCGCGCCGGTGTCGCGCGCGGCGTCGGCGATCGCGTCGACGTCCTTCTGGAACGTGCTCAGCGCGCCGATCGGCGGATGACCGCCTGACGTCATGCGCGGCACGAAGGTCTGCAGCAGCACCGAATCAGCCCACCCGCCCGCCAGTGCGTCGGCCAGACGCGCGGCGTCGATGCCGCTCGCCTGCGCGAGGCCGACCGCTTCCGCGATCGCGGTCACCGTCGCGGTGACGATCGCCTGGTTGCAGAGTTTCGCGGTCTGGCCCGCGCCCGCGTCGCCCATGTGCGTGATGCGCGACGCGTAGGTGTCGATCAGCGGCCGCACCGCGTCGAGGTCGATCGCGCCACCGCCCGCCATCACCGCGAGCGTGCCGGCCTGCGCGCCGGGCACGCCGCCCGATACGGGCGCGTCGATCCAGCCGACGCCGAGCGCGGCCGCGCGCGCCGCGTAGTCGCGCGTCGCGGCAGGCGGAATGCTCGAATGATCGACGATGCGCTTCAGGCGGCGCGCATTCGCATCGCCGGCGAGGAGCCCGTGCTCGCCGAACGCGACGTCGCCGACCGCACGGCCGTCGAGCACGCACACGAACACCGTGTCGACGCGCTCCGCCAGTTCGCGCGGCGTGTCGACCACCAGTGCACCGTCCTTTTCGAGCGCCTCGGCCTTGGCGCGCGTCCGGTTCCATACGCTGACCCGATGGCCCGCCGCCAGCAAATGCCGAATCATCGGCGCGCCCATCAATCCCGGTCCGCAAAATCCGACTTCCACGATGTTCCTCGTCTCCAATTGGGGTTGCACTTGCCGCCCATCATACCTATCACTCAAGAAGCCGGACACGCGCGGTGCCGCCTCGGGCCCGCCGCTTGCGCGGCCGCACAAACCGACATCCCAGGGAGCGCATCATGAGCGACCACGTCTACAAGCTGATCGAACTGACCGGTTCGTCGCGGCAATCGTGCGACGACGCCATCCGCAACGCGATCTCGAAAGCCGGCAAGACGCTGCACAACCTGCACTGGTTCCAGGTCACCGAAACGCGCGGCCACATCGAAGGCGACCAGGTCATCCACTGGCAGGTCACGCTGAAAGTCGGCATGCGTATCGACGACTGACGCACGCGCGTCACGCGCGGTGCACTGGCCGCCGGATGCGTGCAACGCGCATCCGCGCGGCGCCGCGCCCACCCGCATCACGCCCCGTTCGGGTCCCTTCGCGAGGCCCGGCCGGCGTGCGTGTGCGGGTATCCATCTCTTGACGCTGGTTTTCGTTCATATTAAAAACCATATACCCACATCACCCCTCGATCAGCCCAGACATATAAACCGGAGAAATCATGAGTCAGCAACGCGAGGCGATCGACACGTACCTCTTGCGCGTCTTGCACACCTTGTTGATGGAGCGCAGCGTCACGCGCGCGGCCGTCAAACTGAACCAGTCGCAACCGGCGATCAGCGCCGCACTGCGGCGCCTGCGCGACATCACAGGCGACCCACTGCTCGTGCGCGGCAAGTCCGGCATGGTCCCAACCGAGTACGGATTGCGCCTGCTCGAGCCGGTGCAGAACGCACTGCGCGAAATCGAGCGCATCAAGTTCCAGCAGCACAATTTCGACCCGGCCACGTCGATCCGCTGCTACCGGATCGGCTGCCCCGACTACCTGAACGTGCTGTTCGTGCCGACCGTCGTCGAACGCTTCCGCCAGGCGGCGCCGAACGCCACGCTCGAGTTCCACTCGCTCGGCCCCGCGTTCGACTACGAGCTCGCGCTGGAAGACGGCAAGCTCGACATCGTCGTCGGCAACTGGCCCGAGCCACCCGAGCAGCTGCACCTGTCGAACCTGTTCGTCGATGAAATCGTCTGCCTGATGAGCAACACGCATCCGTTCGCGAAGCGCGGCGGGCTCACGCTCGACCAGTACCTGAACGCGCCGCATCTCGCGCCGACGCCGTACTCGGTCGGCCAGCGCGGCGCGATCGACGTGCATCTCGCGCGCGAACGGCTCAAGCGTCACGTGGTCGTCACGCTGCCGTACTTCAACCTCGCGCCGTACGTGCTGGTGAAGTCCGACCTGATCTTCACGACGACGCGCCTGTTCGCCGATCACTACGCGAAGTTCCTGCCGCTGTCGGTCGTGCCGGCGCCGCTCGACTTCCCGCCGATGCAGTACTACCAGCTGTGGCACGAACGCTGCCACTACTCCGACGAAGTGCGCTGGCTGCGCAGCCTCGTCGCCGAAGCAACCCGCACGCTGATCGAGACGTAATCGCGCACGACGCGCGCGGCGGCCATGCCGTCGCGGTGCGGCCCCGTGCAATCGTGGCGTGTGGCGGCCATGGCCTCGGCCACGCGCCCGATCGCAGCGCGACCTTCACATCGATGCGTCAGCGCGACGCCTCCACGAGTGCTTGCGCCAGCGCGTTGTGACGCTCGATGACCGGCGGCAGGTCGAGCGTCGCGAACCGCCCTTCCCGCACCACCACCTTCCCGTTCACCACCGTGTACGCCGTCTGCGACGGCGCACAGAACACGAGCGCCGCAACCGGATCGTGCAGCGCGCCCGCGAACAGCGGCTGACGCAGGTCGAACGCGGCGAAGTCCGCGGCCATGCCGGGCTTCAGCGCGCCGATGTCATCACGGTTCAGCACCTTCGCGCCGCCCAGCGTCGCGATCTCGAGCGCCTCGCGCGCGGTCATCGCGTCGGGCCCGAAACCGACCCGCTGCAGCAGCAGCGCCTGCCGCACTTCCGCAACCATCTGCGCGCCGTCGTTCGACGCGGAACCGTCGACGCCGAGCCCGACCGGCACACCCGCGAGACGCATCTTCTTCACGGGCGCGATGCCCGACGCGAGCCGCATGTTCGAACATGGGCAATGCGCGACGCCGGTGCCGGTGCGCGCGAACAGGCCGATGCCCGCATCGTCGAGCTGCACGCAGTGCGCGTGCCACACGTCGTGGCCGACCCAGCCGAGATCTTCCGCGTATTCGGCAGGCGTCATCCCGAACTTCTCACGGCTGTACGCGATGTCGTTGACGTTCTCGGCCAGGTGCGTGTGCAGCGACACGCCGTAGTCGCGCGCCAGCACGGCCGCATCGCGCATCAGGCCGCGGCTCACCGAGAACGGCGAGCACGGCGCGACCACCACCCGCAGCATCGCGTAGCGGCCTTCGTCGTGATAGGTCTCGATCAGGCGCTGCGCGTCGCGCAGGATGTCGGGCTCGCGCTCGACGACCGAATCGGGCGGCAACCCGCCATCGCGCTGGCCGACGCTCATCGCGCCGCGGCTCGCATGAAAGCGCATGCCGATTCGCTGCGCGGCGCCGATGCTGTCGTCGAGCCGGCTTCCGTTCGGATAGATGTACAGATGGTCGCTCGACGTCGTGCAGCCCGACTGCAGCAGTTCGGCCATCGCGGTCAGCGTCGACACCTCGATCATCTCGGGTGTCAGGTGCGCCCAGATCCGGTACAGGTTCGTCAGCCAGCCGAACAGTTCGGCGTTCTGCGCGGCCGGCACCGCGCGCGTGAGGCTCTGGTACATGTGGTGATGCGTGTTCACGAGCCCCGGGATCACGAGGTGGCCGCGCAGGTCGAGCACTTCGTCCGCGGTATCGGGCAACTCGGCGCTCGGGCCGACCGCGACGATCCGGTTGTCTTCGATATAGAGCCCCGCGTCGCGCAGCTCGCGGCGCGTGTCGTCCATGGTCACGAGCACGTCGGCGTGCTTGACCAGCAGAGTTTTCGGGTGGGATGAGGAAGAGTTCGGCGCGCGTGCGCCGGCGTGCTGCTCGAGGTTCATGCGTTCTCCGCGTCGGTCTGCCCCCAGGGGCGGTTCCTGGGGACGGTCACACAGCCGTTCGAACGCTGAATCGCGGCACGCTCCGGTGCCTGCGTCCGTTCGAACGCCCTGGCCCGGTTACCCGGCGTGCTCGCCGTCTTCGGGGTGCGCGCGGGCCACGGGCCGACGCGCACGGCGGGAGGATCGCCCAAGCGCGCGCCGCACACAATGCGCGATCCGGAATACCGCGCTTCACGGATTCGATATGGTACGCCGCGCAACGCCCGGCCGAGCGCCCGAAACGGCCGCCGGAAGCCGTATCCGGCGTGCCGTCGACAGCCGCTCATGCGCGGCGCATTATCTTTGATATCGCGCCCGTATTTGCGCGGGGAACCTTTTTACAATGCCTGCACGGCGCTCGCTTCAATCTCGCCGACGGGTATGTAGCCACGTGACGTGGAGCCTCGATCCGCCGCACAGTCAATGGATCGAGTCGCCGCCGAACCTCGCATTCACACAAGGACAATTGCGAATGGGAAAGCTCACTACCCACGTACTCGATACGGCACACGGTCGCCCCGGCGCTGCCATCAAGGTGGACCTCTACGCGCTGGACGGCGAATCGCGCCGCGCAATCAAGACCGTGCTGACCAATAGCGACGGCCGCTGCGACGAACCCCTGCTCGAAGGCGCCGCGCTCGCCGCCGGCGAATACGAACTCGTGTTCCATGCCGGCGACTACTTCGCATCGCTCGGCGTGAAGGTGCCCGAACCCCGCTTCGTCGACCGCGTCGTCCTGCGCTTCGGCATCGCCGACACCGCATCGCACTACCACGTGCCGCTGCTCGTGTCGCCGTGGTCGTACAGCACCTATCGCGGCAGCTGACAGCGCATCGGCGCCCGACGTATCGGCGCCCGACGCATCGGCGCCCGCATCAAAGACAACGATCTGAGTCTGGAGGAGTTTCATGGAAGGCTTCATCACCGACTGGCTGAACCTCGCGCTGCGATGGCTGCACGTCATCGTCGCCATTGCGTGGATCGGCGAGTCCTTCTATTTCGTCGCGCTCGACAACAGCCTGAAACCGCCGACCGACGCGAACCAGCGCAAGCGCGGCGTGTTCGGCGAACTGTGGCACGTCCACGGTGGTGGTTTCTACAACATGCAGAAGTACACGGTCGCCCCGCCGGAAATGCCGGATGACCTGCACTGGTCGAAGTGGCCGTCGTACACGACCTGGCTGTCGGGCTTCTCACTGTTCTTCGTGCTGTACCTGCTCGCACCGAACACGTACCTGATCGACAAGAGCGTGCTCGACATGGGCCCGGTGGTCGCCGTCGCCTCCGCCCTCGGCTTCCTCGCGGCCGGCTGGATCGTCTACGACTCGCTGTGCCGAATCCTCGGCACCAACGATCGCGTGCTGGGCATCTGCGTCGGCGTCTACGTCGTCGTCGCCGCGTACCTCGCGTGCCACATCTTCTCGGGCCGTGCGGCGTACCTGATCGTCGGCGCGATGCTCGCGACGATCATGTCGGCGAACGTGTTCTTCGTGATCATCCCGGGCCAGCGCAAGATGGTCGACAAGATGCTCAAGGGCGAAGAACCGAACCCGATCTACGGCAAGCGCGGCAAGCAGCGTTCGGTGCACAACACGTATTTCACGCTGCCGGTCGTGTTCGCGATGCTGTCGAACCACTATGCGATGACGTACACGAACAAGTTCAACTGGGTCGTGCTCGTGCTGATCATGCTGGCCGGCGCGCTGATCCGTCAGTTCTTCGTGATGCGTCACCGCGGCAAGCAGCTGTGGTACCTGCCGATCGGCGGCGTCGCGCTGCTGTCGGGCGCACTGGTGTGGACGATGCCAAAGCCGGTCGCGCCGGAAGCGCAAGCGGCCAACGCACCGAAGATCGTGATCAACGACATCATGCCGATCCTGCAGCAGCGCTGCGTCGAGTGTCACTCGGCGAAGCCGACGCTGATGGGCAGCGCGCCCGCCGGCGTGATGTTCGATACGCCGGACGAAGTATCGAAGAACGCGCAACGCATCTACGAACAGGCCGTGCGCCTGAAGGCGATGCCGATCGGCAACGTCACGCACATGACCGACGACGAGCGCGTGAAGCTCGCCGCATGGTTCGAGGGTGGCGCGGTCAAGTAAGCCGCCGCGCGCCGGCCGTCGGTTGCCGGCGCAATCCTCTCCGTTCGCGGGCCCGGAAACGGGCCCGTTTTTTTTGCCCGTCCGGAACGTGTGCCCTGCTAGCCCCGCATCGCGTCGCGCTGCAGCGCGACGAGCGCATCAAGCGCGCGCGGGCCGTCGTCGAACGGAACGAAGATGTGATCGTGATATGCAGCAGCCATCACGTTGCAGCTGATGCCTGCCGCGCCCAGGGCGCTCGCGAACGCGGCCGTCAGGCCGACCGCCGCGAGGTCCGAATGCACCGTCAGCGTGATCCACGCGGCGCGGAACAGCACGGGCCAGCCGCGACGTGCGGCCGTTGCCTCGTCGACGACGACCGTCATGCCTTCCGTTTCTCGGAACGTCGCAATCGCTTCGGATAACGATATGTCGGCATCGTCCGGCAGTGCGACGAAGGCGCACGCACCGCGATGCAGTTCCGGCCGCATCGTGCGCAACAGGATCGCGAGGTCGTTTTCAGGTTGGCTCATCGTGGTACGGCCCGGGAACCGGGCGTCGTGCGGTGGCGATGCGGGCACGATAGCACGCGATCGACGTCTTCGACGTAGCGGCGGCGTCATGCCGTGATGCGTGCGCCGAGACCATAAAAAAACCCGCGCAGGTCGCGCGGGTCTCTTCGATGAAACGGTACTGGCGAAACGCTGCTCAGGCCGTCAGCGCATCAAGTGCGTCCTCGGTGAGCCACAGCGATTCCGGCAGGTCCTGCTCGTTCAGGTTCAATCCGTCGCCGCCGCGATCGACGACGATGAAGTCGCTGACGCCGCCGAGCGCGATCAGCGGGTGATGCCACACGCCCTTCGCATAGTTCACCCCCTGCCACCCGCTCGTCACGAACGCGCGGATCTTCGACGGATCGAGATCGCCCGCCGGCGCGACGACGACGAGATACGGCTGGTCGTTCAGCGGCACGAACGCCTGGCTGCCGAGCGGATGGCGCTCGAGCATCTTCACCTCGAACGGCAGCGTGCGGGGCTGGCCGCGGAACAGGTTGACGAGCGTGCGGCCGTCTTCGTCGGTCACGTCGACCTTCGCGAGATCGTGAAAGCGGATCGTCGTGCCGAGGTTGATCGGAATCTGCTTCGCGCCTTCCGTTTCGATCACATCGCCGAACGGCGCGAACGCGTCCTTGGTCAGCGGTTCGATTACGAGTGTCTTCATTTGTCGAGCGTCCCCCACAGACGCAGGCGCGACACACCGCCGTCCGGAATGATGTTCAGGCGCACGTGGGTCACGGGGCCCAGCGATGCGATCTCGTGCTCGAAGTAATGCTGCTTGTCCATCTGCAGCTTCTGTTCGCCGAGCAGCACCGGCCAGAACATCGACTGCGTGATCAGCGAGCTGTCGGTGCCGCCCGACACGTACGCGGCCTGGATCGAGCAGCGGTCCGGGTAATTGCCCTTGAAGAACGCGGTATCGACTTCGATCTTGCGGATCACGCCCGGCTGCGCGAGCGCGATGATCGCCCAGTCGTTGCCCGGTTCGCGGCGGCGGCGGGTTTCCCAGCCATCGCCCATGTTCACGCCGCGGCCCGGCAGCAGCAGGTTCGACGCGACGCCGAAATGCTGGTTGTTCGCGGCTACCACGTAGCCGCCGTTTTCCATTGCCGCGAGGTCGAACTGCTCGGTCGCGCTCGCGCCGGCCCAGTCGAGCTGCGGCTGGCCATACACGCGCAGGCGCGCGATGCCGCCGTCCGGATAGATGTTCACGCGCAGGTGCGTGAACGCCCGTGCGTCGCTCGCTTCGACATAGTGATGGCTGTTGCCCTGCAGCGTCGTCGACGGCACGATCTCGACCCATTCGGTCGCGTGCGTCGGCGCGCCGTCGGCCACGAAGGCGGCCTCGATCGACGCGGCCGGCGGGAAGTTGCCGGTGAAGTGGCTCGTGTCGATGTCGAAGCCCTTGATCACGCCCGGCCGCGCGAGCTTGACGATGCACCAGTCGTAGCCCGTCGTGCGCTTGCGGCGCGTTTCCCAGCCGTCCATCCACTTGCCGTGGTCGTCGTACTTGCCGGGAATGAACACGGCCGGCTCGGGGTTCAGCATCCGGTCCTTGGGCGCGAAGAAGTCGTCGCTGGCCTCGAGCGCCTGCGCACCGAGGCGCGGGTCGGCGAGGTTCACGTAGCGCCGCGTGAAGTCGGGGGCGTCGGGATCGAGAAGCGGAACAGCCATGATGTTTCCTTGTTTCAGTGATGCGATCGGCCGCCGCGACGCAGCAGGCCGTCGTGAGGTGTCAGGCGTCGATCAGGTCGTCGAGACGAAAGCGCGCGATCCGGTAGATCTGGTCGAGGCTCGCGCGCAGTTCCTCGGTGCGCGAATGATTCACGCGCGACTCGAAGTTCGCGATGATGCCGTGCCGGTCGTAGCCGCGCACCGCGAGGATGAACGGAAAGCCAAACTTCTCGCGATACGTGCGGTTCAGCGTCAGCAGCTTGTCGAACTCTTCCTGCGTGCACTGGTCGAGGCCCGCGCCGCTCTGCTCGCGCGTCGACTCGGCCGTCAGCTCGCCGCGCACGGCGGCCTTGCCGGCGAGCTCCGGGTGAGCATTGATCAGCGCGAGCTGGCGCACTTCGCCGCCCGTCTCCACCGCGTTCGACATCGTTTCGTGCAGCGCATCGATGCTCGCGAACGGCCGCTCGCCCGCGGCGACCTCGGCCACCCACGGCGAATGTTCGAAGATCCCCGACAGCGCCGCGACGAATGCGCTCGGCGCCATCGTGTTCAGTTGCTCCAACGTGTAACGCATCGCCTTCATGCTTTCCCTTCGTTTCGATGATTGGGCTGATACGGATGATGTTCACGCCAATGACGCGCGATATCGACACGGCGCGTCACCCATACGCGATCGTGCTTCTCGATGTGATCCAGGAAACGCTGCAGCCCGCGGAAACGTCCCGGCCGGCCGAGCAGTCGGCAGTGCATGCCGATCGACAGCATCTTCGGCGCTTCGTCGCCCTCCGCGTACAGCACGTCGAATGCGTCGCGCAGGTAGTCGAAGAAGTGGTCGCCGGTGTTGAAGCCCTGCGGCGTCGCGAAGCGCATGTCGTTCGTGTCGAGCGTGTACGGCACGATCAGTTGCGGCAACTTCCTGCCGCCCGACACGTCGACGTCCATCCAGAACGGCAGGTCGTCGCCGTAGTTGTCGGAGTCGTACAGGAAACCGCCGTATTCCGCGACGAGACGGTGCGTATTGGGGCTGTCGCGGCCGGTATACCAGCCGAGCGGACGTTCGCCCGTCACGCGCTCGATCGCTTCCATCCCGAGGCGCATGTGCTCGGCTTCGAGTTCCGGCGTCATGCTCTGGTAGTGGATCCAGCGCCAGCCGTGGCACGCGATTTCATGACCCAGCTCGACGAATGCGCGCGCGAGTTCCGGATGACGCTCGATCGCCATGCCCACGCCGAACACCGTCAGCGGCAGCCCGCGCTTCTCGAATTCGCGCAGGATGCGCCACACGCCGGCACGCGAACCGTATTCGTAGATCGATTCCATGCTCATGTGGCGGTCCGGATACGCGGCCGCGCCGACGATTTCGGACAGGAACTGCTCGGAACCCGGATCGCCGTGCAGCACGCAGTTCTCGCCCCCCTCCTCGTAGTTCAGGACGAATTGCACGGCGACGCGGGCACGCCCGGGCCAGTTCGCCTGCACGGGATGGCGGCCGTAGCCGATCAGGTCGCGAGGATAGTTGGGATCGAGTGACATGGGTTCGAAGTGCGGCGAAAGCTTGCTGAAGTAATGGGTTCGCATCGACCCGCGCGGGTGCCGGAGGCCGGCCGCACGGGCCGATGCGATGACGGCCCAGTGTAGCGAAAACGTTCATACGCGCCCATACAGCGGCGCAGATAGTGCATGTCAGACGGCGTGTATGTGCGGTTGCGGCAAATTCGGGACCGGTTCCGACGTGTCGCTCCCGCTTCGCGCCGTGGCGGCGGCGGGCGCGGGCGCGGGCGCGTCCTCCGGCGGGCTGAAACGCGCGAATTCGCCGTCGTAGCGCTTCGGCAGCGGCCGCGCATAGTCGCCGCGCTTCGCGGTCGCGAGGCGCAGCGCGACGAGCGCCTCGGCCCACTTGACGGCCGCCGTGACGCCTTCCACGACCGGCGCGCCGATCTGCTGCTCGATCTCGTGCGCGAATTCGGCCATCCCGGCGCAGCCGAGGACGATCGCGTCGGCGCCGTCCTCGTCGAGCGCGCGCCGGCATTCGTCGACGATGATCCGCCGCGCCGCCGAACCGGGCCGGTCGAGCTCGAGCACCGCGACGTCGGTCGCCCGCACGTTGCGGCAGAACCGCTTCATCCCGTAGCGCTCGGCGAGATGCCACGCCATCCCGCAGGTGCGCGCGAGGGTCGTGACGACCGAGAAGCCCGGCGCGAGCACGCTCGCCGCATGCATTGCCGCCTCGGCGATCCCGATCACCGGCCCGCGCGCGAGTTCGCGCGCCGCATACAGGCCCGGGTCGCCGAAACACGCGATCACGTACGCGTCGCAGCCATCGCGCTCGCCCTGCGCGATCTCGGCCAGAAGCCCGGGCGTCGCGAGCGCCTCGTCGTAATAACCTTCGATCGACGGCGGCCCCATGGGCGGGCTCACCGCGACGATCTCGGTGCCTGCCGCCGCGATTTCACGCGCGCAGCGGCCCATCGCGTCGGTCATCCGCTGCGTCGTGTTCGGATTGATCAGCTTGATCTTCATCGCGCGCTCCTCAGGCCTTCGTGCTCACGAGCAGCCGGTAGAACACGAAGCCGAGCCCCGCGCCGATGAACCATGAGAAGTTCGCAGCGGCCTGCCAGCCCGGCACCATCACGCAGATGACGGCGATCACCGCGGCCGGCAGCAGCGCCGCGAGCGCGCGGCGATTCACGCCGCCCGTGTACCAGTAGGTGCCGCGCTCCGACATCGTGTACAGGTCGTCGCGCACGAGCCGGCCGCGCTTGACGAGGTAGAAGTCGGCGATCAGCACGCCGTACAGCGGGCCGATGAACGCGCCGAGCACGTCGAGCGTGTAGTGGATCACGGCCGGATTGTTGAACAGGTTCCACGGCGTGATGAAGATCGACGCGACGGCCGCGAGCATTCCGCCCGCGCGCCAGCTGATCAGCCGCGGCGCGACGTTCGAGAAGTCGAACGCGGGCGACACGAAGTTCGCGACGATGTTGATGCCGATCGTCGCGATCGTGAAGGTCAGCGCGCCGAGGATCACGGCGGTCGGGTGGTCGATGCGGCCGACCGTCTCGACGGGATCGGTGATGAGTTCGCCGAACACCGGAAGCGTCGCGGCGGTGGTGATCACCGTGACGAGTGAGAACGCGAGGAAGTTGACCGGCAGCCCCCAGAAGTTGCCGCGCTTCACGTCGCCGAACGAGCGGCAGTAGCGCGAGAAATCGCCGAAATTGAGCATCGGCCCGGAGAAGTACGACACGACGAGCGACACGGCCGTGATCATCACCGGAATCACTTCCGCGCCGTGATACTTCACGCCGCCGAGGTTGATGCCGATGTTGCGCCATCCCGCGCGCCACACCATGTAGCCGGCCAGGATGAACATCACGACGTAGACGGCCGGGCCCGCGAAGTCGATGAACTTCTTGATCGTCTCCATCCCGTTCCAGAACACGAGCGCCTGCAGCACCCACAGCAGCATGAAGCCGGCCCAGCCGACCGCCGACAGCCCGAGGAAGCCGTAGCGATGGACGTCCGCGTACGGCAGCCATTGCGGAAAGAACTTCAGCACGACGATCACGAGCGCGCTGGACGCGAGATAGGTCTGGATGCCATACCACGCGATCGCGATCAGCCCGCGAATCACGGCCGGCACGTTCGCGCCGAACACGCCGAACGTCGCGCGGCACGCGACCGGATACGGTACGCCGATCTGCTGGCTCGGCCGCGCGATCAGGTTGCACAGCCGGTTCACGATCGTGATGCCGACGATCAGCGCGATCAGCACCTGCCAGCTCGTCAACCCGAGCGCGAAGAGGCTGCCCGCGAACACGTAGCCGCCGACGCTGTGCACGTCCGACATCCAGAATGCGAAGATGTTGTAAGCGCCCCATGTCTGATTCTTAAGGGGTGCCAAATCTTCGTTGTACAAACGTTGACTGTAACCGTCCGGCAACGTGGGGCCGCCGCCCTCGCCGCCTTCTTCCGCCGGATACGCACTGTCGTGCGCCACACTGAACTGAGCCATGACTTCTCCTTGACGCGGCCGAACAGCCGCTCCACCGTCATCGATATCGCTCCGGATCGTTGCCCGGAGTCGGACTGGCGGCCGGCGGCGCGAACCGCCGGCCTGCATTGCTCTCGTTGTGTGGCGCGCGGCCGGGTTCGCGTCGCCGCTCAGGCGCCGCCGAACACTTCGCGCAAATCGACCTGCCCTTGCGCGGGCCGGTCCAGCATCTTCAGTTCGACATGTTGCAGATGGTGCGCCATCAGCGTCACCGCCCGCTTCGAATCGCCCGCTTCCAGTGCGGTCAGTATCTCGTCATGGTCGTCGCACGAGCACGGGCTGCGCCCGTGCGATTCATACAGCGCCGACATCAACGTCGAGCGTGCGACGAGCCCGTCGAGGCACTCGCAGAGCGTCGCATTGCCCGTCAGCGCCGCGAGCGCCGTGTGGAATTCGCCCGACAGGCGGATCCACGCCGCGAAGTCGTGCCGCTCGAACGCCCTGCGTTCCTTGTCGATCAGCGCGGCGACGCCCTTGAGCCGCTTCGCCCCCGGCCCCGTCGCGAGCCGCTCGACGACGGCCAGCTCGATGATCCTGCGCATCTCGAACACCTCATGCACGTCCTGCAGTGTCGGACTCGCGACGAACGCACCGCGGTTCGGCTCGAGATCGACCAGCTTGTCGGCCGCGAGCTGCGAGAGCGCCTGCCGGATCGTTCCGCGCTTCACGCCGAACACGTCGCAGAGCTGTGCCTCCGTCAGCTTCGCGCCGGGCGCGAGCCGATGCTCGAGGATCGCCGTGCGGATCCGCTCGGCGATCGCGTCGGGACCGGCAGCGCCGGACGGATGGGTAGCGGAATCGTTCATGTTCTGCATCGTGTGATGGTCCTCATCCTAGGACGGACATAAAAATTGTCAACAATTCTTTTCCGAAGTTCCGCACAATCGGCGTGCACGGACGCGACCTCAATCGGTGCGGGATGCGCGAAATCCATGCACAACAAGCCTTCATGCCATGACAGAGGCCGTTCTTGTCGTATACCCTTCCCGGGATTTTGTTGACAATACTGGTGCAAGAACCGGCGACGACGCTGTCGAAGTCCGCCGGGATTTTTGACCGTTAGTTGCGCACTTACATAAAGAAAAAGGCGGGAGACCCGCCTTTCCATCGACCACGTCAGCGTCAGCCGAGGTGCGGATAGTCCGACAACGTGAGCCGGAACCCGTGCGCATTCGCGACCAGTTGCGCCTGCGCGCCGAACGGCAGCGTCAGCAGGTCGGGCACGTGGCCGAACTGCAGCCCGGTGACGACCGGAATGCCGACCACCTCACGCACCTGGTCGATCATCGCCTGCATGTCGTAGCCGTTGTCGTATTCGAACGGCCGCGCGCCGGTGAACTGGCCGAGCACGAGCGCCTGCTGGCGCGCGAGCAGCCCCGACAGATGCAGTTGATAGATCATCCGCTCGATCCGGAACGGCTGTTCGTTGACATCCTCGACGAACAGGATGCCGCCCTCGATGTCGGGCATGTACGGCGTGCCGATGAGCGATGTGAGGATCGCCAGGTTGCCGCCCCACAGCGTGCCCGTCACGTTCACGGTGTGCACCTGCGGCGCCTCGGCGATGATCGTCGTGCTCGGCTGCGTCAGCGTCTGCCAGAAGTGCTGCATCGTGAAGTCGCTCGGCGTTTCCGCGCCGAAGTCGGCCGACAGCATCGGACCGCCGAAAGACTTGATACGCGCCTTCGCGTACAGCGCGAGCTGGATCGCGGTGAAGTCGCTGTGGCCGACGAGCGCGATGGGTTGGTCGCGCAGGCGGCGCTCGAGCCCGCGATAGTCGAGCCCGTGCAGGATGCGTGCGGCGCCGTAGCCGCCGCGCACCGCGAGCGCGATGTCCGGCAGCGCGCGTTCCGGATCCGCGAGGCGGTTCAGGTCGCCGGCCCGCTCGCCGTCGGTGCCGCCGAATCGCTGGAAGCGGCGCTGCGTCGCCTCGATGTTCTCGATGCGATGTTGCGAGCCGCTCAGGCGCTCGAGCGCGCGGTTGATCGCATCGGGGTCGTGCGGATAGCCGGACGGCGCCAGCAGGCGGATGGTGTAGGACGCAGCGGGCTGGAGGGACATGGCGAAAGGTATCGAGGTCGTCAAACCTGCTTAGAGGGTCCGAACCGTCTCCGGTTCACGGAACCGTGCTGCCCGCCCTGCTCCGGGCGACGGGCGCGGCAAGGGTTACGGCGCGCCGGATTCGGCGTCGCGTGCGAGCCGTGCTTCACGCAGCGCGCGACGGCGCTCCGCGAAGAACGACTTCAGCGCGGCCCCGCACTCATCGGCGAGCACGCCGCCGGTTACGTCGGTATGGTGGTTGAGTTGCGGATTCGCGAACGCGTCGATCACGCTGCCGCACGCGCCCGTCTTCGGATCGGCGGCGCCGTAGACAACTCGCGCGATGCGTGCGTGCATGATCGCGCCCGCGCACATCAGGCACGGCTCGAGCGTCACATACAGCTCGCAGCCGGGCATCCGGTAATTCTGCAGATGCTGCGCGGCCATGCGCAGCGCGGCCATTTCCGCATGGGCCGACGGATCGTGCCCGCCGATCGGGTGGTTGAAGCCGCGTGCGATCACCTCGTCGCCGCGCACGAGCACCGCGCCGACCGGCACTTCGCCGGCCGCGCGCGCCTCTGCGGCAGCGGCCTGCGCGAGCCGCATGAAATGCAGGTCGCGCGCCGACACGGGTGTGGCTTCGGGAACGGGAGAATCGGGAGCAGCAACCGATCCGGCTGCCGCGTCGTGCAGCGCGTCGGCGCTCACATCGGCCCCGCTTCGGCGGGCGCGTCGTCGAGCCCGCGCTCGCACAGACGTTCCGCGATGCGCCGGCAATAATCGCGCGGCATCACCATCGGGCCGCCGCGCAGCGATTCGAGCGCCATGTCGAGGGCGAGGATCTTCGCCTGCAGCCGGCAGCGCGCGGCACGATCGCTGACCGCCTGCAGTTCGTCCTGCAGATTGCGCAGCGCGCGCAGTTGCTCGACGGCCGGCGGCACGAAGCCCGCATTCTTCAGGATACGGTTGGCCACCCGCACCTCCTCGGGTACGAGCAGGTCGTCATCCAGCGCCTGCGGCGCGCCGGTACCCGGCAAATCGTCGAACTCGCCCCGCGCGGCAGCAGCGGCAATGCGTTGTTCGACCAGTGCGTCAAGCAATCTCATCAGTCAATCGGAACAAATGCGGCAGCCGAATTCTAGCAGGGTGACGTGCGTATGACAGGCCCTTCGAAGGCATGCTCGATATTGTGTTTTTTAAGGGCCGAATCGGGGCGCATGGGCGCCGATCGCCACGACTTGCCGCTGTGCTGCGCCGCAGCAGGCTCCGCGCCGATTTACCGTCGATTTCGCGCCGTTTGCGCGGGCGATGTCCGGCCCTGTTTTTTATTTTCGTCCGGGTCGATCGGCGTCCGTCGTCCGCCGGAATCGCCGTTTCGCGACTGCCCGGTCATGCGGCGACCACTTGCGACCGCGCCTTCGAAAACGGGCGGAACAGCATCGCGACGAGAAACGCGCCGATGCCGATCGCGAACGATCCGAGGTACAGCCAACGGTAGCTGCCCAGCGCATCGACGATCAGGCCGCCCGCGACCGGCCCCGCCGCCATCCCGAGGCTGCCGGCCATCGCGCAGCCGCCGATCACGGTGCCCATCATCCGCAGCGGGAAATTTTCGCGCGCGAGCACCGCATAGAGCGGCATCACGCCCGCATAGATGAAACCGAACAGCGTCGCGACCGCGTAGAACCCGTCGAGCGTGCGCACGAAGTAGTAGCCGAGCGCGCCGAGCGCCTGCGCGAGCAGTCCCGCCACGAGCATGCGCTTCGCGCCGAGGCGGTCGCCCAGCAGCCCGAACGCGATGCGCCCGCCCATGCCGGCGAGCCCCTCGACGCTGTAGATCGACACCGCGACGATCAACGGAATCCCGCACGTCACCGCGTAGCTGACCGTGTGGAAGATCGGGCCGGAATGCGTCGCGCAGCAGAAGAAATTGGTCAGCAGCAGCACGATAAACTGCGGCGAGCGCAGCGCGCCGCCGACCGACAGCGGTGCGGATCGGGGCACGCCGGCCGGCACCGGCTCGGCGTGCGGCCCATCGAGCGCGGGGGCGCGGCGCACGAGCAGCGACGCCGGAATCATCACGGCGGCCGCGAGCGCGGCGATCAACAACATCGACGTGCGCCAGCCGTGGCCCGACACGAGCCATGCCGCGAGCGGCGACATCGTCATCGGCGCCATGCCCATGCCGGCCGACACCAGCGACACCGCGAGACTGCGATGCGTGTCGAACCAGCCCGTCACGCAGGCCATCATCGGCGCGAACACCGCGGCCGTCGCGCTGCCGACGGCCAGCCCGAAAATCAGCTGGAACGCGAGCAGCGAAGGCGCGCGGCTCGCAAGCGCCAGGCTCGCCGACAGCAGAATGGCGCCCGTCACGACCACCGCACGCGTGCCGATCCGGTCCGACAGGCTGCCCCAGCCGATGCTCGCGAAGGCCATCGCGATGAAGCCGAGCGTCATCGCGGCGGAAATGCCGGTCATCGACCAGCCGGTGTCGCGTGCGATGGCCCGCAGGAACACGGGCAGCGAAAACATCGCGCCGATCGCGATGCAGCCCATCAGGCCGCCCGCGGCGACGATCACCCAGCGATAGCGGGAATCAGGCATCTGGCACCTCCTTTCTCTCCGTAGGTCAGGCCTCGACGAGGAACCTGGCTGCGGACGCCGTCGCGAATCCGGTCGACATCGATACGACGAACGACGCAGCGGGGAATCGACATGCGTGGCACACGCGAGCGCTCATGCCCGATCGTCGACGGTGTCGAGCGGTCGACAAGGGGCAGATCCGGACGAACCTCGGCCGCGCAGCCGCCCCGCTTTTCCGGAATCGGAATGTCGAAATCAGAAATGGTTGGTTTGGGCGCGCGAACGCGGTCACTACACTCGAATCCTCTTGTCATGACAAGTTGACCGATGACCCGCCCCAATGTCGTGCCGCTGTCGGCGGCCCCGCTCTACGTGCAGATCAAGGACACGCTGCGCACGCGTATCCTCGACGGCACTTATGCGCCACACAGCAGGATGCCGTCCGAGCACGAACTCTGCGCGATGTTCGACGTGAGCCGCATCACGGTGCGCCAGGCGCTCGGCGACCTGCAGAAGGAAGGCCTGCTGTTCAGGCTGCACGGCAAGGGCACGTTCGTGTCGAAGCCGAAGGCGTTCCAGAACGTGACATCGCTGCAGGGCTTCGCCGAGGCGATGTCGTCAATGGGTTACGAAATCGTCAACCAGTTGCGCAGCTTTCGCACCGTGAAGGCCGACCGCCATCTCGCAGCGAAGCTGAACGTGCCGGAAGGCGCGCCGCTCGTCGAGATCCACCGCGTGCGGCTGCTGAACCGCGAGCCCGTGTCGCTCGAGCAGACGTGGGTGCCCGCGGCGCTCGGCAAGCGGCTCGCGGGCGCCGATCTCGCAACCCGCGACATCTTCCTGATTCTCGAGAACGACTGCGGCGTGCCGCTCGGCCACGCCGACGTGTCGATCGACGCGATCCTCGCCGACGATGAAATCGTCGATGCGCTGCGCGTCGAGGAAAGCAGCCCCGTGCTGCGGATAGAGCGCCTGACGCACGACGCGTCCGGCGCGCCGATCGACTACGAACACCTGTACTTCCGTGGCGACGCGTTCCAGTACCGGCTGCGCATCGACCGGCAGAAGACGCACCAACCATTAAGGAACCCGCAATGAACACCCATGTACTCGAATACGACATCGTCGTGGTCGGCGGCGGCACGGCCGGTCCGATGGCGGCGAT
This sequence comes from Burkholderia sp. Bp9004, assembly GCF_003858025.1. Taxonomy (NCBI): domain Bacteria; kingdom Pseudomonadati; phylum Pseudomonadota; class Betaproteobacteria; order Burkholderiales; family Burkholderiaceae; genus Burkholderia; species Burkholderia sp. Bp9004. Next base: position 101,031 of record NZ_QTQD01000011.1, on the reverse strand, counting down.
CAAGGCGAAGGAGCGCGACCCGTCGCTGCGCGTGCTGCTGCTGGAGAAGGCCAACGTGAAGCGCAGCGGCGCGATCTCGATGGGGATGGACGGCCTGAACAACGCGGTGATTCCCGGCCACGCGACGCCGGAGCAGTACACACGCGAGATCACGATCGCCAACGACGGGATCGTCGACCAGCAGGCCGTGTACGCATATGCGACGCACAGCTTTGCGACGATCGAGCAGCTCGACCGCTGGGGCGTGAAGTTCGAGAAGGACGGCACCGGCGACTACGCGGTGAAGAAGGTCCACCACATGGGTTCGTACGTGCTGCCGATGCCGGAAGGTCACGACATCAAGAAGGTACTGTACCGGCAGCTGAAGCGTGCGCGCATCGCGATCACGAACCGGATCGTCGCGACGCGCGTGCTGACCGACGCGCACGGCCGCGCGAGCGGCGTGCTCGGCTTCGACTGCCGCACGGCCGATTTCCACGTGATCCGCGCAAAGGGCGTGATCCTGTGCTGCGGCGCGGCCGGCCGCCTCGGGCTGCCGGCATCCGGATACCTGATGGGCACGTACGAAAACCCGACCAACGCGGGAGACGGCTACGCGATGGCGTACCACGCCGGCGCGGCGCTCGCGAACCTCGAATGCTTCCAGATCAATCCGCTGATCAAGGACTACAACGGCCCGGCCTGCGCGTACGTGACGGGCCCGCTCGGCGGCTTCACCGCGAACGGCAAGGGCGAACGCTTCATCGAGTGCGACTACTGGAGCGGCCAGATGATGTGGGAGTTCTACCAGGAACTGCAAGGCGGCAACGGCCCGGTGTTCCTGAAGCTCGACCACCTCGCCGAGGAAACGATCCAGACCATCGAGCAGATCCTGCACACGAACGAGCGGCCGAGCCGCGGTCGCTTCCACGCAGGGCGCGGCACCGACTACCGACGCCAGATGGTCGAGATGCACATCTCCGAGATCGGCTTCTGCAGCGGCCATAGCGCGTCAGGCGTATACGTGAACGCCCGCGCGGAAACGACCGTTCCGGGGCTCTACGCGGCCGGCGACATGGCGGCCGTCCCGCACAACTACATGCTCGGCGCGTTCACCTACGGCTGGTTCGCCGGGCAGAACGCGGCCGACTACGTCGCCGGCCGCGATCACGCGCCGGTGGACGACGAACAGGTCGCGGTCGAACGCACCCGCGTGCTCGCGCCCCTCACACGCGAGCGTGGCCTCGCGCCGGCGCGGGTCGAATACAAGCTGCGCCGCATGGTGAACGATTATCTGCAACCGCCGAAGGTGACGCGCAAGATGGAAATCGGACTGCAACGCTTTGACGACATTATTGAGGACATCGAAGAACTCAAGGCGGTCCATCCGCACGAACTGATGCGCGCGGCCGAAGTGCGCGCGATTCGCGACTGCGCCGAAATGGCCGCGCGTGCGTCGCTGTTCCGTACCGAGAGCCGCTGGGGGCTATACCACCATCGCGTCGATTTTCCGCATCGCAACGACGCTGAATGGTTCTGCCACACATGGTTGCGCAAAGATGCCGACGGCACGATGCGCAGCGAGAAACGGCCGGTCGAGCCCTACGTCGTGCCGCTTGCCGACGACGAACGCAGCGCCTACGCGCACCTGCGCATCCGCGAACCGGCCGCCCTCGCGGCCGCCCTCTGACTCCGAGGAGCCTTACCGTGCCCCATACCCCGCACGACATCTTCCTGCGCAGCAGCGCGCCCGTGACGATCGACGAGGACCGCTGCATCGCCGACAAGGGCTGCACCGTCTGCGTCGACGTGTGCCCGCTCGACCTGCTCGCCATCGACGTGACCAAAGGCAAGGCCTACATGCAGTTCGACGAATGCTGGTACTGCATGCCGTGCGAACGCGACTGCCCGACCGGCGCCGTCAAGGTCGACATTCCGTACCTGCTACGCTGACCCGACGGGCCGCCGGCGCGTCGAGATCGCACGTGTGCTGATCTTCCGGCCGTGCATCGTGCTGACGGATGAATCGTTCGGCGTGCTCGACGCACAGACGCGCCGAATGATGCAGACGCTGCTACTCGACATCGGATCGCGGATCGGTGCGACCGCGCTGCTCGTCACGCCTCACACGCTTCGTTAATGATCCTGATTTTTCCCATGACCGCTTCCTCCCCTGCTTTCCCGCTGCATGGCGCGCACGCCTCCGACCATGCCGCGCTCGTCGCACATGTTGCGGCACCCGATGCATCCGTGCGCCGCATCGCGCTGCTCGAACTCGCCGATCTCGAGGATCCCGATCTCGTGCCGGTCTTCGTTGCGGCATTGCGCGACGATCCGGCCGCCGTCGTGCGCGGCGAAGCTGCGCGGGTGCTCGCCGCCTGGGAGCAGCCCGTCGTCGTCGACACGCTGTGCCACGCGCTGCTCGATCCGGACGACGACGTGCGCGCGACCGCGGCACACAGCCTGTCCGAACTGAAGGATGTCGCGTCCGGCGCCGTGCTGTGCCGCTGGGCCGAACACGCCGAGCCGTTCGTGCGCGGCGCCGCGCTGCGCGCGCTGCGCGAACTGCGCGACCCCGACGCGTTCACGCCGGCGCTGCACGCGCTCGACGCGCCGGCGGCGGCCGTGCGCGCCGAGGCCGTCGCCGTGCTCGGCTGGCTCAAGGACGTGCGTGCGTTGTCGCCGCTCGCACGCATCGCCACGAACGACACTTATGCGGACGTGCGGCGCATCGCGGTCGGCGCGGTCGGATTCGCGGCGTCCGACGACACGACCGTCGTCACCGCGTTGCTTGCGGCGCTGCGCGACGCCGAATGGCAGGTACGCGAGGAAGCGGCCACGACGCTCGGCAAGCTGCGTGTCGCGGTCGCTCGCGCGCCGCTCGTCGCCGCGCTCGATGACGATTACTGGCAGGTGCGCTTGCGTGTGGTGCGCGCACTCGGGCAATTGCGCGACGCCGCCGCGGCGCCGGCGGTCGCCGCGCTGCTGTCCCATGCGATCAGCAATCTGCGCAAGGAGGCGGCGCTCGCGCTCGGCGAACTGCGCGATCCTGCGACGCTGCCCGCGCTGCATGATGCATTGGAGGATCGCGATCCCGAAGTACGCAAGGCCGTGCGCATCGCCATCGCGCAGATTGGAGGAGATGCGCGATGACGCCGCCGACAGAGATTCGTCTCGATCATGCGACTCGTGCGTTGACGCTGTGTTGGCCGGACGGCAGCACTCAGCATATCGGCTATGCGCGCTTGCGCGGCGATTGTCCATGCGCCGCGTGCCGGAAGATCCGGCTTGATGGCAAGCGAATCGACGCGCCGCTCGAGCTGACGCTGGACGGCGTGGAACCGGCCGGGTACGGCATCCGCCTGCTGTTCGGTGATGGTCACGCGCGCGGCATCTATCCGTGGCCATATTTGGCGGAACTTGGCAGAGACGAGACGGATGCGGGCATCGCATCGCGCGATGTGCCGGCACAGCGGCCAGCCATTCACCGCGCACCGCGGGTGCCTTGATCCGCTCACTGTCCGGCCGTGCGCGCGGCGGTGCACGGGGCGGGCAAGACGGCAAGGAAGACACGCTCCCCCAGCGTCAATCCAATCACGATCGCCGTTCGCACAAACGACAACGCCCGGCAGGTCATCCCTGCCGGGCGTCCGCATCGTCAGATGCCGTGGTCCGCTACCGAGGCACGCCCCGGCGCCGAATCACTCCCACTCGATTATGAATAAGTGAGATTTCCAAAATAAATTCAATAGCTTAATTCCTTAGCCAACCTGAGATACCACGAAAAATACCAAGACCAGCCTGCGCAGCCCAACTGTCGGCTCAGTAGCTGCGTGACCACGCACTGCCTGGACAACCCGTCTTGTCTAAGGACACGAGGGTTTCATGCCCCACTCACAGCGGCCTTGGGTTTCGATGACAGTCATCAGGGCATGGTCATGGCAGCAAGATTTATGCAACGACAGGCTGTTCAGCTTCGAGGGCCAGGGACTTCAGGAATAACTTGCGCAGATCGTCGAGCTTGTCTTTAGCGATGACGCCAGCCTCAATGGCCTTCAGGGTGTGAACCGGCTTCTGGTCGTCTCGAACAGGCAAGTTCAATCCGAGGAATTTCTCCATACACTCATTGACTAAACAAGCCTCCGCAAGGCGGCTTGGGCCCGCCTTGTTCCTCAACATCTCATTCACGACCTTGTGGTGGTCTTTGTCCTGATCGTCGTCCAGCATCAAACCATACGGGATGCCAAACCCTTCAAGTAGAGCAATATAGCGATGCAGATTGTATTTCCCCATCGCATCGACAATCGCCACACGATGACGGCTCAAGTCATGCCAGTCCCGTGCGAGCAGCCATGCGAACAAGGCTTTCTCGGTCGCCCCCTCAACAAGCAGCACACGGTCCGCGAAGAACATTGAGGCCCGCTCGGAATCCAACCAGAGCTGATAGCGGAATCTCTCCTCCTGTTCCGCAATCACCGTATCATCGGTTGCACCCTGTAACAACTTCTTGGCGTTTCCCTTCGCGTTATCCGGCACTGCTGCGTCGCTGACGTAATTTTCCAGCCACGTCTTGAATTCGTATCCTTGACCAAGCACGCCGCCAAGGTCAGACTTCTTGACTTGGCCGATGCTACTCATACCATTATTGCGGCGAACGCGGACAATCTGGCACAGATCGTCCGCCACCTTGCCTACGAAGATCGGCGAATGACTAGTCACGATGACCTGCTGAGCATCCCCCGACCCCAGCCTGCGCAGGTGGTAAGCCATATTCTCCTGTTGAGCGGGATGCAGAAATGCCTCCGGCTCCTCAAACAAGATGAGGGTGAATTCAGGGTCGAATTCCTTTTTCGTGGGCACCTTGCTTTCGGTGAAGCTCGGCGCAAGCTTGATCAGTTCATACAGGAACGATCGCTGGAACCCATGCCCATAACGATCGAGTGCAAACGAGGTTTCCCCAAGCATCGCATCCACGAAGCCATGCCGGATCAGGTTCTTGGTGATGTCCTCCGGTGCGACCGGGTTCACCCCCATATCGAAGCGAATGCCCCATTGCTCGATGGATTGATTGATGGGCTTGGAAATCTGAGTCAAGAAGCCCTGATCTCCACACGCCTCGTCGTTCAACTTTCCGAACGCGCCCTCCATTTCCTTGAAAGCCGGGCTGTCCGCGATTACACGCTTTAGCATCAGATTAAGCATATCCCGTAAGGGCGACGGGCCGCTGGTTTTCATCTGCTCGGCAGCGGTGGTCAGTGCCGGGATGTAGATGACGCTGCCAACCTTGGCGGTACCGACGTTCTTCGCTCCATAGAACAGGTCTTTCTCCGGCTCGCCATTGATGATGGCGTAAATGTTGCTTTGGCTTGGCTTGAACCTGTCCTTTTCCCCGGATATGAAGTAGCGCCGGACGGTGAGGCTGTGACCAGCCACACCTGCCTTGTATTTATCCGCCAACCCCTCCCATTCGCTCTCTGACAAACCGAAGGTCAGTTCGACCCAGGATTCGTCAATCTGTGCACCCTTCATCTTGGGAAGGTCGTCTCCTGAATGCTTAAAGTCCTCATAGAACGCCCGGAGCGCGGCAATGATGTTGCTCTTGCCCGCGTTGTTGGCACCCACGATCATCGTGTAGTCGTGAACCTCGATATCGGCATCGACGATGGATCGGAAATTGTGGATGCGCAGACGGCGAAGCTTCATGGTTTCCCCCGGATTCTATTGGTTGAACACCCGCCCTAATACCGCCGGCACCAGCGCGGCGCTGCTTTGGCGAATGGCAGCGTGTTTGGCTTGAGTATAGCGAGGCTCTGCTCCATTAAATACACCGTACTGCTAGCATTCCAACCTCTCTCGTAAGGATCAACCGAGGTTCCAGCAGCCGTCGCGGTCTTGGTAGGAGCCGTCAAGGATATCCCGCCAACCACATCGGCACCGTCGCGGTCTCGAACCCGCCGAACAGAACCAACTCCTCACCGTCAGTATCCAATATTGCAACCGGCAACTCAGGCACCATGCCTGAACCTATTCCACTGGGCCGGAACACGTTGCCGAAGTTGCGCCCCTATGCATCGGCTGGAGGCCACCGCAGTTTGCCTCGCCCGACGCGCACGGCTTCTACCAGCCTGGTTTTGCCCGGCAGCCTTCCAGAAAAGAGGCTGGGCTTGGGGTCCACCGCAGGTTTTCTAAAGGCCGCGACGCGGTGGTAGTCAGCGGTTGTGAGCCAAGTCCGCCCATCCCCCTCATCGGTGACAATGCGATAGAGGCCTGCGGGTGGGACGTCCGCGACGTCAAGCAAGCGCTTGTAGTGTTCGACTGACCACTTTTGGATGCCACCACTGAGGGCTTCTGTTCGGAAGCGTGCCCATAGCGCCGCTGTGTCGGGTGTCGGCCAGTCGCCAGCGTCCGTGTAGGCCGTGATCTCGTCGGATTCAAGCCAGGCCAGCATCTCGGCGGGCGTGACGAAGATAGGATTGGCATCCGCGATCGCTGCCATGGCCGCGCGCCGTGACGGAAGGCCCGCGCGGATCAGCATCGACATCATGAGTTGTGGGACGCCCGTTTCGACCGCGGCTGCAGCGCCGCCCGCCACCGTCTCCGGCGACCAACCGAGGGACATGCGGCGGGTACGTACAGCCTCCAACGCCCAAACCAAGCGATAGGTGAAGGCCTCTTCCACGGCCCGCATGTTCTGTGGCCCGATCTTAGCGACATCCTCTCCAGACACCCAATTGCGTAGGATTTCCTTCCAATTCGCCGGCAGCGCACTTGCCTTGTCGGGAATGAAGGGCCGCATGAACAGCAGGCGTTCCCCGAGACCGCCGAGCGCATCGACGAGTCCGTCGATATCGCCGGTCAAAGTCGCCTCGTCAGCCTGGTCGAGGAGTTCGGCCAGTTCGTCGGCCATGGCGTCTATGGTCAGGCCAGCCTCAAGCCCGACGCCCATGGCGAAATGTCCGCGCCGCACCTGCGCCGTCGTAGTGTTCCAAATGAGATCGGCGCGCGCCTGTAGCACCTTCTTGTGCAAAGGTGCAACGCCCTCGTCCTCGCGAACGATCTGGCGAGCCCAGAGCGATCCCTTGAGTGCATCGTCCAAGAGCTTCGGCAGGTCGGCGCGGTCAGAATCGAGTGCTTCGATCAAGCCGAACACGGTTGCATCAAGTCGCTCGACAATTTGCGATAGCGGCTCCTCGTCGATGGTCTCTTCCTCGTCACCGCCACTGTCTTCATCACCGTGGCCATCAGTGTCGTATTCCGCGCCGACAGCTAGGCGCTCGGCGACAGCGGCTTCCTCCTCGGGCGATCTCCATGCTTCACGGGCATTGGCGAGATATTCCCAGGCATCATCGCGATCCAGGATCCCTTTTCGGGACAGACGATCAAGAATCTCGGCGACGATCTGGATGAGACCGCTTTTTAGCGTGCGAGCCTTGGCGGAAGCCACCAGCTCTCGCCACTCTTTCTTTCGCCAGTCGATGTTGTCGAACATGACGTGAACGATGAGGCCTTCGACATCCACGAAGGCGCGCCCGGCGCGGCCCGCGACGTTCGCAAACTCCTCGCCTTTGATCTTCTCGGCCGCTCGATATAACGCCGGCACCAACAGCACGGCGGCGTTGAGATTAAGACCTTGCGAGAGCGTCGGCGACGCGACGATAACTTTCAGGGCGCCTTCCGACAGCAGGGCTTCTAGCTCGCGGAGGAACGGGCTGGGCAGCCGGCCGTGGTGGATGGCAACACCCTGCTTCAGGCAGGCGACGGCGGGATGGTTCTCGCCCAGCCATTCCTTGCCAACCTCCAAGGCACGCGCGATCGACGCTTGGTCCTCCAGCAGCGACTCCAGATAACCACGCTTGCAGAGGTCCACGACCTGTTTGCCGTAGCTCTCAACCCAATTTGCCTGAGTGGAGAAGATCAGCGTCCGCTTGCCTTGGCTCGCGAATTCCCACGCTGCGAATAAGGTGACATGTGAGTTTTTGCGCGGATAGGGCTTCTTCTCTCGCCCTAATGCCGGTTTCTCCACGACGAATTTGTCGAGGAAGGGACCATTGTCGTCGAGGTCAAGCCGGAGCAGCGCGTCCTTGCCCCGCCAAGTAAGCGCGCCGAATCTCTGCCGCGTGGGGCGCCAGTCGGAACGCACCGGCTCACCTGGTTCGTCAGAACGTACCCACGCGGTGAGATCGTCCAGTTCATCGCCGCTGGGCAGAATGGCGGAGAGACAGACGATCCGGCGTTCGCCCGAGTCCGCCCGCCGAAGCAAGCGCTGCACGAGCGTCTCGTAGCGGATTTCGCGCTCGCTAGGACCGATCATGTGACCTTCGTCGAGGACGATCAGGCCGACGTCGTCGATCAGAGTTGTGTCGCTTCTTAGCGCGAAGTCTAGCTTCTCGGGCGTCGCAATGATGATCTCGCGGGTGCGCAGCGCGTCTTCATCGCCAGCCGAAAGGCCGCTGGCACCGTAAAGGGAGGAAACGCTGAAGCCGAGCGGCGCGAAGGTCTTTCTGAAGGATCGCTCAGTCTGGGCAGACAAGGCGCGCAATGGCGTGACAATCAGCACCCGGCGCGCGGACGAAAGGGTCATCAACGCGGCGATCTCGGCCACCCGCGTCTTGCCGGCGCTGGTAGGCAAGGCGACGACCAGATCGTCGGTGACGTCCGTGGATCGCTGAGCCGCTTCACGCTGCGATGGCCATAGCTCGACCTCGGCAGTCTTTCGAGCGTAGAGTGACGAGATGAACAGCCGACGTAGGTCGAGGTATCTTTCTTCCGCCCCCTCTGGCGGCACAGTTGGCAAATTTTGGTGCAGCGAATGCCGCCAAAGGTCGTCGATCAGGTGGCGGCAGAGGTTCGATATCCACCACAGCGGAACATTCTCGGCGTTGTCCGCCAAGCTAACCGCAGTGGTAAGCAGCGCCCGCGCGGTCTCGATCGGCTCGGGTTCCCCCGTCTCAAGCGCAAAGTCGAAATAGGCCAGAGCTCGGCAGATCGTGGTGTTGAGGATGGTGGACAGCACCTCGTCGAAGCCCGACTCTTCGCCCTGCAGCGCCTCGGCGATCTGCTCATCGCCGTGAGCGTCGTCATCCAACCACGCGCGAACGAAACTGCGCAACTTGCCGAGATCGCGCAGAATTAGGTGTCGGATCGCCGTCTCGCCTGGCGAGGTGTTGAGGTCTTCGGGGGTCTCGTTAAAGAGCGAATAAGCGGCAGCTGAGAAGCCGGCCAGGTGATAGGCGGCGGCGGCAATGGTGCGGCGGAAACCACGATCGTGCGATTCCGGATCGCCGTTGCGCACTAGGGCTTCGAACGCATTGGCGGCACGCTCGAACGCCTTGTCGGTCAGATCCGAAGCACCAGCCTGAGCGCGCAAGGCCATTGCGCCACGAAGCAACGCGAAACCGTGTTCGGCAAGATCTGTTTCGATTGTCGCGCCGAGAGGAGGCGCATTCGGTGGCAGCACGCCCTCCTCGCGCATCAGCGACCAGGCCGCGCCACGATATAGAAGGCGCCCAAGGATACCGTCGACGGTGGCGGTTGCCAGAAACATGGTCAGTTCGTCAATCGTCTCCAAGGTCTACCGCCTCCTGATACATAGCCGCGATAAAGTCCTGATGATCTTCGACATGGACGTTTACTACGTAGTGGTCACGATTGGCCCCCGCGGCGTCGAGGTCCTCCTTCAACGAAGCATGCGGGCCGTTTCCCGACACGGTGAAGAGCATATGGTCGATGCGGTCGGCGCGGAGGGACTTCACACCCACCTCGTCACGGAGGCTACGGCCCAGCGCGTTATCGTCCGGATCGTTACTCTCTAGGAGGCGGTTGGCGACGAACAGGAGGGAGTCGGGCGTGCAACGGCCATTGTCGCGATTGAGTACCTTGCGAGCGCTCGTGACCGTGGCCTTGCCGAGTACCTTGTTGCTCTTAGCCTCGCCCTTCAGAAGCCAGAGCTTTTCGCCGGCCCCATCGTATCCGGCGCCGATGAAGTCGTCGCCACGCATGGCCATATTACGGCCATCCTTATAGCGAAGACGGCGCACGGGCACCCGTAGGCCAATTTCTTCCTCGACCAGCTCCGTCGCTAGAATTTCGCCGAGATCGCCGGATCGGCTTTTGGCGGTTTGCGGCATCGCTTCGCTGAGAATTTTCGCGGCGACCTTATATCCGAGTCGCTTCACGTCTTCAGCTATGCGTTCGAGTCGGTCGTAGTGCAAGCGAATAGTCTCGGCGAGGTCACCGCGAATCTCATCGCGACCGCCGTCCTTCTCAACATAGGTCCAATAGTACTTGCGCTTATCCTTTTCTTTGGTGGCCTCGCACCACCGCTCGTACAGTCCCACGCTCCCCCCCGTTCGACTAGCCCGGCCCTCGTTTGTGGCATGATTCCACGCATACTCCCAGCCCGAATTGGATTGTGCAATCCAATTGAGCACGAATAGGGTTCTATCCGTTGAGCGGATAGTATCCTATTCGTTGATCGGATGACGTTCTATCCGCGTCGTATACCTGTATTTGCGACTAAACCTAATTGATGAATACGATATAGAGTGGGCGAACGTTGACACATGAGGGATCAGCCCAAACTCCCCCCCGACCACGATCGCATGTCGTTTTAGCCGCTAAAATATTCGCAGCAGCAACTGAAGAGCCCAGCAAATTCGCTGCAGCACCGATCCCTCAAGTGTCAACAACCTCTTCCCATCAGACGATCGCCCCGTGAGGTCCAAGGCTCACGGGTGCTGAGCAGGCAAGAGCGAGTCCGTCCAAACCTGCCGAAAGGCAAGCTCGACCGCATTCTGTTCGCGGCAACGTTCATCCATCAACCAAGCCCCCCGGCGGCCAGCGCTTCCGAGTGGTCACAGCAACCTTGCTCCAATGCGCTGAAGATATTCCCCGTGCGGATGTTCACTTCCCTCGCTCGACCATCGTGAGTACGGCACACGGCATAGGCAAAGTAGCCTCTCGAAGCGTTCATTTCGTCGTTAGCCGATTGCAACGCAGCGCGAAGCGGCGGCAAACCATCAATTTCGCAGTCGGCACCTAGCGAGCAATAATGAACGCCAAGAAATCACTGACGATTGAAGAAATGAACTACGTCATAGCCAAATGTTGGACGGCAGCGGGCCTATCCGACCTTGTTCCGGCCGAAGAAATCGACGCATGGGTGGCGAGCTGGGGAACCGAAAACGCGCGTCCCGTACCTTTACTCGCCGATCTGCTCGCCAACACCACTCCGGAGAATCTGCATGACGAGATTGATTTCGGGCTCCCAGTCGGCCGCGAGATCCCCGATCAAGACAATTGAAAAGTGCGGTCAGCTGACAGCGGCCGCCCTTTTCAAATCGTTGTTTGCGTCAGTGTCGAACCAACAGCCGCTCAACGGCTGTCTTCGCTTCATGAAAATCCGCTGGCGTCGCCCGGCCTGTTTCGGCTTGGTAGAACACGACCATGAACATGTTTGCGACCGCCTCGGCCATCTGCGCTAGCTCGCGCGCAGTGTCCTGGTCCATGAAATGCAGCGCCGCGAGTTGCTTCGCCGCTTGCTGGATAACCTGTTTCGCTTCTGTATGATGTGTAGTTGCCATGCATCACCTCTCTATCAGGTGTTGTCGTGGAAGTGCCGGCCGGTTGCCGCCGGCCGGTGCGCCTTCACGCGTCCTGCAAAGGCTGTCGATTGACGAACGCAGCCACCTCGTCGTTGATTGATTGGGGTCGGCTCTGCGCACCGCCAACGCTGTCGCCAGTGAAACTCGCTGCATCCACTCCAGCCTGTTGCTTAGCCGTCGAACTTTCGTGAATAGCCGACGAGATTTTGCCACCCGCGGTTTGGGCGATACGATCCTTCGCAGCGTCCATCATGCCGGCGGCCTTGTCCTTGGCAACAGCACCTGCTCCTTGGGCCAGACTTGTGCCCATGTCGGCCGCGAACTTGCCGGCCGTGCCGAACATCGACGCGAAACTACTACTTCCGCCCGACGAACTGCCGCTCGCACCACTACTGCCGGAACCACCACCCGAAAACACGCCGGCGCCACTCGCCATGTTCTGCTGTGCAGACTGGAATGCTGCTTTCAGTGCCGATGCACCGCCGGCCGCACTTGACGCAGCTCCCATCGCGGCCGAGCCAGCCGCAGAAGCAGCACCAACCGCGAATCCGGCCGCTCCGATTGCTGAACCTGCAGCAGCGGCCGCCGCACCAGCACCGAAAGCGCCGATTCCGCCTGTCGAGCTGCCACCAACAATACTTGCGAGCATCGGCGGCACTTTATTCACCAATGCAAGCAAGACGATGGACACCAGAAGGAGCAAGAACAACGCGTTTAGCGAAAGCTCCGCGCCCTTGAGCGAGTCGTAATATTGATCAACAAATGACTTGCCTATGCCGACCAGCAGAATCATGGCGAATAACTGAACGCCGACGCCAAGGACGGTTTTATAGAATTGGATCGCGATACCAGATGTCCAACGCGCTCCACCGAAGCCCAGCAAAAATACTCCACCGTAAGCGAGCATCCAACCCGTCACCAGGAGCAGCAGCATATTCACGCCGACCAATGCGAGAACAATGAGATTGATGCCGGCAACCAGGATTCCGATGGCTGACTGGACGGGTTCAGACCAATGACTGCCGTCCGAAACACGCTTCAAGATATCGAAGCCTATATCGACGATTCCTGAAGGGGCCAGGCCGTTGCTTAGGCCCGATGCCTTTGCCGCGATCTGTCTCATCGAATCGGTTATCGAGATTGAAATTGCCGGGCCATTGCTGAGAATCCACCAGAAGAAACCCAACACTGTGAAAAACCGGATTGTTTCAGCCAGGAACTCACCGATATCCGCCTTGCGTAAGGCCATCATCCCATATGTCCACGTCATGCTAAGCAGCGCAAGCCCCCAGAAAAGCCAGGAGGCGTAGCTCACCATCGTCGCACTCCAGCTACTGGCGACGTCAGCATATCGTTGCAGGATGGTGTTCAAAAGATCATCGCTTCCGTTCGTCACGGACACCGCTGCATGAGCGTGCCCGGCAAACGCGACGGTTGCCAGAAAGAGACTTGTTGTTGAGAGCTTTTTCATCGTATTACCTCACCACTGTTTCGAGGAACTTGGCTTGCTGGTCCCACCGAGAAAGCAACCGCTGGCCGGGAGATCCTTGCAGGACGTTTCGCTCGCATCGCGCATGTCTTCTTTCGCATGTCGATCGCACCCAGCAAGCAGCCCCAAGGCGACGGTGATGACCATGATGGCGACAGGCATTTGCATGGCTACACCTCCACTCACCACTGTTTATCGGAACTGCGCTTGCTGGTTCCGCCGAGAAACTGCGAACTTGCTGCCATCTGTTGAGCTTCCCGATCTGCCGCTACCTGCGCGCGCGTAGCCTCCGCCGCCTGCTGCGCGACGAGCAGGCCACGGATTTGCAGGAGCTGGTTAGCCTGCGCGCTGGCGAGCTGATTCGCGGCCTGGATCGCCTGCATCTGCCCCGTCGCGCTGGTAGCTTGTGATTGCAACGAACGAAGATTCGCCGCATCGGCCGTGAGCGTCTGTTGCTGCTGATCGACGCCTTTTAGCACCGCATCGTTCGCGGCCTTGACCGAGGACGAGCCGTTGGCCTGCGCATCGATCAACGCCTGTCGCTGTGCATTCGTACAGCCGCTCGATGTGAAGCATGGCGACGACCTGTAGTAGCTCACGTCCTCGTAGCGGGAAAGATATTGATCGAGACTGCCTGTCTGGCTCTTGAACTGCGTCAACACATCCTGCGCGGCTAGCAACTTGCTAATCGTCTGGTTCGCCTGGTCCCACACCCAGGCGGCCGGCGCGAGCGTGTTTTGCAGCATGTTCTGGTACTGCTGCAACTGCGTCTCGTACTGCTGAATCTGTTTTTCGACCGCTGCGACGTTCTGGATTGCGCTGACGGTGGCCTGCGCAATGTTCGTGGCGTCGATGACAGGAATGCCCTGTGCGCCGGCGGACATCACGACGCCGAGCATCACGGCCAGCGCGGCAGTTTTAGCAGCTAAAATTTTTCTCATGACGGATACCTCTGATACGTGGCAATCGGTACATCGAATGGCTGCGCCACGAAAGCCATCGGTGCTTGACCTGGGCGACACCGAAGCCCGGCCATCTTGGGGTGATGTCACGGTGTCGGCGTGCCGGACGATGCTCAGGCTGACCGGCACACACGCCTGCTCAGCACCCGCGTCAGCGCGAATGCCCTTTCGGCTTGGCTCGCGCCTCGCGCAACTGGGAGTCGCTATTACCCTGCGCTGCGGCCTCACGGCGCATCCTTGCAAGTTCGATTTCCTGGCGTTCGGGCGACTGAGCATTGAAGCGCTCGATGCGCTGCTGCAGCGTCTCCGGGAGGCTTTGCCATGCGCTGCCCTGATCACCGTAGCCGTTGGCGCGCATCTTCCGGCGATTGGCGACGGCCCGAAACCGGCTCACGGCCTGACTTGCCGCCTGCTCGGCCCGTTGACGAACATGGTCGGGCACGGACGGCGGAATGGTCGCCGGACGGGCGACCGCCTGCTCGCGACCACCGATAACCAACGCGCGGAGCTGGGACAGCGTACGCAGACGATTCCTGCTCTCCGGTGGAGGCTCCTGTCCGACTGGTTTCAGGGCGGGCCGGCGGGTCGGCACTCGGGATCTATGTGCGGCCTGGTCGCCCAAATGCTGTTGCCGCAACCTCTCCATCGACGGATCATCGAACGTGACCGGAAGTCGCATATCGACCGCCGCACGAATAACACGCGCCTTGAATTCGGCGCTACCGGTGACAGTGATACGGTCGCCGTATCGCTCGGCCGCCATCCGTAACGCCTGTTGCACGCCGGCCTGATCCGCTTCCCGCGACACCTGGAGACGATCGCCGTCATCGCGCACTGCGCTACCGCCGGCGCGATAGATGATCGTCCCCTTCTTCGTGATGTTGTCGATCACCGGGGCATGATCGGGCTGGGCCTGCCCTTCGGCCCGAATGGTGTCGCCCTTTAACCCTTGGGCGGCCTCTCTGGCTCTCAACGCAGCCAATGCCTCGGCATTACCTTGCAAGGCTTCCTGCTTGAGCCAGTCGGCCCATGTGTGTCGGCGATGCTGTTCATACAGGTGCTTGCAGGCAACACGATGCTGCGCGTAAATCGATTCCAGCTCCGACTTCATCGCACCGCTTACCTGGGCATACAGCAGCTTTTTAGTTAGGCGACCACCGCCCAGCAGCTTGATCGCTGCGCGACGCGAGTGCCCCACCTTCTTGGCGTTCTCGACTTGCTTTTCCTTCTGGCGACGCAGCTCGGCCAGCGCGGCTGCACGGTTCGTGCTGATGCGCTGCTGCGCGGATTGATACTGCGCATACAGTTCCACCGTGTTCACGCGCAGCCGCAAGGGCTCTTTCCGGTACTCTCGTTTCGGCCGTGCGTCGGCTTGTCGTTCCGGCGATGCAGAGAAAGGCCCATACTGGCTTTCCAGCTTCGCCTTTGAGAACTCCCGGCCCAAGGTACTCGCCTTGATCTGCATACCGTTGCCGGCCTGGATCACCAGCCCGTTCCCCTTCGCACGAATTTCTAGTCCGTTCGCGTGCATGACATCGTGCAGCTCAACCCAGCTCCGAGCGCCACGAATTTCCGTAACGCACTCGCGCTTGATCCAGCCGACTAGACTTTCGATGCCGGAATGCCGCTCCATATCGGCAGCGCTTGCCTCGGCACCTCGCCGACGCGGCTCATGGTTGTCGCGTTGCAGACCGTAGGCACGTTCAAGCACGTCGCACAGTTCGGCCAAAGCCCGATGCGGGTAGTACGGCTCATGAATCGTGTTCCGCACCGGGTGAATCTTGTTGATGGCGATATGGATGTGCAGATTGTCGGTGTCGTGATGCACGGCACTGACGCGCTGATGCTCGCCAAACCCGAGGCCGGCGCATATCCGAGATTCGATGGCTTCCAGGGTTGCTGCGTCAGGTTGTTCGCCGGCGCGAAAGCTGACCAGGAGATGGTAGGTCTTGTCGCCCTTCGCCCGGGTATTCGCGCGCTGCGTCGCGAGCACTTCGGTCATGGCGTCTCGCACCGTATAGGCAGCGCAGTTCGTCATACGCACTTCGCCAATCCGGTGCTCCCTTGCCTGATCGGCCGTGATGTACTTCACCAGCTCGGCAAAATCGCTCTTGCCGAGTGACCGCATAGGAACGTGCTTCGCGATCATCACCGCCCCCTCGGCCGCATCACGCTTTCCATGATGCGGCTCATCTCGTCGCGGGTCGCCTCGATCCTCGACAACAAGGCGTGAATCGTCGCCGGGGTAAAACCCGCAACACGCGCGTCGTTCGTCAGCCATAGTTTGAGCAGGCCGCCAAGACGGCCGAGATCGCCGTTCACGCGCACCAGCTCGCGTACCTGTTCGGCATCGACAATCGCCTCGACCCGGTACCCCAACCCGACCAGGCGCAGGTACGTCGAGGCGCTGTTCCCGCTCGCAGCTGCAAGCGTCTCAATTTCCGCCCGCTCGTCGGGCAGGCAATACACCTTGATAGGTGTCGTGCCCTTGCGCGTCGCGACTTTCACCGTTTCCTCCATCGAAACCCTCGCGGTCAGTCTCGCCGGCACCGCCGGCTGGCCTCGCAGAGCGGGATGCCCGTTGAGTACCGAAGGTGCGAATAAGGGAAAGTGAAATAGGAACGCCGGCTTGCCGGTGGGACTACTTCACACATCCTGCCCCGATCACCACCTTGATTTCTGTACAACTCAATGTTTGCTAATGGCTGTTTTTCGCTGCATCCGCCACGTAGTAACAAAACTGAACGCGGAAAGATCGCGTTGAACGATGATTGAACGCCAAGGAACGGAAGAAGCACGCTCATGGCTCTGTTACTGCCAATCAAAGCAGATCCTTTGTGTCCGCCAGCGGATTGAACGTAAAACTAGAGGTCGGAGCTACTGCTGCCTTTTCTGCTGGCTTGCTAGCGCTGAACCTACCCCTGCGTTCGGTGCCGGATCGGTCGGGCAACAGCTGATTCACGTACCTCCGAAAAGCCTGGTAGCTGAATGTCAATCGCCCCTCGTCGTGCAAGGTCTGGTAGATCGCCAAGACAGACCATCCATCGTTGACCGCCTGTTGAATATCCGAACGGAGTGCCAACACTACGGCGCGATTCGAGTGCGGAGTGACCACTGCCTTATCGCGCGCCCGTTCTGCAATTCGTTCCGACAGAGATTTCATGGCGTCAACCTCATAGCCCCGCGAAAAATGCATCTGAGCCAGATTGGCAACTTCCCAACCACCCGGGCAATTCATGGTGATCGTTGAGTAGCTGCACGGGCTCCTCAGTTTCGGTGGCTGTCTTGTCACTCACGGTGATGGCGATTCGCTTCATGAATGTCCCTCAGTTGGAGTTGTCCACACGCGCTGTCGGTAGAAAAAGGTAGAAAGAAGGTAAACGGCAAAAACGGGCGGAAAAATTCAATTGCTTCAGTGGGTTGTCAGGTGGCGCCGCGACGTAACCCCGAAAAAGCGCGATGTAACCCCGACAAAACGCGACGTAACCCCGGCGTGCGCGCGACGTAACCCCGATAGCAGTCATGGCTTTATCCACATGGCTTGGGCCTTGCCTTTGGTGCTGGTTCCGATGCGGCCGTCAGTGATGATTTCGAGCCGCTCCAGCTCTCGCATCGCCCGCTCCAGGGCATCGACGAAATCACGCATGCGTCCCGTGTATTCCAGCTTGGCCTTGAGCCAGTCGAGTGCATATTGCTGAATCCTTCTGTCGGAGGTCGCTACCAAGCGTTGCAGCGCTTTCGCCATGTCCTGGCGTGCCCCGAAGCGAAGGCGCTTTTCCCAGTCGATGAGTGCGAATTCACTGTTGCCGAACATTGCCCTCCAGCGCGGATCGATACGCAACGTGTAGGCCTCGGCGACGTCGTCATAGTCGAAGCCCTCAACCATGTGCAGTGCGCGGTTCTTACCAACCGCTAGCTTCGGTTTGCCGTCTTTGGTGCGAACTTCGATCACTAGCATCGCGAACGTCAGTGCCTGCATAGTCCGGTTCAGCCACTTGTATTCGTAGCTCCCTGTTTGTCGTCCGATAGACCGCAAGAACTCGGCACGCTTGATGACGACCGGCTCGCCCAGCGGCCAACGACATGCCTCATACATAGCCTGCATCCAAACATCCGCTTGAGCTTCGTCCAATTGCTCTCCCCAAAATTTGATGACTGCATCGGCACGGCTAACAAGAACCGTGTCTTTGTGAATGCGCTTTCGTCCACGCGCAACTGGCGCAAACAGACTGGATCGGGCGATGTGGTTCGGCATGGCCCGCATGAAATCTTCAAGGCCAGGAAGGAACAGTTGCTGTGGTTCCATCGCTTCACGGCGTGTTTCGAGGCGCGATTGCGCTTCGGCGGCACGTGCGACCACATTCGGGAATCGTTGCAACAGCGACCTAGACATCAGATATCTCTAGGCGCAGCAGATCACGACCGAGCCATTCATGCGTTCGACTCCGCTACAGCACCGTCAATCAACTTGGCAATTTCTTCGGTTCGGAAATACACGCGCCCGCCGATTTTCAGGCGGGCCGTGTTGATTCGCTGCGCCCACTCGTTCGTTGCACGCAGGCTGATCCGCAGTCCGTCGGGCGAACGATCCAAGACAGTAGCGAGCTGCGCAATGCTTAGTAGTGGACCAAAGCGTTGCAACAGCGTGTCTTCTATCGTCATTGCGTAAACCTCCGTAATCAACTGAATTGCTACGGAGTTTAGGTACTACTACAGGTTGTCTACACCCTATTAATTGTTCAAAATGGTTGACATGAAGAACGAACCGACCATTTCCATCTGGGAAGGCTGTGACCCCACCGTCTCAGAGGCCATCCGGCAATTTCAGGATCGCTGGCGACCGTACTCCGCATCATCACGGCGCTATCCCATCGCGCGATTGATACAGGAACTGATCGATCCCGCTGTGACCACCTACATGGCAACCCTTCCAGCGCGTTATTCAGGCCACGTTCCTGGCGCCGGCACGGGAGTCGGTTTCAGCGCAATCATTCGGCTGGTGGGGCTTGATGCAATGGTTCGCTTGCAGC
Source organism: Burkholderia sp. Bp9004 (assembly GCF_003858025.1). Classification (NCBI taxonomy): domain Bacteria; kingdom Pseudomonadati; phylum Pseudomonadota; class Betaproteobacteria; order Burkholderiales; family Burkholderiaceae; genus Burkholderia; species Burkholderia sp. Bp9004. The sequence goes on along the minus strand of NZ_QTQD01000011.1, from coordinate 81,968 downwards.
GGCAACTGCTGCGCGCGTTCGTTCTCACGGAAGATCGACAGTCCGCGAGAGATCGGCGCTTTGTAGCAACACTGGAATCACTAATCGAACTCGTGTGGGACTGTGCCTGCAAACGGCCGGCGAAATCGCAGGTGCGTGACACTCGCCTGAATGGCGAGCGCCATCAGGGTTTTTGTCGATTCTGCGGAACACTCGCCGAGCTGACCTCATTCGCTGGTGGAAGCGATGACCCAAAGGCCGACGATCCAGAAGAGAGGCTTCGGCTCAGCAGCCTGTACTGCCTAAATCACCGGCCCAAATTGCCGAGCGGCGCGTGGAATCCTTCATACAGGCAAGCGAGACGCTCACTCGCTCAGTTCGACCTCGAACTTGCAAGGCTTAGCCAGCAGTGTGCAAAGCCGGCTACGCCCCAAGTGAAATCGGGCGATCAACTGGTTGACAGCTACTTCTGCCACTACGTCGCTGGCCAGGTCTTGCAGTCAGCGGACAAGGCGGAACTACGCAATCAAGCGCGGCAGATGGTGGACTCGAAATTGTCGGATCGCAAGAAGCAGATGTTGATGCTCCAGTGGTCTGGACTCAATCAGTCGGAGATTGCGCGAAAGATGGGCATCGAGCGCCAAGCGGTATCGAAGGCGCTTGCATCGATACCCGAAATCTTCTTCTTGAGCACAAAGTCGCGCCTGCGGCGTCAACCTATTTGACCAACTAATAGGACGAAACTATCCGCATTCGCAGGCAGTATCAGGCACATGTTCGCAAGTGATTGAAAGAGGCCAAAGGATGCAGGCAACGACAAGTAAGACGCTCATCAACCGCAAGAAACTACTGGCGATGATCCCACTGTCTGAGCGCACGATTTTCAACATGGAGCAGCGCGGGGAGTTTCCACGTCGCATTGCACTCACCAGCCGAAACGTCGCCTGGGACTTGGCCGAGGTCGAGGAATGGATCGAAACGCGGAAGTCGTCGGGCACTCAGGCCATGCGTCCTGGCTTTAGCTCTGCTTCCCCTTTTAGCGGCTAAAATGCTGCGCCCCTCACGGGTCAATGAAATCCGAGCCAATGCCTCGGCGCTCGGGCAACACACGACTTATTGCTGGAGTTCGACGGCAAGCTTACCGGCCCGCAGCAAGGGCGTAGAAAGCTCTCGCGCCAAGAGGTCTGCAATCTCTGCTGGGCTCGCGTTTTGAGCGCTCTCAATCGGATCACGCCCCTTTCGAATTGGCAGTTGAATTCTTAAAAACTGGAACTCATGTCGATGTAACATGATTTCGAACTCCGAACCCACGGAGTCCGGCATCTCCGAAAGCTCCTCATAAGTGAATCCACCTTCATTTATTCTCGAAAGCACGGCATCAAGCGTTGCAAAAAAACTCTTCGTCCCTTCGTACCACTCTGCACGAAGGCATTCTGACTCTAAAAGAGCGTGCAGAAGCTTTTCTAGACCCTCAACTTCTTCCCGATACGGGGACCGCACAACGAAAGCATGCGTTATCGAATGCGGGCATCCGGTCTGAATGTTTGACAGGCGACGTTGAATGCTTGATGTCAGACCGAGCTTTATGTAGATCTTGCTTTCACCACGACATGCAATTAAATAAACATAGTGTGTGTCCATTGGTTCGGCCTCTCTGGTGGCTTAACCTATAAAAGGTTGGACTAGATCAAACAGGCCGTGTCAGATCGGCTGACTCAGCTCGACCATGACCGGTCAGCCACTCGAGCAAATTCTCCGTTGCTCGAGTGGCGCGCCTTTCCCCCGAAGGGACGTTGAGCGACTGTTCGTTATCCGTAACGCAGATTTAGATAGAGACAATTCCATCTCTTCACGGACCTCTGCGACACCACAAGTAACCTAAGCGTCTTGTGTTCCGGCTTTCCGAAGAACCCGTTTGACCAATGTGGTGAAGCCGTTAGTCTTTGTAAGCGTCGTCATTCGCCGCATCGTTATGAGATCCGTCGTCGTCGTAAGCGACGCGCCGAGCCGCCGCTGCAAGATTCTGAAACTCGTACGCTTTTTCCGCTGATTCAATCCTCTCGATTCTTGCGGCAAGAGCCGCCGCCTTTCTCTCGTCACAATAAAGCAGAGACCCCAGCAGGTTGAAACTCTGAGTGCTTTCCATCTCTGAGCCGCCGGCCATTGAAAGGAAGTCTGCGACTCGTGAGGGCGAACTTGCAAAAATGCGAGATTTTCCCTCGACCACGCTCATCATTACCTTATCCCACGTGGAAAAAATAAATCCTTCATCCACGCTGTTTTTCAAGAATGTACAAACCGATGCATCATGGTCGATGATGATGGGGGGACTTCCCGGTTTCCCGTCCGCGATTTCCTGGCGTATATCTGCATCCCACCGACCAGCAGAGATGATTTCAATGCCAAAGTCTTCGAGAATGCTTTCAATCGTGTTCTCCACTTGGCGCGCGGGAGCATTCCCCGATAGTCCAAAATGAGCAAGAAAATCCTTCAAAGAATAATTTTCTTTTAGCTCCCCTCGCTCGCGAAGGTGGCTGTAGTGACTGAGATACGAATTGCTCGAAGCTTTTAAAGCTGACTTGTTCGCTTCATTCAGCGCGGTGTAGGTTTGCGCAAATTCCAGCGCCTCCTTCCCGTGAAACACAATTTCATTGACATAACAACGAGGGACAGCGATCGAGATGTTATGGCTTTGACATAGCTGGTGGAGAGCGGCCGCGGCAATACTGTATCTGGATCTAACTGAACCAAAACAAAGTCCAAACATTAGTGGCATAGCCACACTAGAATCCAGTAACATTCTGACATCAGTCGTTCGCCCGAGAGCTCTATAAATATCAAACGTATTAGTCGAAAATATATGATCGAGAGTTTTACCGTACTGACTGACCCTGGCGACCGAAAGCTTTGATAAGTCCTCGTACAGCTCATCTTTGCGGCGAATCAAATTATGATTTGAGATGAATTCCGCAAGAGCCGTTTCTTGAATTCCGTCGCCGTTCAACACTCCTTCGCGAGCCGAAATTTCAAGTGCCATTTCAATTAATCGACGCGCATCATCAACTGAAAGCGAGTATTTTTCTAAAATTGACGAGACATCTTTATTAATCGATTGCGTATAATCCTCCTCAGCCGCCTCCATCAAATTTTTCGTCTTTATAGAAAGATCAACGATTCCCGCATTGGAAACTATCTCGCCCCTGACAATAAGGCGAGATAGAGCGCTTCTTGCGTCGTGTTCAATATCGATCCCGGGAAGTGATGAGCCGATGGCCGATACCACGTCATCATTACTTGACGAAGGATGTTTGAAAATGTACGCACGGATATTACTCTCAATAACGTCTTGACGTAAATCTTTTGCTTCGCTCGAAAAGAGCAGAAGATTACTAAGAGCAATTTCCTTAGGTGTTGCAGTAATTTTCCCTTGGACAAGATAGCCCAGCCTTTCGTATGCGGATTTAATAGTACCCGGCGCAGAAAGACTCGTAGAAATTCTATTCAAATCAAATACAGAAAGCTCCACTTCGCCTTTTTGCTTATATTTACTATTTTTAAACTTGGCGAGATCGGTGTCGCGAATTAATCTATTGGTAATATAAATTAAATGACGCTTTCCTGCGTTTCGCGTGGCATCAGCCTCACTGTTAATTTTGTTTTCCCAATCTTTTCTGACACTCAATTGAATGCGCAGATCTGTACGAGAGCATGATACATCTCTGCCCCCGTCGCCCGTTCCATCGATAATGCTGAGATCCCTATACCCTTCACTCTGAAGAAACAGTAGTGCGACGTCATAAAATTTCTTTTCTTCAACGTCTTGAATTGCTCGTCTCAGCCCGGAGAAATACATCGTATTGCTCTCCCAAAAAATAAGTCCTCGGGCTGAATCACACGACGTTCGCCGCTGCTATTCAGCCATGCTTGCACTGGTCCGCTTTTCGCGCCAGGTTTGGGCCTGGTTCGCAACGTGGGTCAAGGAGAAGTTTGCCAGAGCACGGGCCGCGAGGACAACGAAAAGTGATTGCGACGGCATCTCGGGGAAAGCACAAATCGAGCCATGATCGTATCCGGAGTTTCACTCTCCATTTCGTGGCAGGAAAACAGAGGCGATGTGGCTTCCGCCAGCGGTATTCATAGAGGAAGAGGTGAGCGTGTCAATAGCGCTGGATCTTGCTGAACATTGCGTCGAAGCGGTGCAGTTCGCGTCCGTGACGGCATACAAAACGATTCCTGGGGGCGATGGCGCTCGTACGGAAGAGTGCGAGTGTCCGGCTTCCAAACATAACCGGTCGTGATTCACGTCAATTCGTGATCGGCCGCTTCGGCTCGATCACCGCCATTGGCGACGAGCGGTCGTATTGTCCGAGACCTAATCTGACGTTGACTGACTGGTCAGGTCTCGGCCTATACATCTAACCTCAGATTTCAACTGGCTAGCTCCTTTGGCTGCTTTAGCGTCCATTCGTCGATCATGTCCGCCCAATCCTGCAACATCTCCGTGCGCTGCTCTCGATACTCAGCCTTGTTGTAGACGGCCCTGACTCCCCTCTGCTCGTGTGCCAAGCACTTTTCAATCCAGTCCGTGTTGTAGCCGGCCTCATGCAGCAGCGTGCTGGCCGTTCGCCGCAAGTCATGTGGCCCGAACTTGGCGAGCGACTTCCCCTCCTTCTGCGCCAGCCGGTATGTCAGCGTCAGCACCTGGTTGAGCGTGGCGCTGCTCATGGGCAAGTCCGAGTCATAGCGCGACGGCAGCACGTAGTCCGATCCGCCAGCAAAGGTTTTGAGGGCAATGAAGATATCCAGCGCCTGCCGGGACAGGAACACCAGATGCGGATTGCGTCGCTTCATTCGCTCCTTCGGAATCGTCCAAAGCGCGTCACTGAAACTGATCTCGCTCCAGGTCGCGTTGGTCAGCTCGCTCTTGCGCACCATCGTCAGCAGCAGCAACTTGGCGGCGGCCCGGATGGATGGTGTCGTGCCGATGCGCTCCATGTACTGGTACATCAATCCGATTTCTTCGGGTGTCAGCGCACGATCGCGCGGCTCAAACTTGGCGATGGATGTTGGGCGCACCAGTTCTGCCGGGTTCTCGACCTTCTGCCCGCGCTCGACGGCCCAGCGAAAGACCTGCAATACCACCTCGCGAGCATGCACTGCGGTTGCCGGAGCACCGCGCTCCACGATGGCGTCGGTTAACATCCGCAGGTCTTCATGCGTAATCTCCGCCAACTTCTGGCTACCAAATTTGGGCTTCAGCTCGCGCTCGTAGACTGAACGCCGCATGTCCCGCGTGGAGTCAGCCATCTGGTACCCACGCAGCCATTTTTCCGCCCAGGCGTCGAAAGTCTCCGCATCCTTGATGCGGGCCTTGTCCCGCGCCTTCTCCTTGGCCGGCGACTTTCCGGCCGCAATCATCTTCTTGGCCTCACCAAGACGCTCGCGCGCCTCCGAAAGGGTAATGCCCCCGACTCCGTACCGGCCAAACGTGATGGTCTCCTGCCGGCCGTGGATCGAGTAGTTATAACGAAACGAGATAGCCCCGGCAGCCGTGACGGCAACATAGAGGCCATCGCGGTCGTTCACCTTGTACAGCTTGTCCTTCGGTTTGAGGTTGCGCAGCTTGGTATCGGTCAGCATGATCGGAGTTCAGATTCGGTTCAAATACCATGATCTGAGGACCGTCCAATTCCGGATGAAAAACACGAAAAATCAATGTGTTATCCAGAACCAATACCATGATGCGCCGCAAGGCAGGCGCATGGTATCAGCAGCACGTCATGGCATCACGCAGAAAAGATACCATCGTTCATACCATAAGGAAAACGTGCTTGAGGGTGCCGGAAGATACCAGCCATTACCAGATAGGAATGCAAAAAAGCCCGCAAAATCGCGGGCTTAGGTGTGTTTTACTGCCAACGGATGCCGGCCGGTGCCGGACGCCGAATCATTCCCACTCGATCGTCGCCGGCGGCTTGCCCGAGATGTCGTACACCACGCGGTTGATCCCGCGCACCTCGTTGATGATCCGGTTCGACGCGCGGCCGAGCAGCGCGTACGGCAGGTGTGCCCAGTGCGCGGTCATGAAGTCGGTGGTCTGCACCGCGCGCAGCGACGTCACGTAATCGTACGTGCGACCGTCGCCCATCACGCCGACCGACTTCACCGGCAGGAACACCGCGAACGCCTGGCTCGTCAGGTCGTACCAGGTCTTGCCGACGTCGGCCTCGCCGCACAGGCCCGCCGCCGCATCCTGCGTGGTGGCGGTCGTGCCGCGCAGTTCCTCGATGAAGATCGCATCCGCGCGACGCAGCAAGTCCGCGTATTCGCGCTTCACTTCGCCGAGAATCCGCACGCCGAGGCCCGGGCCCGGGAACGGATGGCGGTACACCATCTCCGGCGGCAGGCCGAGCGCGACGCCCAGTTCGCGCACTTCGTCCTTGAACAGGTCGCGCAGCGGCTCGAGCAGCTTCAGGCCAAGCGTTTCCGGCAGGCCGCCGACGTTGTGGTGGCTCTTGATCGTCGTCGCCTTCTTCGTCTTCGTGCCGCCCGACTCGACCACGTCCGGATAGATCGTGCCCTGTGCGAGCCACTTCGCCTTCGACAGCTTCTTCGCTTCCGCCTGGAACACTTCGACGAACTCGCGGCCGATGATCTTGCGCTTCGCTTCCGGATCGGTCACGCCGGCCAGATGGCCGAGGAACTGCTCGGACGCGTCGACGTGCACGACCTTCGCATGCAGGCGGCCCTCGAACATGTCGAGCACCATCTTGCCTTCATTCAGGCGCAGCAGGCCGTGGTCGACGAACACACAGGTGAGCTGATCGCCGATCGCGCGATGGATCAGCGCGGCCGCGACGCTCGAATCCACCCCGCCCGACAGGCCGAGAATCACTTCCTCGTCACCGACCTGCTCGCGAATCTTCGCGACGGCTTCCTCGATGTGGTTCTTCATGATCCAGTCGGGCTTCGCGCCGGCGATCTGCAGCACGAAGCGTTCGATGATCTGGCGGCCCTTCACCGTATGCGTGACTTCCGGGTGGAACTGCACCGCGTAGTAGCCGCGCGCCTCGTCGGCCATGCCGGCGATCGGGCAGCTCGGCGTCGACGCCATCAGCGCGAAGCCCGGCGGCAATTCGGCCACCTTGTCGCCGTGGCTCATCCAGACCTTCAGCATTCCGTGGCCTTCGGCCGTCGTGAAATCCTCGATGCCGTCGAGCAGGCGCGTATGGCCGTGCGCACGCATTTCCGCGTAGCCGAATTCGCGATGGTCGCTCCACTCGACCTTGCCGCCGAGCTGCACGGCCATCGTCTGCATGCCGTAGCAGATGCCGAGCACCGGCACACCGAGATCCCACACGGCCTGCGGCGCGCGCAGCTGGTGATCTTCGTACGTGCTGGCGTGGCTGCCCGACAGGATCACCGCCTTCGGCGCGAACTCGCGGACGAAGTCGTCGGACACGTCGTTCGGGTGGATTTCGCAGTAGACGTGCGCTTCGCGCACGCGGCGCGCGATCAGTTGGGTGACTTGCGAACCGAAGTCGAGAATCAGAATTTTGTCGTGCATGGCTGCGGACAGGATGAAGAGAATAAGAAAAGCAGCGCATGAAGCGCTGCGTCAAATGCATGGACAGCGGCGTCGGGCGGCAGGCAGCACGCGCGACGCATCGCCGGTCAGTCCTGCGACGGCGGACGCGCGTCGAATGCGACGCTGCCTGACGCGCGGTCGGATGCGGCCGATGAAGTAGCCGCAGCCGGTGCCGAAGGCGCCACCGGACGGCTGACGACCGGCTCGACCCGCGGCTGCGGTGTGGAGACCGGTGCCGGTTCGACCGGACGCTTCACGTCCCGGGCCTCGAGCGCCTGCGCCTTCTCGCGCCGCCGCACGGCCGAGGCGAGGCGTACGCCGCCGACGCCGAGCACGATCAGCGCGACACCGGCCATCGCCGACAGCACGCGGCCGGCGGCCGCGAGCGCAGGACCGTTGCCGGTGCCGAACGACCACACCACCGCCAGCACGCCGATCAGCCAGTTCACGTGGCCGACCGCTCGTGCGACGGGCGCCGTGAGATCGCCGTTGACCGCCGCATGAAACGCGAGCCACGCGAGGCCGAGCAGCGCGATGCCGAACGCCTGGCCGAGCATCGCCGGCTGGATGTTCGCCAGCTGCAGCGCGTTGAACAGCGCCTGCCAGGGCGTCAGCACGAACAGCACGCCGAACGCCAGCAGCAGCACGGCATCGACGATCAGCACGGCTCGCAGCAGCGGTTTCATCGGCGATCAGTCCACGTGGTAGTTCGGCGCTTCCTTCGTGATCTGCACGTCGTGCACGTGCGACTCGCGCATGCCCGCCGCGGTGATCTGGACGAATTCGGCCTTCTCGTGCAGCTCGTCGATCGTGCGGCAGCCGCAGTAGCCCATGCTCGCGCGCACGCCACCGACCAGCTGGAACAGGATCGCGTTGACCGAACCCTTGTACGCGACGCGGCCTTCGATGCCTTCCGGCACGAGCTTGTCGATGTTCGCCGAGTTGTCCTGGAAGTAGCGGTCTGCCGCGCCGTCCTTCATCGCGCCGACCGAACCCATGCCGCGGTACGACTTGTACTGGCGGCCCTGGTACAGGAACACGTCGCCCGGCGACTCTTCGGTGCCCGCGAACATGCTGCCCATCATCACCGCGTTCGCGCCGGCCGCGAGGGCCTTCGACACGTCGCCCGAGAAGCGCACGCCGCCGTCGGCGATGCACGGCACGCCGGTGCCCTTCAGCGCTTCCGCGACGTTCGCGATCGCGCTGATCTGCGGCACGCCGACGCCCGCGACGATCCGCGTCGTGCAGATCGAGCCCGGGCCGATGCCGACCTTGACCGCGTCCGCGCCGTATTCGACGAGCGCCTTCGCGGCGGCGGCCGTCGCGATGTTGCCGCCGATCACCTCGACGTGCGGGAAGTTCTGCTTGACCCAGCGCACGCGCTCGAGCACGCCCTTGCTGTGGCCATGCGCGGTATCGACGACGATCACGTCGACGCCGGCCTGCACCAGCAGCTCGACGCGCTCTTCGTTGTCCGGGCCGACGCCGACCGCCGCGCCTGCGCGCAGCTTGCCGTGTTCGTCCTTGCACGCATCCGGGTGTTCGGTCTGCTTCGTGATGTCCTTGACGGTCATCAGACCGCGCAGTTCGAACGCGTCGTTGACGACCAGCACGCGCTCGAGGCGGTGGCTGTGCATCAGCGCCTTCGCTTCGGCGAGCGGCGTGCCTTCCTTGACCGTGACGAGACGCTCGCGCGGCGTCATGATCGACTTGACCGGTTCGTCGAGGCGCGATTCGAAACGCAGGTCGCGGTTCGTGACGATGCCGACGAGCTGCGGGCCTTCCACGACCGGGAAGCCCGAGATGCCATGCTGACGCGACAGCGCGATCACGTCGCGCACCTTCATCTGCGGCGGGACCGTGATCGGGTCGCGCACGACGCCCGATTCGAAACGCTTGACCTTCGCGACCTCGCGAGCCTGCTCGGCCGGCGTCAGGTTCTTGTGGACGATACCCACACCACCCTGCTGCGCCATCGCGATCGCGAGGCGACCTTCGGTGACCGTGTCCATCGCGGCGGACACGAGCGGCATGTTCAGGGAGATGTTGCGGGTCAGCTTGGTCTTCAGGCTGGTGTCGCGCGGGAGAACGTCGGAGAAGGCGGGAACGAGGAGCACATCATCGAAAGTGAGTGCTTTTTGGATCAGACGCATGGCAAATCCTATGGGCGCAAAAGCGAATTATACGCGAAGCGCTGCGAATTTTCACAACACGAACAACGGGTTAGGCGTTTTCAAGCGTTCGGGGGCCGAATCGTTCGGATCGCCGTTCGGTTCGTTTTCGATCGCCTTTCGTTTCACCCCCGCATCGCCCCATTCGCGCAGCCGGCCGGAATCGGGCCGATCGCACGTCGTGGCAACACGATGCCGAGCCTGCCGCCGGGGCCTCGGCCAGCCCCCGCTCGGCACATCCAGGCGGCCATGAGCGCCACTAGACCAGCCCGGCCGCGGCGCACGCAATCATCGCCGCACCAGCGCCGATCGCGACGCCGCCAACGATCCGCGCGACGCGTTCGCCGTCCGGCGCCAGCCGCTCGGCGCCGATCACCACGGTCACGATGGCCATCACGCGCAGATCCATCATGCCGGCTGCCAGTGCAACGGCCATCAGGTTCCCGCAACAGGCGCCGCACCGTAGCGCGGTTCGCACGCCGTACCACCAGGCAACCGCGGCCGCGGCTCCCGCCCGCCGCGCACATGCGTCGTCCGGTGCACGCCGGCAACAAGCGAGCCGGCGCGCCTTCCAGCCGGAGAACTGCAGCACGCCCGCGCCGAGCACGACCGCGCCGACCGCGAACGGCATCGCGGCGGCGAGCGCGGGCAGCCGCGCGGCGACCGCCGCCAATGCGGTGCCGCCAGGAAACACCATCGCGCCGAGCGCCATCCACACGGAGAAATACCCGGCGCCCGCGACCACGACCAACCATGCCGCGCGCGCCTCGCCCAACGGGCCGAGGCTCTGCCGGTATCGCCAGAGCACCGGCGCCAGTACCGGCAGCATCATCGTCGTCGTCATCGCGCCCCACATGCCTGCGAACGCAGCGAACGCGCGCCCTGCCTGCCATCCGCACGGCCTGAGCCATGCGGCCGACAGCGTCCAGCCGCCCGCCATCGGCATGCCGCCCATCGCGTCCATCGATGCGTGCTGCGCGAGCGTCGCCCAGATCGCGGCGCCAAATACCACGACGAACGCGGCGCCGAATGGCCGCCAGCCGCCGCCCGCAGCGCCGGTCGCAGCCGGTTTCGTCGCGTCGCTCATCGCCCGCTCCCGCCGCTCGCCGGCCCGCACTCAACCGCGCGCGTACTCGTCATGGCGGCGCCACCACACGCCCGTCTCGTTGCGCCCGAGCGGCGCACGGTCGAGCCACTGGTACATCCCCCACAGTCCGTCGAGTCCACGTGCGTATGTCGAATACGTGTGATAGACGACGCCATCCTCGCGTACGAACGCGCTCATCCCCGGCCGGTCGAGTGTGTACGTGGCGACGTCGGTGCCGCAGGTCGCCGCGAACTGGGCGACGGCCGCCGGCGGCGGGTCCATGTCCATCGCGTGACCGGCCCGCACATAGTTGTATTCGACGTCGCCGGTACGTTGCTGCGTTTCGGTAAACGACACGTTGAAGTCGAAATTGAACTCGCCGCCGTCCGATGACGCCCACGGAAAGTGCCAGCCCATCCGCTGCCGATACGCGAGCAGCTTCGCGAGCGGCGCGCGCGACACCGCCGCGAGCGTCACGTCGTGGTTCGCGAGGTGGACCGCAAAACCATCGAAACCATCGGCGAGCGCCGAGCACGACGGGCAGCCGGCCTTATAGTCGGGGCCGAACATGAAGTGATAGACGAGCAGTTGCGAACGGCCGCCGAACAGGTCGTCGAGCGTCGCCGGGCCGTCCTCGGTGTCGAACCGGTAGGCCCTGTCGACGCGCACCCACGGCAGTGCCTGGCGCCGCTGCGCGAGTTCGTCGCCCTGCCGCGTCAACGCCTTTTCCGCATCGAGCAGCGCGCGGCGCGCAGTCAGCCATTCGGCGCGCGTTCCAGTGAGATGGTTGGTCATTGCGGGTTCCTCCTTTCGATGGATATCCGGGCACGGCGCATCTGCCGTGTGCGTGGTGCTAGATTAGGGCCGGGCATCGGACCGGAGGGAGTGACAACTGTGTCGGGATTCGAATGGATTCGCTGATCACGGCCGCAGCGCGGGCGCTCGCGGCGGGCGACCCGCTCGGCGCGCTGAACCGCGTCGCACTGCGCGACGACGCACCGGCGCTCGCGTTGCGCGGAATCGCGATGGCGCAGCTCGGCGATTTCGAGCGTGCGCGCGCGCTCGTGCGCGGCGCGGCGCGCGCATTCGGCGCGAAGGAAGCCGTCGCTCGGGCGCGCTGCGTCGTCGCTGAAGCCGAAATCGCGCTGGCGTCTCGCGACCTCGGCTGGCCGTCGCGCGCCCTCGAAGCCGCCTGCGCAACGCTCGACGCACACGGCGACCGCGCGAACGCCGCGCATGCGCGCTATCTCGGCGTGCGCCGGCTGCTGCTGATCGGGCACGTCGACGATGCCGAACGGCAGCTCGCGAACCTGGATCCCGCGCCACTGCCGGCCGCATCGCGCGCAGCCCACGAACTGATCGCGGCCGGCATCGCGATGCGCCGCATCCGCCCGCACTTCGCGCGCACGGCGCTAGCCCGTGCCCGAGCGGCCGCACGGGACGCCGGCATCGCCGCGCTGACGGCCGAAGTCGAGACGGCCGCACGCATGCTCGATACACCGGCCGCGCGACTCATTGCGCGCGGCGCGTCGCGGCTCGTGCTGCTCGACGAGGTCGAGGCGCTGCTGGAATCGAACGCGCTGGTCGTCGATGCATGCCGCCACGCGGTACGCGACGCACGCACGACCGTGTCGCTCGCGCGCCGCCCGGTGCTGTTCGTGCTCGCCCGCGCGCTGGGTGAAGCGTGGCCCGGCGACGTGTCGAGAAACGCGCTCGTGGCCGCGGCGTTTCGCGCGAGACACGCGGACGAATCGCATCGCGCACGCCTGCGCGTCGAGATCGGCCGCTTGCGCGCGATGCTGCGCCCGCTCGCGAACGTCACCGCGACGCCACGCGGCTTCGCGCTCGAGCCGATCGGCCCACGCGAGACCGTCGTGCTCGCGCGTCCGGTCGACGATCACCACGCGGCCGTGCTCGCGCTGCTCGCGGACGGCGAGGCGTGGTCGAGCTCCGCGCTGGCGCTCGCGCTCGGCACGAGCCAGCGCACCGTGCAGCGCGCGCTCGACGCGCTCGCCGAAGCGGACAAGGTACAGGCGCTCGGCCGCGGTCGCGCGCGCCGCTGGATGACGCCGCCGCTGCCCGGATTCGCGACGACCTTGTTACTCCCCGCACCGCTGCCGGGCGACTAGGATGGGCACACCAACGACGAGGTGACAGACATGAAACGCTCCACCGCAGACATCTTCCGCGAATACGGCCCGTTTCCCGGCGTCGACGGCGTGCACGGCGTCACGTTCGACGGCCAGCGCGTGTGGTTCGCGTCCGGCGACAAGCTGAACGCGCTCGACCCGGAACGCGGCACGACCGTGCGCGCACTCGCCGTCGCCGCGCACGCAGGCACCGCGTTCGACGGGCGTTATCTGTTCCAGATCGTCGAGGACCGCATCGAGAAGATCGATCCCGATTCGGGCCGCGTGCTCGCGACGATCCCGGCGCCCGGCGGCGGCGCGGATTCGGGGCTCGCGTGGGCCGAAGGCACGCTGTGGGTCGGCCAGTATCGCGAACGCAAGATTCATCAGGTGGATCCGCAATCCGGCGCCGTGCTGCGCACGATCGAATCGAACCGCTTCGTCACCGGCGTGACGTGGGTCGACGGCGAACTGTGGCACGGCACCTGGGAAGCGGACGAGAGCGCTCTGCGGCGGATCGACCCGCGCACCGGGCAGGTGCTCGAACAGGTCGACATGCCGCCCGGTGTCGGCGTGTCCGGGCTGGAATCCGACGGCCGCGACCTCTTCTACTGCGGCGGCGGCAACAGCGGCAAGCTGCGCGCCGTGCGCCGCCCTGCGCGGGCACGCGCAGAGGGCGACAGTGCGGCGGCATCCGAGCCGGTCGAGCGCTGATCGCCGATCATCGACGGGCCACCCGGCCCGCCGCGATCCCCGGTCAGCACCGGAACGGATCGCGATGGTTCTCCGAGCCGATCCTGAACCGCGCCCGCTCCCGAGTGCAGGAATGAACAAGACGCTGTCGCGCCGCCGTCATTAAGATGCTCGCTCGTCAGTCATTCGGTGGGAGCAGTCGATGCAGCGCGGTGTGGTGTATGGCGTCCTCGCGGGCGCGTTGTGGGGGATGGTCTTTCTCGTACCGCGGCTGATGACCGACTTCTCGCCGCTGCTGCTCAGCGCGGGCCGCTACGCGATGTACGGCCTCGTGTCGCTGGCGGCGGCACTCCCAGCCGCCCGTTCGCTGCTCGTGCGGCTGACCCGCGAGGATCTCGTCGCGCTCGCGAAGCTCGCGCTCATCGGCAACGTCGCGTACTACATGCTGCTGTCCGGCGCCGTGCACCTGATCGGCATCGCGCCCAGCTCGCTGATCGTCGGCGTGCTGCCCGTGACCGTCACGCTCGCCGGCCTCGGCGACCACGGCGCAATGCCGCTGCGGCGCCTCGTCGCCCCGCTCGCGCTGGTGATCGCCGGCATCGTCTGCATCAACGTCGACCTCTTCACATCGGAAGCCGCGCATGCGACGACGCTCGGCCAGAAGCTCGCCGGCATCGCATGCGCAACCGGCGCGCTCGCGAGCTGGACCTGGTACGCGGTCGCGAACACGCGCTACCTGCAGCGCCACCATCATTTCGGCGGCAACGAGTGGTCGGTGCTGTGGGGTGTCGTGACGGGCCTGATCGGCGGCCTCTGCTGGCTCGCGATCCTCGCGCTGCCGGCCGGCACGGTCCAGGCGGCAGTCCCGGCATCGCGCTGGCAACTGTTCTGGCTGCTGAACCTCGTGCTCGCGATCGGCGCGTCGTGGCTCGGCAATGGATTGTGGAATGCGGCATCGAAGCGGCTGCCGCTCACGCTGTCCGGCCAGCTGATCGTGTTCGAAACCGTATTCGCGATGCTCTACGCATTCGTCTACGACCACCGGATGCCGCGCGTGCTCGAGATCACGGCGCTCGCGCTGCTGCTGGCGGGCGTCTACGGGTCGGTGCGCCGGCACGGCGACACGCACGCGAGCGGCGACACGCCCGGCCGTGCGCCAGCGAACGCGAACATCACGGCCCACTGAGCGCGTGCGGGCCTGGTCTGACGAATCGAGACAGAGGGAGATGAGGCGATGCTGGCGCGACGCGTCAGCGCGCGTCCTTGTGCATCCACTTGCGGCCCTCGATGGAGCCCTCGCGGCGGGTCTTGTCGACGCGCCGCTGGCGCGCGAGCTTCGGATCGACGATCAACGGGCGGTAGATCTCGACACGGTCATGATCGGCGAGCGGCGCGTCGAGCGGCGCGAGTTTGCCGAACACGCCGGTTTTTGCCTGCGCGAGGTTGATTTCCGGGTGCAGCGCGAGCACGCCGCTCGCGTCGATCGCCGCGCGCACGGTCGCGCCTTCGGGCAGCGACACCGCAATCAGCGTCTGACGATCCGGCAGCGCGTAACAGACTTCGATCGACAGCATCGCGTCACCCCTTCCCGTAGCGCTGGTCGGCGCGCTTGACGAACGAATCGACGAACGTGTTCGCGATATGGCTGAACACCGGCCCGATGATCTTCTCGAGCAGGATGCTCGAGAACTCGTAGTGCAGCGCAAATTCGATCTTGCATGCGTCGGAGCGCAGCGGGATGAAGCGCCACGAACCCGTGAACTTCCGGAACGGGCCGTCCGCGAACTCCATGTCGATGCGTGTCGGGCGCTGCTGCGTGTTGCGCGTCGCGAAATGCTGCCTGATGCCCTTGAAGTTGATGTCGATGCGCGCTTCCATCCCGCTGTCGTCCTGACGGCGAATCTCGACGCCGCCGCACCAGGGCAGGAAATTGGGGTAATCGGCCACGTCGGTGACGAGGTCGAACATCTGTTCCGCCGAGTGACGGATCAATACGGTTTTCTGGACATCTGCCATAAATCGCGCGGCATCGCTCAAGTAAGAACGCAAGCCGGGCGATTACCGCCCCGCTTTGCTAAAATCGTGATTTTAAACGAGTTGGCCCGATCCTTTCATGAGCATCATCGACAACAGGAAAGCGCACTTCGATTATCACATCGAGGAACGCTACGAGGCGGGGCTCGTGCTTGAGGGCTGGGAAGTCAAGGCGCTGCGCGCCGGGCGCGGCCAGATCAAGGAAGGCTACGTCGTGGTCAAGAACGCCGAGATCTTCCTGATCGGCACCCACATCAGCCCGCTGCCCGAAGCCTCGACGCACATCAAGCCCGATCCGGTCCGCACGCGCAAGCTGCTGCTGCACCGTGACGAAATCAAGAAACTGATCGGCAAGGTCGAGCAGCGCGGCTATACGCTCGTGCCGCTGAACTTCCACTACAAGGGCGGTCGCGTGAAATGCGACATCGCGCTAGCGAAAGGCAAGAAGCTGCACGACAAGCGCGAAACCGAGAAGAAACGCGACTGGGAGCGCGAAAAGGCGCGCATCATGCGCGCCGGTGCCTGACGCGCGACGTCCCCCATCGCAAACGACACGGCCCGCTCGAAGCGGGCCGTGTGCTTTTGTGAGCCGTGATGCGTATGTGCGCCGATCGAGCAGCCGCTTACGGTCACCGATGAAACCCTGCGCCGCCCATCGTCATGCGAGCAGGATCGCGATTCCATAGCGCGACGATTCGCCGCACGTCGGCCGCACGCAGCCGCCGGACGGCTCACCGAGCCGCGCCTGCGCTCAGCCCCTTCCGCCCGCAGCCGGCGCCGCATTCTTGACGATCGTCAGCGCCGACGCGATCGCGGTGCCGAGATCCGACAGGTTCGCCGGCACGATCAGCGTGTTGCCCTGTTTCGCGAGGTTCGAGAATGCGCCGACGTACTGCTCGGCAACCTTCAGGTTCACGGCGTCCATCCCGCCCTGCGACTGGATCGCGTTCGCGATCTTCTGGATGGCCTGCGCGTTCGCCTCGGCGACCGCGAGAATTGCGGCCGCCTCGCCCTGCGCCTGGTTGATCGCGGCCTGCCGCTCGCCTTCGGACTTCTGGATCGCCGCCTCGCGTGCGCCCGACGCGAGGTTGATCTGCTCCTGCTTGCGGCCTTCCGATGCGGCGATCAGCGCGCGCTTTTCCCGCTCGGCGGTGATCTGCGCCTGCATCGCGTGGAGGATCTCTTTCGGCGGCGTCAGGTCCTTGATCTCGTAACGCAGCACTTTCACGCCCCAGTTCGCGGCAGCCTGATCGAGCGCCGACACGATGTTGTGGTTGATGAAGTCGCGTTCCTCGAAGGTCTTGTCGAGTTCGAGCTTGCCGACCACCGACCGTAGCGTCGTCTGCGCGAGTTGCGTGATCGCGAGCACGAAGTTGCTCGATCCGTAAGAGGCCTTCATCGGATCGGTCACCTGGAAGTACAGCACGCCGTCGACCTGCAGTTGCGTGTTGTCGCGCGTGATGCAAACCTGGCTCGGCACGTCGAGCGGAATCTCCTTCAGCACGTGCCGGTAGGCGATCCGGTCGACAAACGGCAGCACGATATTGAGACCGGGCGACAGCGTCGCGTGATAGCGCCCGAAGCGTTCGAGCACCCACGCATGCTGCTGCGGCACGATCTTCACCGTCTTCGACACGATCACGATGGCGATGACGAGCAGGACGACCCAGATGATCAGCGAATCCATGAAATATTCCCTCCTTGTTGTATCAGCGGACGATCAGCCCGCGGGTTTCGCTACGACCACGAGACAGTTGCCGCGCACGGCGCGCACCTGATACACGTGCACATCGTCGCGCTCGCCGTGCGCGAGTTCGACGTCCCAGTCGGCGCCGCGATATTGAACGCGCGCGCGGCCGTCATGCCACGCGTCGACCGTGACGGTCGAGCCGATATCGAGATTGACGTCGGGATTCGTCGACGTGTCGCGCTTCTGCTTGCGCCCGAGCCCCGAGCGGCGCAGCACGATCATCGCGATGATCGCGACCGCGCCGGCCACGCCGAACTGCACGTGCGGCGCGAAACCGGCCAGTTGCAGCAATCCGCCCGCGAGAAAGCCGAGCGCAATCATCAGCAGGTAGAACGTGCCCGTGAGCAACTCGGCCACGACCAGCACGCCCACCGCGCCCCACCAGAACAGATGCCCCGACATCATTGTGGTCTCCAGAAAAACGGCCCCGTACGTTCACTATATTCTTCGCCGCGGCAAGCGGACGCAACCGACACGCCCAGGTCGCCCCGTTACGTACCGACAAACAAAAACACCCCGGTGCTTACCGGGGTGTTTATAACACGAACCTTGCATTTTGCCTTCAACACAAGCGCGGCGGTACCGCGCTTGCGCCGAACTGGCATTGACCGTTACTTCCGGTTGGCGAGTGCCTGCCACGTATCGATGATCGTGTCCGGGTTCAGCGAGATCGACACGATGCCTTCGTCGGTCAGCCATTGCGCGAAGTCCGGGTGATCGGACGGGCCCTGGCCGCAGATACCGACGTACTTGCCCATCTTGCGGCAGGTATCGATCGCCCGCTTGAGCAGGAACTTGACGGCCGGGTCGCGTTCGTCGAAGTCGACGGCCAGCAGTTCCATGCCCGAGTCGCGGTCGAGGCCGAGCGTGAGCTGCGTGAGGTCGTTCGAACCGATCGAGAAACCGTCGAAGTGCTCGAGGAACTCTTCGGCGAGGATCGCGTTGGTCGGGACTTCACACATCATCACGAGGCGCAGGCCGTTCTCGCCGCGCTTCAGGCCGAACTTCTCGAGCAGGCCGACGACGCGCGCCGCCTGCTTCACGGTCCGCACGAACGGCACCATGATCTCGACGTTGGTCAGGCCCATCTCGTCGCGCACGCGCTTCAGTGCACGGCACTCCATCTCGAAGGCCTGCGCGAAGTCTTCGGCGATGTAGCGCGACGCGCCGCGGAAGCCCAGCATCGGGTTTTCCTCGTCCGGCTCGTAGCGCGAACCGCCGATCAGCTTCTTGTACTCGTTCGACTTGAAGTCGGACAGACGCACGATCACGGGCTTCGGATAGAACGCCGCGGCGATCGTCGCAACGCCTTCCGTCAGCTTGTCGACGTAGAACTGGCGCGGCGACGCGTGACCGCGCGCGACGCTCTCGACGGCCTTCTTCAGATCCTGGTCGATGTTCGGATACTCGAGGATCGCCTTCGGGTGCACGCCGATGTTGTTGTTGATGATGAACTCGAGACGCGCGAGGCCCACGCCGGCGTTCGGCAACTGCGAGAAGTCGAACGCGAGCTGCGGGTTGCCGACGTTCATCATGATCTTGACCGGAATTTCCGGCAGTTCGCCGCGCTGCACTTCCGTGACTTCCGTCTCGAGCAGCCCGTCGTAGATCTTGCCTTCGTCGCCTTCCGCGCACGACACCGTGACGAGCGCGCCGTCCTTCAGCACGTCGGTCGCGTCGCCGCAGCCGACAACTGCCGGCACGCCGAGCTCACGCGCGATGATCGCCGCGTGGCAGGTCCGGCCGCCACGGTTCGTGACGATCGCCGCCGCACGCTTCATCACCGGCTCCCAGTTCGGGTCGGTCATGTCCGCCACCAGCACGTCGCCCGGCTGCACGCGTTCCATTTCCGACGGATCCTGGATCACGCGCACGGGGCCTGCGCCGATCTTCTGGCCGATCGCGCGGCCCGTCGCCAGCACCTGCGACTGGCCTTTCAGCTTGAAGCGCTGCTCGGCCTTGCCGGTCGCCTGGCTCTTCACCGTTTCCGGACGCGCCTGCAGGATGAAGATCTTGCCGTCGCGGCCGTCCTTGCCCCACTCGATGTCCATCGGACGCTGGTAGTGCTTTTCGATGATGACCGCGTACTTCGCCAGCTCGATCACGTCTTCGTCGGTGATCGAGTAGCGGTTGCGCTGCTCGTGCGGCACGTCGACCGTCTTCACGCGGCCCGGCTCGCCCGGCTGCGTGAATTCCATCTTGATCAGCTTCGAGCCGATCGAGCGGCGGATGATCGGGTACTTGTCCTGTGCGAGCGTCGTCTTGAATACGTAGAACTCGTCCGGGTTCACAGCACCCTGCACGACGGTTTCGCCCAGGCCGTAGCTCGACGTGATGAACACGGCGTCCTTGAAGCCCGATTCGGTGTCGATCGTGAACATCACGCCGGCCGCGCCGACGTCCGAGCGGACCATGCGCTGCACGCCGGCCGACAGCGCGACTTCGGCGTGCGTGAAGCCCTTGTGCACGCGGTACGAGATCGCGCGGTCGTTGTACAGCGACGCGAACACGTGCTTCATACGATCGAGCACGTCCTCGATGCCGACGACGTTCAGGTACGACTCCTGCTGACCGGCAAACGATGCGTCGGGCAAGTCTTCCGCGGTCGCGGACGAACGCACGGCGAACGACAGCTCGGCCGGCGAGCCGTTCTTCAGGATTTCGAACTGTGCGCGGATTTCCTGCTCAAGACGCGCCTGCAGCGGTGCATCGACGATCCACTTGCGGATTTCGGCACCGGCTTCGGCGAGCGCCTTCACGTCGTCGATGTCGAGCGACTCGAGACGCTTGGCGATGCGATCGGTCAGATCGTTATGCTTGAGGAAATCGCGGAATGCGAGCGCGGTCGTGGCGAAACCGGTGGGTACGCGAACGCCTGCTTCGGAAAGCTGGCTGATCATCTCGCCGAGCGACGCATTCTTGCCGCCCACGATCTCCACATCGGTCATCCGCAACTGCTCGAACGGGATTACATACGCCTGGTCCTTTGCGACGTTTGCTGCGTTAGTCATACAAGCCCCTAAGTGTGAAAAAAATGCTCGATTGCGCAAGTGGGCTCGGACGCGGGCGCTTGCAAAAAGGCGCGGCGCGTCTTGCGCAACCTGTTGGAGAAACAATCGCAGCAGCGGAAAATCTTCCGACCCGATTTGCAAAAATCCCGGCAGAAAGGCGATACATTCAGACAAATCGCCGAACTTGCCGGGAGTTTCAGATCGATCACGGCCAGCCCGAGGTGCCGTTCGCACCCTGCCCCCGCAATTGCTTATCCAACAGGTTGCCGCTATTCTACCGTGCCGGCTGCCGGATGTGGCGCGACCTTCTCACTGCGTCTGGAGGCGAACCTCCAGCTGCCCGCGCAACCGCCCTTCACGTTCGACGCCCAGATTCATGCTGCCTACCGTTTTCATCGTCTCCGACGGCACCGGGATCACTGCCGAAACCTTCGCGCACTCGATCCTCTCCCAGTTCGACCAGAAATTCCGCCTCGTGCGCTTGCCATTCGTCGACTCGCTCGACAAGGCCTTTGCGACCGTCGAGAAGATCAACGAAGCCGCGGTGCACGACGGCCGCCGTGCGATCGTGTTCACGACGCTCGTCGACAGCGAGTCGAACGACATCGTCAAGCGCTCGAACGCGCTCGTGCTGGACATGTTCCAGCGCTTCGTCGAGCCGCTCGAGCAGGAACTGGAGCTGAAGTCGAGCCACGCGATGGGCCGCGGCCACCAGAACGCCGATACCGAGGAATACAAGACGCGGATCGAGGCGATCAACTTCTCGCTCGCGCACGACGACGGCCAGTCGAACCGCAACCTGTCGGAGGCCGACGTGATCCTGGTCGGCGTGTCGCGCAGCGGCAAGACGCCGACGAGCCTGTATCTCGCGATGCAGTACGGCGTGAAGGCAGCCAACTATCCGCTGATTCCGGAAGACTTCGAGCGCGGCAAGCTGCCGTCGGCGCTGTCGCCGCATCGCGACAAGCTGTTCGGGCTGTCGATCGACCCGCAGCGCCTGTCGGAGATTCGCAACGAGCGCCGGCCGGGCAGCAAGTACGCGGCACCCGAGAACTGCCGCTACGAGATCAACGAGGCCGAAGCGATGATGCGCCGCGAAGGGATCAAGTGGCTGTCGTCGACGCACAAGTCGATCGAGGAGATCGCGACGACGATCCTGCAGGAAATCCGCCTCGACCGGCAGTCGTACTGAGCGCCTGCGCGCTTGCGGCCACCTGGCCGCCGCCGGAAACAAAAAGGCCGCGTCGAACGCGGCCTTTTTTGTGGTGCGAAATGCCCGCATGCGGCATCACGCAGGCCGCTGCTGCCGCACCTGCTCGAACAGGCACACCGCTGCTGCTGCGGCAACATTCAGCGACTCCATCCCGCCCGGCTGCGGAATCGTCACGCGATGCGTGGCCGCGTCGCGCCAGAATGCCGATACGCCGGCACCCTCGTTGCCGAACACCCATGCAACGGGGCCGGCCAGGTCGCAGTCGTAGACTGCCTGCGCGCCGTGCGAATCGGTCAGCGCGACCGGCACGTCGAGGCGTTCGGCGAGCACGGCAGAATCAACGTCTTCATGGATCGACAGCAGGAAATGCGCGCCCATGCCGGAACGCAACACCTTCGACGACCACGCATAGGCGGTGCCCGGCGCACAGAATACGTGCCGCACGCCGGCCGCCGCCGCGCTGCGCAGGATCGAGCCGACGTTGCCGGCGTCCTGCACGCCGTCGAGCACGACCGACGTGTGCGTGACGCGCTCCGGCAGCGGCTGCGCGGGCCGGTCGACGAGCAACAGGAAACCGACACCGCTGACCACGTTCGACAGTTGCCCGAACAAGGCGTCGGGCAGCGTGACGACCCGCTGCGCGTCGACGCGCGCGATGATCGCCTGCGCTTCGTCGTGCGCGAGCGCGCCTTCGGTCGCGACGCACAGCTCGGGTGTCGCGCCCGTATCGAGATACGCGCTGGCGAGGTGGAAACCCTCGAGCAGCGCCTGGCCGCTGCGGCGCTGATGGGGCGTCGAACCCGCGAGCGCCTTCAGGCGCTTGTACAGCGGGTTGTCGCGGGAAGTAATGCTTTTCATCGAATCAGATCGAGTGCCGCGCGCACGGGCGCGAACGAGCGCCGGTGCGCTTCGCACGGGCCGTGCTCGCGCAGCGCGGCAAGGTGTTTCGCGGTGCCGTAGCCCGCATGCACGTTGAAACCGTACACCGGGAAGCGTTCGTGCAGGTCGACGAGCATGCGGTCGCGCGTGACCTTCGCGAGGATCGACGCGGCCGAGATGCTCGGTACGAGCGCATCGCCGCTGACGATCGCCTCGGCACGCACCGTCAGCGTCGGGCAGCGGTTGCCGTCGATCTGCGCGAGCGTCGGCAGGACCGACAGCCCCTCGACGGCACGCTTCATCGCGAGCATCGTCGCGTGCAGGATGTTCAGCGTATCGATTTCGTCGACGCTAGCCGACGCGACGCAATACGCGCGCGAACGCGCGACGATCAGGTCGTACAGCGCATCGCGCTTCTTCGCGGACAGCGCCTTCGAATCGTCGAGCCCGTCGATCGGCTGGGCCGGGTCGAGGATCACCGCAGCGGCCACCACCGGCCCCGCGAGCGGGCCGCGGCCCGCTTCGTCGACGCCACAAACGATCTCGTCGGGCCTGCTGAAGTCGAAGCCGCCCTGCACGTCGCTCGACGCGCGGCGGCGTGGTGCACGAGCTGCCGTCATGCGCGCCCCTTGCGTTGTTCGAGCACGCGCACGACCGCTTCGGCCGCCTTCGCGGCCGTGTTCTGCCGCAGCGAGAGATGCATTTCGGTAAACACTTCGGTCAGCGTGCGACGGTTCGCGTCGTCGCGCAGCTGCGTGAGCGTCGCATCGGCGAGCGCCTCGGGCGTCGCGAAATGCTGCAGCAGCTCGGGCACGACGAAGCGCCCCGCCAGGATGTTCGGCAAGCCGACGTACGGCAGATAGCCCTGCCGGCGCATGATCTGCCCGGTCAGCCAGGGCACCTTGTACGAGATCACCATCGGCTTCTTGAGCAGCGCGGCTTCCAGCGTGACGGTGCCACTCTTCACGAGGATCGCGTCGGCGGCGGTCATCGCGACCTGCGAGCGGCCGTCGGTGATCGTCAGCGCCAGCTGCGGATGCGCGTCGACGAGCGGCTGCAGCAGTTCGCGCAGCGCGGGCGTCGCAGCCGGCATCACGAACCGCACACCGGGCTCGCGCTGTTGCATCAGCGCCATCGCCGCGAAGAACGTCGGGCCGATCAGCGCGATCTCCGAGCGCCGGCTGCCCGGCAGCACCGCGATCACGGGGCCGTCCACGGGCAGGCCCAGCGCGATACGCGCGCCGTGCGTGTCGGGCTCGAGCGGAATCTCGTCGGCCAGCGGGTGGCCGACATACGTCGATGCGACGCCCGCCTTGTCGAGGATCGCCGGCTCGAACGGGAACAGGCACAGCATGTGGTCGACGGACTTCGCGATCTTCTTGATCCGCCCGCCGCGCCATGCCCAGATCGACGGGCACACGAAGTGGATCGACGGGATGCCCGCGTCGCGCGCGGCCTGCTCCACGTTGAAGTTGAAATCGGGTGCGTCGACGCCGATGAATGCGTCGGGCCGCTCCGCGAGCAGCTGGCGCTTCAGTTCGCCGCGAATCCGCAGGATTTCGGGAATCTGGCCCAGCGCCTCGACGTAGCCGCGCACCGTCAGCTTGTCCATCTGCCAATGCGAGTCGAAGCCGTGCGCGAGCATCCGCTGCCCGCCGATCCCGTAGTAGTGGGTCGACGCGGGCAGCCGCTCTTGAAGCCCGCCGAGCAGCGACGCCGCGAGCAAATCGCCCGACGGCTCGCCGGCCACCATCGCGAGCCGGAGCTGATTGGTCGGGAGCGACATCGCTTAGCGGATGATGCCGCGTTGGGACGCGTCGATGAACGCGACGAGCGCGGTGACCGCTGCGTCGCCTTCGCCACCCGCGGCCGCCAGCTCGCGCAACTGCACCTTCGCTTCCTCGAGCGACAGGCCGTTCTTGTACAGCAGGCGGTACGCGCTGCGCAGCGCCGAGATCGCGTCGGGCGAGAAACCGCGCCGGCGCAGGCCTTCGACGTTGATGCCGTGCGGCTCGGCCTTGTTGCCGGCCGCGATCACGAACGGCGGCACGTCCTGCACGAGCGCCGAGGCGCCACCCAGCATCGAGTGCGCACCGATGCGCACGAACTGGTGCACGCCCGACATCCCGCCGACGATCGCCCAGTCGCCGATCTCGACGTGACCGGCCATCTGCGCGTTGCTCGACAGGATCACGTTGTTGCCGACGCGGCAGTCATGACCGATGTGCACATAGGCCATGATCCAGTTGTCGTCGCCGAGCGTCGTCACGCCCGCGTCCTGCACGGTTCCGGTGTGGATCGTCGTGAATTCGCGGATCGTGTTGCGGTTGCCGATCACGAGCTTCGTCGGCTCGTCCTTGTACTTCATGTCCTGCGGACGGCCGCCGACCGACGCGTAATGGCCGATGCGGTTGTCCTCGCCGAGCGTCGTGTGACCTTCGATCACGCTGTGCGACCCGATCGTCGTACGCGCGCCGATCGTGACGTGCGGCCCGACGACCGCGTACGGCCCGATCTCGACGGACTCGTCGATCTGCGCGCCCGGTTCGACGATCGCGGTAGGATGAATCCTGGTCATGCGCCGTTGCCTCTCGATGTGATGTGTCGCGTTGCTCGCGTTACGTTACCCATGCGTGCCGCGTCGCTCAGGGCGCCGCGTCGGCCGTCTTGACCGTGCACATCAATTCGGCTTCCGCCGCCACCTTGCCGTCCACTTCCGCCACCGCCTTGAACTTCCAGATGCCGCGGATGTAGCGTTCGAACGTCACGTTCAGAATCAGCTGATCGCCCGGTTCGACGACACGCTTGAAGCGCGCGCCGTCGATGCCGACGAAGTAGTACAGCGTGTTTTCCGGGTCCTTCGGCTGCTCTTCCGCGAACGTCAACAGCGCGGCTGCCTGAGCGAGCGCCTCGAGGATCAGCACACCCGGCATCACCGGCCGCTTCGGGAAGTGCCCCTGAAAGAACGGCTCGTTGATCGACACGTTCTTCAGCGCTTTGATTCCCTTGTGCGGCTCGAGTTCGAGCACGCGATCGACGAGCAGAATCGGGTAGCGATGCGGCAGCAGCGTGAGGATCTTGTGGATGTCGAGATTGATTTTTTCAGTGCTCATGATGGTTCGTCTCACGCAGAAGCTGCGCGGTGGTGATGCAAAAGCTGAAGCGGGCCGCCGCGCGGCCCAGTCTGGCAAACCGGGCCGAATGCGCTGGCCGTGCCCGGTTCGTGGTCTCGCATGGTGTCGGTCAGGCGTCCGTGCCGCCCTGGGCGGCCAGCGCGGTCTCGAGCGCCTTGATGCGGTCGCGCAGCTTGTCGAGGTTGCGCACGAGCGCGGCGCTCTTGTTCCATTCGCCGTGGTCGACGGCCGGGAACGCGCTCGTGTAGATGCCTGCCTTCGGCAGCGACTTCGACACGCCCGAATTCGCGGTGATGATGACATAGTCGCCAAGCGTCACATGGCCGGCGATCCCGGCCGCGCCGCCGATCATGCAGTGGCGGCCGATCGTCGTGCTGCCCGCGATGCCCGCCTTGCCGGCGATCACCGTGTAGGCCCCGATCCGGCAGTTGTGGGCGATCTGCACCTGGTTGTCGATCTTCACGCATTCCTCGATGACGGTGTCCGCCATCGCGCCGCGGTC
Organism: Burkholderia sp. Bp9004; assembly: GCF_003858025.1. Taxonomy (NCBI): domain Bacteria; kingdom Pseudomonadati; phylum Pseudomonadota; class Betaproteobacteria; order Burkholderiales; family Burkholderiaceae; genus Burkholderia; species Burkholderia sp. Bp9004. Next base: position 55,798 of record NZ_QTQD01000011.1, on the reverse strand, counting down.
GATCGTCGTGTTCGCACCGATCTCGACGTCCGGGCCAACCGACACGCCGCCGACCTGCGGAATCTTGACCCAGCTGCCGGTACGCGCATCGCCGTCGCCGACGAAATCCGGCGCGAAGCCGAACCCGTCGGAACCGATCACGGCGCCCGAATGAATGATCGCGCGCGGACCGATCTTGCAGCCGTGGTACACCGAAGCGTTCGGGTAGAGGTGCGAACCCGCGCCGATCGTGGTGCCGCGGCCGACGAACACGTTCGCGTCGAGCTGCACGCCGTCCTCGATCACCGCGCCGGCCTCGACCGTCACGTGCGGACCGATCACCGCGCTCGCGGCCACCTGCGCGGCCGGGTCGATCGTCGCGCTCGGATGCACGCCGGCCGCGCGCGGCGGCGTAGCGAGATCGATGAACATCTGCGCGACGCGAGCGAAGTACGCGTACGGATTCGGCGTCACGATGAAATTGCGGCCATCAGCGGCCGCGCCCAGCTTTTCGAGATCCTTCGGCGCGATCAGCACCGCGCCGGCGCGGGTCGTCTCGACCTGCGACAGGTACTTCGGATTCGCGAGAAACGCGAGTTGCTGAGGGCCTGCCTGGTCGAGCGGCGCGAGGCCGCCCACCTTGCACTGGGCGTCGCCGGCGATCTCGCCGCCGAACCGCTTTACGAGTGCCTCAAGCGTCAATGCCATTCGTCGTCTGCTCCGTTCAGTTCGTCGAGCCGGACGCGAGCGCCTTGAGCACCTTGTCGGTGATGTCGATGCGCGGGCTGACGTACACGGCTTCCTGCACGATCAGGTCGTAATTCTGCTGCTCGGCGATCTGCTTGATGACCTTGTTCGCACGCTCCAGCACCGCCGCGAGTTCCTCGTTGCGGCGCTGGTTCAGGTCTTCGCGAAACTCGCGCTGCTTGCGCTGGAAGTCGGTATCGAGCTGCGCGAGATCGCGCTGCTTCTGTGCGCGATCGGCCGCCGACAGCGACGCGCCGTTCTTGTCCAGCGAGTCGGACATCGACTTCAGACGCGCCGCGAGGTCCTGCAGATCCTTGTCGCGCTTCGCGAACTCGGCTTCGAGCTTCGTCTGCGCCGACTTGGCGGGCGCCGACTCGCGCAGGATCCGATCCGAATTGACCGCCGCGATGCGGGCGACGTCCTGAGCATGTGCCGTCGCCGCGCCCAAGGCCAGCGCAACGGTCAGCGCACACATCACTCGTTTCGAAAACTTACCGGTTAGCAAAATTACCCTCTCGTTGCTGTTGTCATGCGTTCGATCAGAACGCCGTCCCGATCTGGAACTGGAATTTCTGGTACTGGTCGCCTTCATGCTTCTGCAGCGGGAAGCCGAGGCTCAGCTTCAGCGGGCCGATCGGCGAGATCCACGCGAGACCCACACCGTAGCCGTAACGCAGGCCGTTCGCGCCGGTACTCGTGCCGCCCGGCGCGTTGCCCCAGACGTTACCGCCGTCGAGGAACGTGAACACGCGCAGCGTGCGGTCGTAGCCGGTGCCCGGCAGCGGGAACGTCAGCTCGATGTTGCCGACCAGCATCTTCGAACCGCCGATCGGGTCGTTCGTCTTCGTATCGCGCGGGCCCAGCGAGCTCGGCTCGTAGCCACGCACGGAGCCGATACCGCCCGCGTAGTAGTTCTTGAAGATCGGGTACGGGTTGCCGATACCGTTACCGTAGCCGCCTTGCAGGTTCAGGCCCAGGATGAAGCCACGCGAGAACGAATAGTAGTACTGCGCCTGCAGGTCGGCCTTGTAGTACTGGATCTTGCCGACCGGCACGCCGTATTCGACGTTCGCCTGCGTGAAGTAGCCGCGGCTCGGGATCAGCGCGCTGTCACGCGCGTCACGCGACCACGCGACCGTCAGCGGCACCGTGTTCGACACGCGGCCGAACTCGTTCACGTAATCCTGGTAGCTCTGCGGCGTATTCGAGTCGACGTCGAGACGGTTCTGCTCGAAGCCCGCGCCGAAGTAGACGGTGTCGACTTCCGAGAACGGAATGCCGAACTTCAGGTTGCCGCCCGCGCTGATGATCCGGAAGCTCGAGCTCGTCGAATAGTAGAGCGGCTGGTACGTGCGGTAGTAGACGTCCGTGATCCGCTTGATGCCGTCGACCGTGAAGTACGGGTCGACCTGTGTGACGGTCAGCGTGCGGTAGCTCTTCGCGGTATTGACGTTCACCGACAGGCTCGTGCCCGAGCCGAACACGTTGTCCTGCGACACGCCGGCCGACAGCACCACCTTGTCCGTCGACGAGAAGCCCGCGCCCAGCGTGATCGCGCCGGTCGGCTTTTCATCGACCTTCACGTTCACGTCGACCTGGTCGTTCGTGCCTTCGACGGGCACCGTCGTCACGTCGACGTTGGTGAAGTAGCCGAGACGGTTCACACGATCCTTCGACAGCGCGAGGCGGTTCGAATCGAACCACGAGCTTTCGAGCTGGCGCATTTCGCGGCGCACGACTTCGTCACGCGTACGCGTGTTGCCGACCACGTTGATGCGGCGCACGTACACGCGGCGGCTCGGATCGACGACGAGGTTCAGGTTCACCTTGTGGTTCGCCTGGTCGATGTCCGGTTGCGCGTTGACGGTCGCAAATGCGTAACCGTATTCACCGAGCTTGTCGACGATCGACTTCGTCGTTTGCTGCAGCTTTTCGGCCGAGAAACGATCGCCCGGCTTGATCTTGATCAGCTTGTTCAGTTCGGCTTCGCGATCGAGCAGATTGCCCGACAGCTTGATGCCCGACACCGTGTACGGCTCGCCTTCGTGCAGCGTGACCGTCAGGTACATGTCCTTCTTGTCGGGCGAGATCGACACCTGGGTCGACTCGATGTTGAACTCGAGGTAGCCGCGGTTCAGGTAGTACGAGCGCACGGCCTCGAGGTCGCCCGTGAGCTTTTCCTTCGAGTACAGGTCGTTCTTCGTGTACCAGGAGAACCAGTTCGGCGTCGACAGTTGCATTTCGTCGCGCAGCGTGCTGGTGCTGAACGCCTTGTTGCCGATGAAGTTGATCTGGCGGATCTTCGCGCTCGGGCCTTCGGCGACCGCGAACAGGATCGATACGCGGTTCGCGTCGACCGGCGTGATCGTCGTCTTGACCTCGGCCGCGTAGAAGCCGCGCGTCAGGTACTGACGCTTGAGCTCCTGCTCCGCCTTGTCGACGAGCGCCTTGTCGTAGTAGCGGCCGTCGGCCAGACCCACCGCGCGCAGCGCCTTCGTCAGGTTGTCCTTGTCGAATTCCTTCGTGCCGGTGAAGTCGATCGACGCGATGGCCGGACGCTCCTGCACCTGCACGATCACGACGTTGCCCTGGGTGGCGATGCGCACGTCGTTGAAGAAGCCCGTCGCGTACAGCGCGCGGATTGCTTCGGATGCCTTGTCGTCGGTGAAGGTATCGCCCTGCTTGATCGGCAGGTAGGCAAACACCGAACCCGCTTCGACGCGCTGCAACCCCTCGATCTTGATGTCTTGCACCACGAACGGTGCCGCTGCATGCGCCGCGAGGCCGTGCGCGGCGAGCGCGGCCGCTGCAACTGTCTTAGGTACAAAGCGATGAGGTTTGAACAACGTGCATCCCCAATATTTAGCTGCATCAAATCAGGCGGCGGCCGACTGGCCGCCGCCTGACGCTTCAGAAATGGATTAACCGAGCCAGGTCGTTGAACAGCGCGATCGCCGACAACGCGACGATGCAGATCAACCCGGCTCTTTGCAGAATCAGCTGCCAACGCTCCGAGACGGCTTTCCCGGTCGCGGCTTCAACCAGATAATATAACAGATGCCCCCCGTCCAAAACGGGAATCGGCAGCAAGTTCAGCACCCCGAGGCTAATGCTGACAAGGGCGAGGAACGACAGGAAGGCCGACGGACCGAGCCGCGCGCTCTTGCCGGCGTAGTCAGCAATCGTCACCGGACCGGACAGATTCTTCAGCGACGCATCGCCCGTGATCATCCGTCCGAACATCTTCAGCGAGTAAATCGCAATGTCCCACGTGCGGTGCGCACCGAGCCGCAGACTCTCGATCGGCCCATAGCGCACGTCGACCGACGGCGTGTGCATCGACAGCGACGCGCCGATGCGGCCAACCTGCTGCCCCGTTTCATCGTCGCGCTGCGCCTGCGGCACGATCTGCACGGTTTGCGTCGCGCCGCCGCGCTCGACCTGCAGGTTGACTGCCTGACCCGCGTGGTGCTTCACCGCGTCGATGAAGCGCGATGCGCCGCCAATCGGATTGCCGTCAAGCGCCAGCAACTTGTCGCCGGCCTTCAGGCCCGCCTGCTCGGCCGCGCTGCCGGGCTGCACCGACGCGACCGACAGCGTGCCACCGCCGGTCTCGAAGCCCAGGTGCATCATGAAATCGTCGTCGAGCTGGCTTTCGGGAACATTGCGCAGGTCGACGCGGAAGTCGAACGTCGCCGAACCGCCGTCGCGCGCGCCGAGCACGACCTCGCGATGATCGAACGCGGCGGACAGCAGCTTCCAGCGCAAGTCCGACCACGAGCGCACCGGCGCGGCCTCGCCGCCGTCGGCGTCGCGGATCGACACGATCGTCTCGCTGCCGTCGAAGCCCGCGCGAGCCGCCGCCGTGCCGGCAGCCGGCGGCGCGAGCACCGCGGCCGGCTCGGTCACGCCAGTCGCGAATACAGCGGAAAAGAGGACGATTGCCAACAGGAAGTTCGCGATCGGGCCGGCGGCGACGATCGCGATGCGCTTGAACACCGATTGCCGGTTGAACGCCTGATCGAGTTCCTCGGGCTTGACGCTCGACCCCGGTTCACGCTCGTCGAGCATCTTCACGTAACCGCCCAGCGGCAACGCGGAGAGCGTCCATTCAGTGCCCGTCCTGCGGCTGACCCAGCGCGCGACGGGCTGACCGAAGCCGATCGAGAAACGCAGCACCTTCACGCCGCACCAGCGCGCGACGCGATAATGTCCGTACTCATGCACGACGACCAGCACCCCGATCGCCACGGCAAACGCGATCAGTTCGACCAGCACGTTCATGAGCACCTCATTCAGACAGCGCGCTCCACGCGTGGCGCAGGCGCTTTCGCAATGATCTCGGCGGCGAGGCGGCGTGCCTCGGCATCCGCCGCAAGGACGTCGTCGAGCCCGTTCGGGTTACGGTTCGGCAGCGCGTTGAGCACCGCATCGACCGTCGCCGCGATCGCCATGAAGCCGATTCGGCGCTCGAGAAATGCTTCGACCGCGATTTCGTTCGCCGCGTTCAACGCGGCACTCGCGATACCGCCCTCCTCAAGCGCCTTCAGCGCGAGCGCGAGGCACGGGAAGCGCGTGTAATCGGGCTTCTCGAACGACAGCTGTGCGATCTGCGCGAGGTCGAGCTGGTCGACACCGGCGTCGACGCGCTCCGGGAACGCGAGCGCGTGCGCGATCGGCGTGCGCATGTCGGGATTGCCGAGCTGAGCGAGCACCGAGCCGTCGCGGTACGACACGAGCGAATGGATCACGCTCTGCGGGTGAATCAGCACGTCGATCCGGTCGCCGGCCAAGCCGAAGATCCAGTGCGCCTCGATCACTTCGAGGCCCTTGTTCATCATCGTCGCGGAATCGACGGAAATCTTGCGGCCCATCACCCAGTTCGGGTGCTTGCACGCTTCGTCCGGCGTCACGTCGACGAGCGTGGCCGGCTCGCGCGTACGGAACGGGCCGCCCGATGCGGTCAGGATGATCTTCGAGATCCCGCCGTGTTCGTTCTCGTCGCGCGGCATGCACTGGAAGATCGCGTTGTGTTCGCTGTCGACCGGCAGCAGGATCGCGCCATGGTCGCGCACGGCGTCCATGAAGATCGCGCCCGACATCACGAGCGATTCCTTGTTCGCGAGCAGGATGCGCTTGCCGGCACGCGCGGCCGCGAGGCTCGGCGCAAGGCCTGCAGCGCCGACGATCGCGGCGACGACCGTATCGCAGCCGTCGCTCTTCGACACGTCGACGAGCGCCTGCGGCCCGTACAGCACCGTGGTCTTGCTGCCCGCCGCGCGCAGTTTCGCCTCGACGTGCGCCGCCGTGTTCGCATCGCCGACCACCGCGATTTCGGGCGCGAAGCGCAGGCACTGCTCGACGAGCTTGTCGCCGTTGCGGTGCGCGGTCAGCGCGTAGACCGAGAAACGCTCGGGATGGCGGGCGACCACGTCGAGCGTGCTGTCTCCGATCGAGCCCGTGGAACCGAGCAGTGTCAGACGTTTTTGCATAACAGAAATAGTGGTTTAACCAAGCAGCAGCATTGCGAGCGGCAGCACCGGCAGCAGCGCGTCGACGCGGTCGAGCACGCCGCCGTGACCGGGCAGCAGGCCGCTCGAATCCTTCACGCCCGCCTGACGCTTGAGCAGCGACTCGAACAGGTCGCCGATCACGCTGTAGACGACCAGCAGCGTCAGCGCGGCCCACGCGCCGGGCATCCCGTAACGCGCGGCGAGTGCGGAAAACAGGGTCGGCTCGAACCAGTGCGCGGCCATCGCGACACCCGCGACGACCATCACGGCGAGCCAGCCGCCGATCGCGCCTTCCCAGCTCTTGCCGGGACTGATCGTAACGGCCAGTTTACGCTTTCCGAAGGCCTTGCCCGCGAAGTATGCGCCGATATCGGCCAGCCAGACGACCAGAAGCAGCGACAGCACGAACGAAACGCCCTGCGCACGCGCCGCGACGACCGCGTGCCAGCAGGCCGCGAACACCGCGAGCCCGGCCGCGAGCAGGAACGGCCGCCACACGCCGCCCGCGAGCGCCGGCTTGCGCCGCAGCGAGAACGGGCCGACCAGCAGCCAGAAGACGCCAGCTGCCATAAAAAGGGGACGGGACGCAGCGGCTTCGACGCCGAGCGGCGCGGTCGCCGCGAGCGCCAGCGCCGCGACGATCGCGTAGACGACCGAACCGGTCGCGCCGAGCTTGAGCAGGCGCGCCCACTCCCACGCGGCGAACACGAGCACGACGCCGATCAGCGCGCCGAACGCGGTGAGCGGCGCGAACAGCGTCACGGGCAGCAACACTGCCAGCATCACGACCGCCGTGATCACACGGGTCTTCAGCATGAAAGGGAATCGGCGTTCTGCGATTGTGGTTCGAGCTGCGCGCTGGTGCGCCCGAAACGGCGCTCGCGCTCGGTATACGATGCGATCGCGTCGGCCAGCGCCGCGCCGTCGAAGTCCGGCCAGTATTTGTCGGTGAAATAGAATTCGGCGTACGCGAGCTGCCACAGCAGGAAATTGCTGACACGCTGCTCGCCGCCGGTGCGGATGAAGAGATCGGGCTCCGGCGCATAGGCCATCGCCAGGTGCGGCGCGAACGCGTCTTCGGTCACGTCGACCTCGCGGCCCTCGCGCACGGCCTGCTCGACGAGCTTCTTCGTCGCCTGCAGGATGTCCCAGCGGCCGCCGTAGTTCGCGGCGATCGTCAGGGTGAGACGGGTGTTGCGCGCCGTCTTGGTTTCGGCGCGGCGGATCAGTTCGCGGATGCGCGGCTCGAATCGCTCGAGATCGCCCACCACCCGCAGGCGGATCCCGTTCGCATGCAGCTTGCCGATCTCGCGTTCGAGCGCGGTGATGAACAGCCGCATCAGGAACGACACTTCGTCGTTCGGCCGGCGCCAGTTTTCCGAACTGAACGCGAACAGCGTCAGGTATTCGACGCCGGCGCGCGCGCAGCCTTCGACCACCGCCCGCACGGCATCCACGCCGCGGGTGTGCCCCGCGACGCGCGGCAAGCGGCGTTCGGTCGCCCAACGGCCGTTGCCGTCCATGATGATCGCGATATGACGCGGCACGGCGCCGACGTCAGGCACGCGAACAGTAGAGCTGGTATAGGTCATGGCCGTTGAGACAGTAATGCGGGAAGAGGCGGCGCGCGAGGACGGTCGTCAGACCGTCATGATCTCGGCTTCCTTGCTCTGCACGAGCTTGTCGACTTCGGCAACGTGCTTGTCGGTCAGCTTCTGCACGTCGTCGCTCGCACGGCGCTCGTCGTCTTCCGAGATTTCCTTGTCCTTCACGAGCTTCTTGAGCGCTTCGTTCGCGTCGCGGCGCAGGTTGCGGATCGCGACCTTGGCCGTTTCGCCTTCGCTCTTGACCACCTTGGTCAGCTCGCGGCGGCGCTCTTCCGTCAGCGCGGGCATCGGCACGCGGATCAGGTCGCCGGCCGTCGCCGGGTTCAGGCCGAGATCGGCTTCGCGGATGGCCTTCTCGACCTTCGCGACCATGTTCTTTTCCCACGGCTGCACGCCGATCGTGCGTGCGTCGACGAGCGTCAGGTTCGCAACCTGCGAGATCGGCACCATCGAACCGTAGTAGTCGACCTGCACGTGATCGAGCAGACCGGTGTGCGCACGGCCCGTACGGATCTTCGCCAGATCGTTCTTGAACGCTTCGATCGAGCGCTGCATCTTCTGCTCTACGCCCTTCTTGACATCAGCGACACTCATTTCAACCTCCAAACCTTCCAACCTTCAAAGAACGCGGGCCCCGCCCGGCGCGCCACGCACCGCGGCCGACGACCCACGCCGCTTGCCCGCATCCGCGGGAGTTTACACGTGGACGAGCGTACCTTCGTCCTCGCCCAGCACGATACGCTTGAGCGCGCCCGGCTTGTTGATCGAAAACACGCGAATCGGCAGCTTCTGGTCGCGGCACAGCGCGAAGGCCGTCGCGTCCATCACCTGCAGATTGCGGCTGATCGCCTCGTCGAAGCTGATCGTCGTGTAACGCGTGGCCGACGGATCCTTCTTCGGATCGGCAGAATATACGCCATCGACCTTGGTCGCCTTCAATACGACCTCGGCGCCCACTTCCGAACCGCGCAGCGCGGCGGCCGTGTCCGTCGTGAAGAACGGGTTGCCCGTGCCGGCCGCGAAGATCACGACCTTGCCTTCCTCGAGCTGGCGGATCGCACGGGGCCGGATGTACGGCTCGACGACCTGGTCCATGCGCAGCGCGGACTGCACGCGCGCGACGATGCCGGCGTGGCGCATTGCGTCCTGCAGCGCCAGTGCGTTCATCATCGTGGCCAGCATCCCCATGTAGTCGGCCGTCGCGCGGTCCATGCCGGCCGCACCGCCCGCGACACCACGGAAAATGTTACCGCCGCCGATCACGACCGCGAGCTGCGTGCCGAGACCCACGACTTCGGCGATATCCGCCACCATCCGCTCGATCGTCGCGCGATTGATGCCGAAGGCATCATCGCCCATCAGCGCTTCGCCGGAGAGTTTGAGGAGGACGCGTTTATAGGCATTGGACATAGGGGCTTCCGAGCGACGAGAGGATGACAACCACGAACTGTAGGGGCGAAATACTGATTCGGGCAAGCGCCGACGGTCGGACGGGGTTCCCGGCCGGCCGGCGACGCCGCCGGCCGCGGCGGAGCGGACGCCCGCCGCGGATACTGCCTGACTGCTTACTGCTGCTTTGCTGCTGCGACTTGTGCGGCCACTTCGGCGGCAAAGTCGTCCTGGCGCTTCTCGATGCCTTCGCCGACGACGAACAGCGCGAACTTCTGCACTGCCGCATTCGCTGCCTTCAGCATCTGCTCGATCGTCTGCTTGTCGTTCTTCACGAACGTCTGGTTCAGCAGCGACACTTCCTTCAGGTACTTCTGGACGCTGCCGTCGACCATCTTCGCGACGATTTCAGCCGGCTTGCCCGATTCGGCAGCCTTCTGCTCGGCGACACGGCGCTCCGTCTCGATCAGTTCCGCCGGCACGTCTGCCGACGACAGCGCGACCGGCTTCATCGCAGCGATGTGCATCGCGACGTCCTTGCCGACCTGCTCTTCCGCACCCGTGTACTCGACGATCACGCCGATACGCGCGCCGTGCAGGTACGTTGCGATCTTGTTCGCGGTTTCGAAACGGACGAAACGGCGGATCGACACGTTTTCGCCGATCTTGCCGATCAGGGCCAGACGGACTGCGTCGACCGTCGAGCCGTCGAGCGGCAGTGCCGACAGCGCTGCCACGTCGGCCGGGTTTTGCGTCGCGACGAGTTCTGCAACCGTCTTCGAGAATGCGAGGAAGTCGTCGTTCTTCGCGACGAAGTCGGTTTCGCAGTTCAGTTCGACCAGCGCGCCCGCGTTGCCGCCGACGAACGATGCGACGACGCCTTCGGCCGTCACGCGCGATGCCGCCTTGCTCGCCTTGTTGCCGAGCTTCACGCGCAGCAGTTCTTCAGCCTTGGCCAGATCGCCGTCGGCTTCCGTCAGCGCCTTCTTGCACTCCATCATCGGTGCGTCGGTCTTTGCGCGCAGTTCTGCCACCATGCTTGCGGTAATTGCCGCCATCATTCGCTCCTTGAGTCTGTATTCACAACGCCGCCCGCTTGGACGCGAACGGCCGAAAATCGTTTCCGGACCCGCACCGATTCGGCGCGATCAGGTCCGGCGCACAAGCTTAAAAAAAGGGGGCCTGTTGAGAGCCCCCTTTTTGCGCCGGCTCGGGGCCAGTTACGCGTTTTCCTCGACGTACTCGTCGTCGCCACGCGCTGCCTGGACCACTTCGTTGACCGCGTTCGCACGGCCTTCCAGGATCGCGTCGGCCACGCCTTCAGCGTACAGCGCGACTGCCTTGCTCGAGTCGTCGTTACCCGGGATCACGTAATCCACACCTTCCGGCGAGTGGTTCGTATCGACCACGGCGATGACCGGCACGCCCAGCTTGTTCGCTTCCGTCACGGCAATCTTGTGGTAACCGACGTCGACGACGAAGATTGCGTCCGGAATGCCGCCCATGTCCTTCACGCCACCGATCGACTTCTGCAGCTTGGCGATTTCGCGTTCGAACAGCAGCGCTTCCTTCTTGCTCATCTTCTCGAGCTCGCCTGCCTCGACTGCCGCTTCCATGTCCTTCAGACGCTTGATCGAAACCTTCAGCGTCTTGAAGTTGGTCATCATGCCGCCGAGCCAGCGTGCGTTGACGTACGGCATGCCCGCGCGCTGCGCTTCCTGAGCGATCGTGTCACGCGACTGACGCTTCGTGCCGACGAACAGGATCGTGCCGCGGTTCGCTGCCAGCTGGCGCACGTACTTCTGTGCGTCCGTGAACATCGGCAGCGTCTTTTCGAGGTTGATGATGTGAATCTTGTTGCGGTGACCGAAAATGAACGGAGCCATCTTCGGGTTCCAGAAACGGGTCTGGTGACCGAAGTGGACACCCGCTTCCAGCATTTGGCGCATCGTGACTGCCATGTAAATTCTCCACGAGGGTTGGGTCTTAAGCCGGCTGCCGTACCGCCGCGCGAACGCGCCCCGAAGGACGCCTCGTTCCGCGCGTCGGCACCCTGGTTGCGCCGGCTTGCGATTCGGCACGTGCGAAAATGCCCGTGCCGCAAGCCTTTCATTTCCATGCCGCCCTGTACCGCCCCATGACGGGGCATGTTCGGCATTTGGATGTCGACTTAGCCAGAGAGTATAGCACGCCGATTTGTCGGCTCTCAAGTCGCCCGGCACTTTCGCTTGCCGCGCGGCAGCCGGCCGGACAATCCGCGAAAACCCGCATCGGTACCGCCGGCAGGGGCTGCGAGGCCCGCCATAAGGTGCGATAATCCGTCAATTCACCGCATTCCAGGCATACCTCGATGGCTATTACGCTCAAAAACGAACACGATATCGCCGAGATGCGCGTCGCCTGCCGTCTCGCGAGCGAAGTGCTCGACTTCATCACGCCGCACGTCGTCGCGGGCGTCACGACCGCCGAACTCGACCGGCTTTGTCACGAATTCATGCTCAACGAGCAGGGCACGATCCCGGCGCCGCTGAATTATCAGCCGCCCGGCTATCCGCCGTACCCGAAGGCCACCTGCATCTCGGTCAACGACGTGATCTGCCACGGCATTCCGGGCGAGAAGGTGATCAAGAACGGCGACGCGCTGAACATCGACATCACCGTGATCAAGAACGGCTACTTCGGCGACACCAGCCGGATGTTCATCGTCGGCGAGGGCTCGATCCTCGCAAAGCGCCTCGTGCAGACCACCTATGAGTGCATGTGGCTCGGCATCGACCAGGTCAAGCCCGGCGCTCACCTCGGCGACATCGGCCATGCGATCCAGAAGCATGCGGAAGCGCAGGGCTACAGCGTCGTGCGCGAATACTGCGGCCACGGCATCGGCACGGTATTCCACGAGGATCCGCAGGTCGTGCACTATGGCCGTCCGGGCACCGGCATCGAGCTGAAGGCCGGGATGATCTTCACGATCGAGCCGATGATCAACGCCGGCAAGCGCGACATCCGCACGATGCCCGACCAGTGGACGGTCAAGACGCGCGACCGCAGCCTGTCCGCGCAGTGGGAGCACACGGTGCTCGTCACCGAGACGGGCTACGAGGTGCTGACCGTGTCCGCCGGCACGCCGGCGCGCCCGGTGTTCGCGCAACCAGCCGCCGCGGTTTGAGCGCCGCCGCGCCAGCCCGCCCCGCCCGCCCCTGACCTGCTGACCTGAACGGCCTGCCCATGAGCGCTCACGCCGCCCCCTCGCCCGAAGCGCTGTCGCGGCGCGCCGAATTCAAGGCCGCCAAGGCCGACATGCTCGAGCGCTTTCGCAGCGCGACGAACGTCGCGTCGCTGATGCACGCGCTGTCGAAACTCACCGACGATGTGCTCAAGCGCGTGTGGGACGACTGCGGGCTGCCCGCGACGCTCGCACTCGTCGCCGTCGGCGGCTACGGGCGCGGCGAGCTCGCACCCTACTCCGACGTCGACATCCTCGTGCTGCTGCCCGATACGCACGACCCGGCGCTCGACGCGCGCATCGAGCGCTTCATCGGGATGGCATGGGACCTCGGCCTCGAGATCGGCAGCAGCGTGCGCACGGTCGCCCAATGCATCGAGGAGGCGTCGCAGGACGTCACCGTGCAGACCTCGCTGCTGGAAGCGCGCCGCATCGTCGGCAGCACCGCGCTGTTCGAGCGCTTCACCGTGCGGTATCACGAGGCGCTCGACGCGCGCGCGTTCTTCACCGCGAAGGTGCTCGAGATGCGCCAGCGCCATGCGAAGTTCCAGGACACGCCGTACAGCCTCGAGCCGAACGTGAAGGAAAGCCCGGGCGGGTTGCGCGACCTGCAGACGATCCTGTGGATCGCACGCGCGGCCGGCTTCGGCAGCAGCTGGCGCGAGCTCGACACGCGCGGCCTCATCACCGATCGCGAGGCGCGCGAGCTGCGCCGCAACGAAGGATTCCTGAAGACGTTGCGCGCGCGGCTGCACGTGATCGCCGGCCGCCGCCAGGACATGCTCGTGTTCGACCTGCAGACGCAGGCCGCCGAGAGCTTCGGCTACCAGCCGACGCACGCCAAACGCGCAAGCGAGCAGCTGATGCGCCGTTACTACTGGGCCGCGAAAGCGGTCACGCAGCTGGCGACGATCCTGATCCAGAATATCGAGGCGCAGCTGTTTCCCGCGACGAGCGGCATCACGCGTGTGCTGTCGCCCGATCGCTTCGTCGAGAAGCAGGGCATGCTCGAAATCGTCGACGACGGCGTGTTCGAACGCCATCCCGACGCGATCCTCGAAGCGTTCCTGCTGTACGAGGCGACCCGCGGCGTGAAGGGCCTGTCCGCCCGCACGCTGCGCGCGCTGTACAACTCGCGCGAGATCATGAACAACACGTGGCGGCGCGATCCGCAGAACCGCAGCACGTTCATGCAGATCCTGCAGCAGCCCGAAGGCATCACGCATGCGTTCCGGCTGATGAACCAGACGAGCGTGCTCGGCCGCTATCTGCTGAATTTCCGCCGCATCGTCGGCCAGATGCAGCACGACCTGTACCACGTGTACACGGTCGACCAGCACATCCTGATGGTGTTGCGCAACATTCGCCGCTTCGCGGTGGCCGAGCATGCGCACGAGTACCCGTTCTGCAGCCAGCTGATCGGCAATTTCGAGCGCCCGTGGGTGCTGTATGTCGCGGCGCTGTTCCACGACATCGCGAAGGGCCGCGGCGGCGACCACTCGACGCTCGGGATGGCCGACGCGCGGCGTTTCTGCCGCGAGCACGGGATCGCCGGCGACGACGCGGCGCTGATCGTGTGGCTCGTCCAGCATCACCTGACGATGAGCCAGGTCGCGCAGAAGCAGGACACGAGCGACCCCGAGGTCATCAAGCGCTTCGCCGAGGTCGTCGGCAACGAGCGCTACCTCACCGCGCTCTACCTGCTGACCGTCGCCGATATCCGCGGCACGAGCCCGAAGGTGTGGAACACGTGGAAGGGCAAGCTCCTCGAAGACCTGTACCGCATCACGCTGGCGGTGCTCGGCGGCGCGAATCCCGACGCGCATTCGGAACTGAAGTCGCGGCAGGAGCAGGCGCTCGCGCTGCTGCGCCTCGAGACCGTGCCCGAGGACGCGCACCGCGCGCTGTGGGATCAGCTCGACATCGGCTTTTTCCTGCGCCACGACGCGGCCGACATCGCATGGCAGACGCGCGTGCTGTACCGGCACGTGAACGCCGAAACCGCGATCGTCCGCGCGCGGCCGTCGCCGATCGGCGATGCGCTGCAAGTGCTCGTGTACGTGAAGGACCGCCCCGACCTGTTCGCAGGCATCTGCGCGTACTTCGACCGCAACGGACTGTCGGTGCTCGATGCGCGCGTCAGCACGACGCGGCACGGCTATGCGCTCGACAACTTCATCGTCACGCAGACCGAACTCGACGTGCGCTATCGTGACATCGCGAATCTCGTCGAACAGCAACTCGCGACGCGCCTTGCCGAAACCGCGTCGCTGCCTGAGCCGTCCAAGGGTCGCCTGTCGCGGCTGTCCCGGACGTTTCCGATCACGCCGCGCGTCGACCTCCGGGCCGACGAACGCGGCCAGTACTACATCCTGTCCGTGTCCGCCAACGACCGGCCGGGCCTTCTCTATTCGATCGCGCGCGTCCTGGCCGAGCATCGGGTCGGCGTCCACGCGGCGCGGATCAATACGCTCGGCGAACGCGTCGAAGACATCTTCCTGCTCGACGGTGCCGGCCTGTCCGACAACCGCTTGCAGATCCAGCTCGAAACCGAATTGCTGCGCGCGATCGCAGTCTGAATGAATCCCAGCGTTTATGCGCACCAAATTGACCGTCAAGAATCCGCGGCCGGCGTCGCCGACCCGCGCACCCGTCCGCTCCGGCAGCCTCGTCGCCCGCAAGGCGGTGCGCCCCGCCGCGCCGCCCGCGGCCGACAAGCCGCCGCGTCCGAAGAAGGCCGCCGCACCGGCCGCCGCCGGCGAACGCGCGTTCAAGCCGCGCGGCGCGGAGGGTGCGGATCGCGCTCCGGCGAAGCGCGCGCCGCGTGACGGCGGCGCCGAGCGCGGCTATCGCAGCGATGCGAAGCCTGGCGGCCGCGCCGAACGCGGCGACGCCCGTCCGCATCGTGGCGCCGACGGCAAGCCCGATGCGCGGCCGCGACGTGCGGGTGCCGAAGGCGCTGCACGTGCGCCCTATCGTGACAAGGTAGCCGGTGACGGCGCGAAGGGCAGCTTCGGCGAGCGTCGTGCACCGTCCGATCGTCCTGCCCGTCGCAGCGACGACGATGCACGCCCGCGCCGCGCAGGCGCCGAAGGCGCTGCGCGTGCGCCCTACCGCGACAAGGCAGCCGGCGCAGGCGAAAAGCGCAGCTTCGGCGAACGCCGTACGTCGTCCGATCGTCCTGCCCGTCGCAACGACGACGATGCACGCCCGCGCCGCGCAGGTGCCGAAGGCGCTGCACGTGCGCCCTACCGCGACAAGGCAGCCGGCGCCGGCGAAAAGCGCAGCTTCGGCGAACGCCGTACGTCGTCCGATCGCCCGGCGCGTCGCAATGACGACGATGCGCGTCCGCGCCGCACCGGCGCCGAAGGCGGCGCACGTGCGCCCTATCGCGACAAGGCAGCCGGTGCAGGCGAAAAGCGCAGCTTCGGCGAACGCCGTACGTCGTCCGACCGCCCGGCGCGTCGCAATGACGACGAGGCGCGTCCGCGCCGCGCAGGTGCCGAAGGCGGCGCGCGTGTGCCCTATCGCGACAAGGCGGCCGGCGCAGGCGAAAAGCGCAGCTTCGGCGAACGCCGCACGTCGTCCGATCGCCCGACGCGTCGCAACGACGACGATGCGCGTCCGCGCCGCGCGGTCGCCGAAGGCGCTGCACGTGCGCCCTACCGCGACAGGGCAGCCGGCGCAGGTGAAAAGCGCGGCTTCGGCGAGCGTAGCAACACCGAGCGCCGCTCGACCGGCGCCGCGCTGAAGACCGCACAACCGGTCAAGCGCCGCGCCGCCGACGTCGACCACGGCGACGAAACGGGCCTGATGCGCCTGTCGAAGCGCATGTCCGAACTCGGCCTGTGCTCGCGCCGCGAAGCGGACGAATGGATCGAAAAGGGCTGGGTGCTCGTCGACGGCGAACGCATCGACACGCTCGGCACCAAGGTCCGCCCGGACCAGAAGATCGAGATCGACGAGCGCGCGAGCGCCGCGCAGGCCGCGCAGGTGACGATCCTGCTGCACAAGCCGGTCGGCTATGTGTCGGGTCAGGCGGAAGACGGCTACGAGCCGGCATCGGTGCTGATCACGCGCGCGAACCAGTGGAGCGGCGACCGCTCGCAACTGCGCTTCTCACCGCAGCACCTGCATGCGCTCGCACCGGCCGGGCGGCTCGACATCGATTCGACGGGCCTGCTCGTGCTGACGCAGAACGGCCGGATCGCGAAGCAGCTGATCGGCGAGCAGTCGGACATCGACAAGGAATACCTGGTGCGCGTGCGCTTCGGCGAGCGGCTGATCGACATCGACCAGCACTTCCCCGCGGAATCGCTCGCGAAGCTGCGTCACGGCCTCGAGCTCGACGGCGTCCCGCTGAAACCCGCGATGGTGAGCTGGCAGAACGGCGAACAGCTGCGTTTCGTGCTGCGCGAAGGCAAGAAGCGCCAGATCCGCCGCATGTGCGAGCTGGTCGGTCTCGAAGTGATCGGCCTGAAACGCGTGCGGATGGGCCGCGTGATGCTCGGCGCGTTGCCGCAAGGGCAATGGCGCTACCTGTCGGCTGACGAGTCGTTCTGACGGCGGGCACGCGTTGCGTGCGACGCCATGAAAAAAGCCCGCGCAAGCGGGCTTTTTCGTTTCGGTACGGCGACGGCGCGCGGCCGCAGAAGATCAGTCGTCGTCGGCCGGATCAAGCCCTGGAAACAACACTTCGGTGAAGCCAAAGCGCGTGAAGTCGGTGATCCGCATCGGATACAGCTTGCCGATCAGGTGATCGTATTCGTGCTGGACGACCCGCGCGTGGAAGCCTTCGGCGACACGGTCGAGCTTCGCGCCGAACTGGTCGAAGCCGCTGTAGCGCACCTTCGCATAGCGGCTGACGACGCCACGCATGCCCGGCACCGACAGGCAGCCCTCCCAGCCCTCCTCCATGTCCGGCGGCACGTACTCGAGCTTCGGGTTGATCAGCACCGTCTCGGGCACGGGCGGCGCGTCCGGATAACGGTTGTTGCTGCCGAAGCCGAAGATGATGATCTGCAGACCGACGCCGATTTGCGGCGCGGCAAGCCCTGCGCCGTTCGCGTGATGCATCGTCTCGAACATGTCCGCGACGATCTCGTGCAGTTCGGGGGTATCGAACCGCTCGACCGGCTTGGCGACTTCGAGCAGGCGCGGATCGCCCATCTTCAGGATCTCGCGAATCATGGCGTGTTGCCCTCCAGGAGTTGGTGCAGTCCGTCTTCGTCCAGCACGGGGATGCCGAGTTCCTCGGCCTTCGCGAGCTTGCTGCCGGCTTCGGCGCCCGCGACCACGTAATCCGTCTTCTTCGACACCGAGCCCGCGACTTTCGCGCCCGCCGCTTCGAGCATCTCCTTCGCGGCGTCGCGCGTGAGCGTCGGCAGCGTGCCCGTCAGCACGACCGTCTTGCCGGCGAGCACGCCCTGCGGCGCCTTCGGCGCGGGCGGGCCTTCGGGCCACGTGACCTTGCCGGGCGCACGCAACTGCTCGATCACCGTGCGGTTGTGCTCTTCCGCAAAGAACTGGTGAATCGACTCGGCCACGATCGGTCCGACGTCGTTCACTTCGAGCAGCTCCTCGATCGACGCGTCCATGATCGGAGTCAGCGACCCGAAATGCTTCGCGAGGTCCTTCGCGGTCGATTCGCCGACATGGCGGATCCCGAGCCCGTAGATGAAGCGCGCGAGCGTCGTATGCTTCGCCTTTTCGAGCGAGTCGAGTAGATTCTGTGCGGACTTCTCGGCGAACCGGTCGAGTTCCGCGAGCGTCGCGAAACCGAGATTGAACAGGTCGGCCGGCGTGCGCACGAGGTTCAGTTCGACGAGCTGATCGATGATCTTCTCGCCCAGCCCGTCGATGTCGAGCGCGCGGCGCTGCGCGAAGTGCCACAGCGCCTGCTTGCGCTGCGCCGGACAGAACAGGCCGCCCGTGCAGCGCGCGATCGCCTCATCGGGCAGGCGTTCGATCTTCGAGCCGCACACCGGGCACTCGGTCGGCATCACGAACTCGGTCGCATCGGCTGGCCGTCGGTCGAGCAGCGCACCGACGACTTCGGGGATCACGTCGCCCGCGCGCCGCACGATCACGGTATCGCCGATCCGGATGTCCTTGCGGCGCACTTCGTCCTCGTTGTGCAGCGTCGCGTTCGTTACCGTCGCGCCGCCGACGAACACCGGTTCGAGCCGTGCGACCGGCGTGATCGCGCCCGTGCGGCCGACCTGCACGTCGATCGCGACGAGCTTCGTCAACGCTTCCTGCGCGGGGAACTTGTGCGCGAGCGCGAAGCGCGGCGCGCGCGACACGAAGCCGAGGCGGTCCTGCTCGTCGCGCCGGTTGACCTTGTAGACGACGCCGTCGATGTCGTACGGCAGCGACTCGCGCTTCTCGCCGACCTTGCGGAAGAAATCGAGCAGGCCGTCAGCGCCGCGCACGACCGCGCGTTCGCGGTTCACCGGCAGGCCGAGCGTTTCGTACCAGTCGAGCAGCGCGCTGTGCGTGTCCGGCATCGGCATCCCGTCGAGCACGCCGATCCCGTACGAGAAGAACGACAACGGGCGCTGCGCGGTGATCTTCGGATCGAGCTGGCGCAGGCTGCCGGCCGCCGCATTGCGCGGATTCGCGAATTCGCGCTGCTCGGCAGCGCGCTGGCGTTCGTTCAGGCGTGCGAAATCGCGCTTGAACATCAGCACCTCGCCGCGCACGTCGAGCACGGCCGGCACGTGCTTACCCTTCAGCTTCAGCGGGATCGAACGGATCGTGCGGACGTTCTCCGTCACGTCCTCGCCGGTCGTGCCGTCGCCGCGGGTCGATGCCTGCATGAACACGCCGTGCTCGTAGCGCAACGAGATCGCGAGCCCGTCGAACTTCAGCTCGCATGCGTATTCCACCGGGTCCGTCACCGAGCCAGCGAGATCGGTCGTCTTGTCGAGCGCATCGGCGACGCGCTTGTCGAACGCGACGATGTCCTCGTCGGCGAAGCCGTTGTTCAACGACAGCATCGGCGCGTCATGGACGACCGGCGTGAAGCCGCTCGCCACTTCGCCGCCGACGCGCTGCGTCGGTGAATCGGGCGTCACGAGTTCGGGATGTTCGGTTTCGAGCTGCTTCAGCTCGCCAAAGAGCCGGTCGTATTCGGCGTCGGGCAGATCCGGCTGGTCGAGCACGTAATAGGCGTAATTCGCCCGCTCGAGTTGATCGCGCAGCCACGCGGCACGCGCGTCGGGCTGGCTGGCTGGCGGTTCGGCTTGGGTTCGGGCCATGCTGGCGGCAATTCGCTCTGAAAAATCGGATGTTCGATTATCTCAGTTTGACGCCGCGGCGGGGGGCACGCGATGCGTGCCGCGCAGGCCCGCTGCAGTCCACGCAGACGGTGTGTGCGGCGCTGCAACGACAACGGGCGACGGCACCGCAAGCCGTCGCCCGTGAAACGCGTTACTGGCTGAAGAGGCGGCGCGTGACCGGCGAACCGGCCGGGATGCCCGCTTCTTCGAGCTTCGCGTACAGCTTCATGAGTTGCTGGTCGATCGCCACCAGCGTCGATTCCGGCAGCGGCCGGCGCGAATCGTCGACGACCCGCGCACCGATCCGCTCGGACAGCGACTTCGCGTAGTCGCACATCAGCCGGAACGGCAGGATGTCCTCTTCGGCAACCGGCACGTCGAGCACCAGCGTAATCATGTTGCCGCCCTTGTAGGTCAGGTCGTCGCGCAGGAAGTTCGTGTCGCCGAACTGCAGCATGAACACGGGGTTCTGCTTCGCGTCGAGCTTCACGAAGCGCGTGCCGTCACGCGAGAGCAGCAGCCCGTCTTGCGAAGCGACGGCCTGCACGTAGTTCGCCGACCACGGCGCGCCGTCCGACATCACGTTGATCGACAACTGCGCGTCGCACTGCGCGGCAAAGCCGTCGAGTTCGCGCGCCATCGCGACCGTCTCCATCATGTCCGGGAATTCCGGTGCGCCGTCGATCGCGTCGGCGAACTGCTGGACGCCCGTCACGAATTCGGAGAATTCGAGTTCGTTGAGCGCGCCGCTACGGTTCGCGAGCTGCGCGGCCGCGCGCAGCTCTTCATAGCGCACGCCGTTCTGCAGCAGCTCCCACTGGCCGCCTTCCGGCTTGCCTTCGATATGCACGGGCTTGCTGCCCGCGCGGCGCAGCCGCTGCGCGACCGGCAGGATCTTGTCGCCCGGCAGCGGCGCGCCGAGGCGAATCGGCACGATGCAGTCGATCCGGCGGTCGACGATCGCCGGCGGTGCCGACGAAATCGTCGTCGCGGCCGGCAGCACGGGTTCAACCGGTTCGTTCGACGCATCGGCGGCCGGTGCTTCCTGCGTGGCGGCGACCGCACCTTCGTCGACGGCCTGCTCGGCCGACTCGGTCGACGCCGACGGCGCGTCGACCCCGGTGGCCTCGGCCTGCAGATCGGCCGGTGTGTCGGCAGGCGCCACGCCGCCGAAGGTCGGCTCGACGCGCGCGGCTTCGCCGGACGCGCTCGCGGCAGCGGCGGCCGGTGCCGGCGCCGCGGATTCGCGGCGCACGGGCTGGCGCACCGGCTCGATGAACGGCAGCTCTTCGTCGCGCTCGGGGCGATTCATCGCCTCGGCCGTCTCTTCCGGCATCGGGCGAGGCATCCTGCGCCGCACCTTCGCGCTCTGCCAGGCGTTGTAGACCACGACGCCGCCCACCACGACGGCGCCCGCGCCGATCAATCCGAGTGTCAACTCGTCCATGCACGCTCCATCAGCAATTCTTGTTCGTCGGACTCGCGAACGGGCGCCCATGCGCCACGCGAACGCGGTCCGGTTTCGTCAAACGTCAATTCTGGGCAAAACCCGCAGCGGTTTCCATGTCCACCGCAACGATCCGCGACACGCCCTGCTCCTGCATCGTCACGCCGATCAGCTGCTGCGCCATCTCCATCGCGATCTTGTTGTGCGAGATGAAGAGGAACTGCGTCTTGTCGGACATCGCGCGCACCAGATTCGCGAAACGCTCGGTGTTCGCGTCGTCGAGCGGCGCGTCGACCTCGTCGAGCAGACAGAACGGCGCCGGGTTCAGCTGGAACATCGCGAACACCAGCGCGGTCGCGGTCAGCGCCTTTTCGCCGCCCGACAGCAGGTGGATGGTCGCGTTCTTCTTGCCCGGCGGCTGCGCCATCACCTGCACGCCCGCATCGAGGATCTCGTCGCCCGTCATGATCAGCTTCGCCTGGCCGCCGCCGAACAGGCGCGGGAACAGGTCGCTGAAGTGACGGTTGACC
Source organism: Burkholderia sp. Bp9004 (assembly GCF_003858025.1). Lineage (NCBI taxonomy): Bacteria > Pseudomonadati > Pseudomonadota > Betaproteobacteria > Burkholderiales > Burkholderiaceae > Burkholderia > Burkholderia sp. Bp9004. Next base: position 34,080 of record NZ_QTQD01000011.1, on the reverse strand, counting down.
TCGTCGAAGGTGCCCTGCAGCAGCGTGCGGGTTTCCTGGTCGATCTTGTGGATCGCATCCTCGAGCGTCGTGATCGCGTCGGTCAGGTCGGCCGACTGCGCATCGAGGAACACCTTGCGCTCGCTCGCGGCCTTCAGCTCGTCGAGCGCGGCCATGTTGACCGGACCCAGCGCGTTGATCGCGTTGTTCAGGCGCGTGACCTCGCCCTGCAGATACGACGGCTTCAGGTCCGGCGTCAGCTTCTCGCGCAGCGCTTCCTCGTCGACCTCGGCCGCCGCGAGCTGCTCGGCGAACTGCTCGACGGACAGGCGCGCGGCCTGCTCCTTCAGCTGCAGCTCGGTGATGCGGTCCCGCAGCGGCTGCAGCGAACGCTCGGCGACGAGACGCTGCTCGTCCGAGGCGCGCAGCTTTGCCGTCAGGTCGTCGAGTTCGATCCGCGCGGCCTGCAACGCCTCTTCCTTCACCGCGCGAATTTCGAGCGCGTCCTGCAGGCCCGTGTGCGCGGTCTGCTCGTTGATCGTTTCGAGTTCGGCGCGCGCGTCTTCCAGCGACGCGGCGACGCGCTCGCTCTGCTCGTGCGCGACCTGGATGCTGCGCTTGAGCTCGTCGATCCGCGTGACCGCGTTGCGCGCGGCAAAGCGTGCGTCGTTCGCGCCGCGCTCGAGGTCGCGCGCTTCCTGGCGCGCCTGCGTCAGCGATTCGTCGAGCGCCTCGAATGCGAGCTGGTTGTCCTCGAAGCGCGCCTGCAGTTCGGCGAGTTCGCCGTCGAAACGCTCGAAGTTCGCTTCCGATTCCGCGCGCAGCGCGCGCTGCTCGTCGATCTGCGCGCCGATTTCCTCGAGCTCCTCGCGGATCTGCGTGCTGCGCTGCGTGTAGCGCTCATGCGCCTGCGCGAGCTTCAGCACGTCCATCTGCAGTGCGTGCACGCGCTGCGTCGCGCGTTCGGCCTGCGCGCGCACGTCACCGAGCGCCTGCGTGGCCTGCGTATGCGCGGCCTCCGCCCGCACGGCGGCGGTGCGGGCCTCGTCGGCGAGCAGCGCCTGCGCGCGCACCTGGCGCGTCAGGTTCTCGATTTCCTGCTGGCGGGCCAGCATCCCGGCCTGCTCCGAATCAGCCGCGTACAACTGCACGCCGACACGCGTGACGATGTGGCCGGCCTTGACGACGAACGCGCCGCCGGCCGGCAGTTGCGCGCGCGTCGCGAGCGCCTGCGCGACGTCGTCGGCGACGTACACGTTGCCGAGCCAGTCGTTCAGCACCGCACGGATGCCCGCATCGTCGATGCGCACGAGCGACAGCACCGGGCGCAGCCCGGCCGCGGCGACCGGCGGCTCACCTGCCGCGGGCGGCGCGTAGAACGCGAGCTTCGCGGGCGGCGCATCCGTCGCGAACGCCTTCACCCAGTCGAGATTCGACACTTCGAGCGCCGCCAGGCGCTCGCGCAGCACGGCCTCGAGCGCGGCTTCCCAGCCAGCCTCGACGTGCAGCTTCTTCCAGAGACGCGGCAGCGCGCCGAGCTCGTGCTTGTCGAGCCACGGCTGGATCTTGCCTTCGGTCTGCACGTTCTCCTGCAGCTGCTTGAGCGCGGCGAGCCTCGCCTCGAGCTGGTGGATCTGCGCGCTTTCGGCCTGCACGCGCTCCTGCGCGGCACGGCGGTCGCCGTCGAGGCGCGGCAGCGCGTCCTGCGCATCGGTCAGGCGTGCCTGGGCTTCCGCGAGAATCTCTTCCTGCTCGGCGAGCTGCATGCGCAACTCCTCGAGCTGCGCTTCGTCCGGCGCGTCGAGCCCGCCCGCCTCGGACTTCAGGCGCTCATGGCGCTGCTGAAGCTGCTGGAGCTGCTGGTCGGCATTGCGCTGGTGCGCGGCCTCGAGCTTCAGCGACTGTTCGGTCTGCGCGATCCGCGCGCGCTCGTCGTTGAGCTGCGCCTGCGCATCACGCCATTTCGCCTCGAGCGCCGGCAGCGCGTCGTGCTTCGCGGCCGCGTTGTCTTCAGCGAGCGCGGCCTTCTCGTCGGCCATCGCCCGCGCCTCTTCGGCTTCCTCGAGCTCGTCCTGCGCCTTCTCGGCCTGCGCGCGCCATTGCTCGCGCTGCGCGTTCAGCGCGGCGATCTGCGCCTGCACGCGGTTGCGCGATTCGACGATGAACTTGATCTCGGCCTCGAGGCGGCTCACTTCGGCGTTCGCCTCGTAGAGCGCGCCCTGCGCGCCCTGCATCGCGTCGCTCGCCGAATAATGCGCGACCCGCAACGTCTCGAGCTGCGACTCGACCTCGCGCAGCTTCGCCGTCTGCGCCTCGAGGTCGATCTGCGCCTGCTCGATCGCGCGCTGCTGCTTCTGCTGCTCGCTCGCGGCCTCGTTCTTGCGCAGCAGCCACAACAGGCGCTGCTTCTCCTCGCCGTCGGCGACGAGTTCCTTGTATTTGGTCGCGACGACGGCCTGCGCCTCGAGTTTCTCGAGGTTGGCGCCGAGCTCGCGGACGATGTCCTCGACGCGCGTCAGGTTCTCGCGCGTGTCGTGCAGGCGGTTCTCGGTCTCGCGGCGGCGCTCCTTGTACTTCGACACGCCCGCGGCTTCCTCGAGGAACACGCGCAACTCTTCCGGCTTCGCCTCGATGATCCGCGCGATCATGCCCTGGCCGATGATCGCGTACGCGCGTGGGCCGAGGCCCGTGCCGAGGAAGATGTCCTGGATGTCGCGGCGGCGCGCCGGCAGGTTGTTGATGTAGTAGCTCGACGTGCCGTCGCGCGTCAGCACGCGCTTCACGGCGATCTCGCCGTACTGGCCCCACTGCCCGGCCGCGCGGCCGTCGGAGTTGTCGAAGATCAGTTCGACGCTGGCCCGGCTGCCGGGCTTGCGTGCGGTCGAGCCGTTGAAGATCACGTCCTGCATCGACTCGCCGCGCAGCTCGGACGCGCGCGACTCGCCGAGCACCCAGCGCACGGCATCGATGATGTTGGACTTGCCGCACCCGTTCGGGCCCACCACGCCGACAAGCTGGCCCGGAACCTGGAAATGCGTGGGATCGACAAAGGATTTGAAGCCAGCGAGTTTGATCGAGCTCAGACGCACGGCGGTATCGGATGTGAAGAAGGTGTGAAACGGACGGGGCCGCGACGCGCGGGGCCGGACGGCCCGTGCGCGCGATGCGCCCCGGAATTCAAAAGCGGGGCCGCGCGCATCCAGCGTTGGGCCCCGCAAACGGCTTCCATCATACCATCGCGCGTGCGCCGTCCCGCCCGTCGCCGGGTTTGCCCGACGCCGGCGCGGCACGATGGACCCGGCTCGACAGCAGCGTCGCCAGCACGATGCACGCACCGCCCGCCCACTCGCGCGCCGTCGGCAGTTCGTTCGCGAACACCCACGCGGACAGCGCGGTGATCACGATCTCGAACAGCATGATGATCGACGCGCGATTCGCCGGCACGCGCGCGAGGCCATATTGCACGAGCAGGTTGTTCGCCGCCATCGTCACGCCGATCGCGGCGACGATCAGCGCGGCAACGCCGAGCTGGCCGCCCGCAGGCGCGGCCGGCAGCCCCTCGAACAGCGATGCGATCGCGCCGAACACCGCTGCGCCGCCGAACAGCGTCGCCGTGCGCATTTCGGCGCGCATGTCCGGCAGCTCGCGGCTCGCCTTGATCACGAGCACGTTGCTCATCGCGAAACTCAGGCCGGCCGCGAGCCCCGCCCATTCGGCCGGATTGGCCGGCAGCGGCATGCCGAGGTTCGGCGACCACAGCATCAGCATAGCGCCGCCGATCGACAGCGCCGCGAGCCCCACGCCGGCCCAGGTCAGCCGCTCGCGCAGCAGGAAGTGCGCGTAGATCGCGGTCCAGGCGGGCGTCAGGTAGAACAGCAGCATCACGCGCAGCACTTCACCGTGGATCGTGCCCCACACGAAGCCGAGGTTCGTCACGCCCGCCGTGATCGCGATGCCTGGCAGCACCCAGTGCCAGCGCAGCGTCGCGATCGTGCGGTGCCGCACGACAACCACGAACAGGAAAGCGACCGCGCTCGTCAGCGCGCTCGCCAGCGTGCCGGTGAGCCCGAGCGACGCGAGGATCCGCAGCGGATACCAGATCAGGCCCCATACCGACGCGCCGATCAGGATGGCCAGCGTCGGCAGGCTGCCGCGTACCGCGTTACTCATTGTTCGATACCCTTTATTCGACCGGCCCGGCCGCCGTTCCGGCGGGCCGTGACCGCATTGCATCACGCTATAATCGTCCGCTGCGACCCGCGCGCCGTAGGCGCCCGCTCGCTGCCGTGCGGCACCCGCGCCGCCCCTTTCGCTCCAACCGGCCGCGATGGCCGCTTCGCCCGTGAACCCTCGACTCGACTCGCTCCAGCCCTATCCCTTCGAAAAGCTGCGCGCCCTGTTCAAGGACGTGACGCCCTCCGCCGGCCTGAAACCGATCAGCTTCGGCATCGGCGAGCCCAAGCACCCGACTCCGGCGCTGATCCGCGACGCCGTGGTTGCTTCACTCGACGGCCTCGCGTCGTATCCGGCCACGGCGGGCTCGGACGCGCTGCGCACGTCGATCGCACACTGGCTGGAACGCCGCTACGGGCTGCCGGCGATCGACCCGGCCACGCAGGTGCTGCCCGTGTCGGGGTCGCGCGAGGCGTTGTTCTCGCTCGCGCAAACGGTGATCGACGCACGCCCGACCACGGACGGCAAGAAGGCGATCGTACTCTGTCCGAATCCGTTCTATCAAATTTACGAAGGCGCGGCGCTGCTGGCCGGTGCCGAACCCTATTTCGCGAACAGCGACCCGGCGCGCAACTTCGCGTGCGACTACGCGGCCGTGCCCGATGAAGTCTGGGCGCGCACTCAGCTGCTGTACGTGTGCTCGCCGGGCAACCCGACGGGTGCCGTGCTGACGCTCGACGACTGGCGCGAGCTGTTCGCGCTGTCCGACCGCCACGGTTTCGTGATTGCGTCCGACGAGTGCTATTCGGAGATCTATTTCGACGAAGCGGCGCCGCCGCTCGGCGGCCTCGAGGCCGCGCACCGTCTCGGTCGCGGCTTCGAGCGGCTCGTGATGCTGTCGAGCCTGTCGAAGCGCTCGAACGTGCCGGGCATGCGCTCCGGCTTCGTCGCCGGCGACGCCGCGCTGCTGAAGAAATTCCTGCTCTACCGCACGTACCACGGCGCCGCGCTGTCGCCGGTCTGGCAGCACGCGAGCATCGCCGCGTGGAACGACGAGGCGCACGTGCGCGAAAACCGCGCGCTGTATTTGCAGAAGTTCAGCACGGTCACGCCGATGCTGGCCGACGTGATCGACGTGAAGCTGCCCGACGCCGCGTTCTACCTGTGGGCCAACGTGTCGCGCACCGGGCTGTCGGACACCGAGTTCGCCCGGCGCCTGTACGCCGACTATAATGTGACGGTTCTGCCCGGCTCATACCTGGCGCGCGATGCGCACGGCACGAATCCGGGCCGCGATTTCATCCGGATCGCGCTCGTCGCGGGCACCCCCGAATGCGTCGAGGGCGCGCAACGCATCGTCGATTTCTGCCGGGCTCTCGCGCGGTAATCGTCCATCCCGATCAATTCCATTCATCTCCTGCGAAAACGAACATGTCGCAACAACTTCAGCAAATCATCGATACCGCCTGGGAAAACCGCGCCGAGCTGTCGCCGAAGGCCGCGCCCGCCGACGTCCGCGAGGCCGTCGCGCACGCGATCGAGCAACTCGACAAGGGTGCGCTGCGCGTCGCCGAGAAGATCGACGGCAACTGGACCGTGCACCAGTGGCTGAAGAAGGCCGTGCTGCTGTCGTTCCGCCTGGAGGACAACGCACCGATGCCGGCCGGCGGCTACTCGCAGTTCTACGACAAGGTGCCGTCGAAGTTCGCGAACTACACGGCCGAAGACTTCGCCGCGGGCGGCTTCCGCGTCGTGCCGCCGGCCATCGCGCGCCGCGGCTCGTTCATCGCGAAGAACGTCGTGCTGATGCCGTCGTACACCAACATCGGCGCGTACGTCGACGAAGGCACGATGGTCGACACGTGGGCCACGGTCGGCTCGTGCGCGCAGATCGGCAAGAACGTGCACCTGTCGGGCGGCGTCGGCATCGGCGGCGTGCTCGAGCCGCTGCAGGCGAACCCCGTCATCATCGAAGACAACTGCTTCATCGGCGCGCGCTCGGAAGTCGTCGAAGGCGTGATCGTCGAGGAAAACTCCGTGATCTCCATGGGCGTGTACCTCGGCCAGAGCACGAAGATCTACGATCGCGAAACGGGTGAAGTCAGCTATGGCCGCATCCCGGCCGGCTCGGTCGTCGTCGCCGGCAACCTGCCGTCGAAGGACGGCTCGCACAGCCTGTACTGCGCGGTGATCGTGAAGAAGGTCGACGCGAAGACTCGCGCCAAGGTCGGCCTGAACGAGCTGCTGCGAGGCGACTGATGGCCAAGCCGCGCACCGTGGTCGTCTACGGCATTCCGAACTGCGACACCGTGAAGAAGGCCCGCGTGTGGCTCGACGATCACGGCGTCGAGTTCGAGTTCCACGACTTCAAGAAGCTCGGCGTCAGCGCACCGCTCGTCGAGGACTGGCTGAAGGACGTGTCGCTCGACGCGCTCGTCAACAAGCGCGGCACGACGTGGCGCGGCCTGGACGATGCGATGAAGGCTGCCGCGGAAACGAAGTCCGGCGCGGTTGCGCTGATGATCCACAAGCCGTCGGTCATCAAGCGCCCCGTGCTCGTCGTCAACGGCCGCGTGAAATCGCTCGGTTTCGTGGCCGATCAGTACGCGGCGCTGTTTGCCACCTAGGGCCGCCCGCGCTGCGCCCGCGCCGCGCACGACGTCCCCTCGCTGCCGGCCACCGCGCCGGCATTTTTTATCGAAAGTGGTCCGAACCATGTCCGCCACCCTAGCCCTTACCGAACAGCTGATCGCCCGCGCGTCCGTCACGCCCGACGACCAGCATTGCCAGCAGATCATGACCGAGCGCCTCGCCGCGCTCGGCTTCGAATGCGAGACCATCGCGTCGCACGGCGTGACCAACCTGTGGGCCGTCAAGCGCGGCACCGACGGCCGCGACGGCAAGCTGCTCGCGTTCGCGGGCCACACCGACGTCGTGCCGACCGGCCCGCTCGAGCAGTGGACCTCGCCGCCGTTTATTCCCGCACATCGCGACGGCAAGCTGTACGGCCGCGGCGCGGCCGACATGAAGACGTCGCTCGCGGCGTTCGTCGTCGCCTCCGAGGAATTCGTCGCGGCCCACCCCGGCCATCGCGGCGCGATCGCGTTCCTGATCACGAGCGACGAGGAAGGCCCGGCCACCGACGGCACCGTGAAGGTCGTCGAGCTGCTCGAAGCACGCGGCGAACGCCTCGACTACTGCATCGTCGGCGAGCCGACGTCGACCGCCGAACTCGGCGACGTCGTGAAGAACGGCCGACGCGGCTCGATGTCGGGCGAACTGATCGTCAAGGGCGTGCAGGGCCACATCGCATACCCGCACCTCGCGAAGAACCCGATCCACCTGCTCGCGCCGGCGCTCGCCGAGCTCGCCGCCGAACAGTGGGACGAAGGCAATGAATACTTCCCGCCGACCACCTGGCAGGTGTCGAACCTGCATGCAGGCACCGGCGCAACCAACGTGATTCCCGGCCACGCGGACCTGATGTTCAACTTCCGCTTTTCGACGGCGAGCACCGTCGAGGGCCTGCAGGCACGCGTGCATGCGATTCTCGACAAGCACGGCCTCGAGTACACGCTGAAGTGGTCGGTGAGCGGCCTGCCGTTCCTCACGCCGCGCGGCGACCTGTCGAACGCGCTGGAGAACGCGATCCGCGCCGAAACCGGCCTCACGACCGAACTGTCGACGACGGGCGGCACGTCCGACGGGCGCTTCATCGCGCGCATCTGCCCGCAGGTGATCGAGTTCGGCCCGCCGAACGGCAGCATCCACAAGATCGACGAACACATCGACGTGCGCTTCGTCGACCCGCTGAAGAACGTGTACCGCCGCGTGCTCGAACAACTGATTGCCTGATGGAGCCTCGCATGACGACACCTTTTGCAACCGTTCGCGACCTGCTGCGCTATGCGGTCACGCGCTTCTCGAAGGCGAAGCTCGCGTTCGGCCACGGCTCGGACAACGCGTACGATGAAGCCGCCTACCTCGTGCTGCACACGCTCGACCTGCCGCTCGACACGCTCGAGCCGTTCCTCGACGCTCGCCTGCTGCCCGACGAAATCGCGGCCGTGCTCGCGGTGATCGAACGACGCGCGACCGATCGCGTGCCGGCCGCGTATCTCACGCATGAAGCGTGGATGCACAGCCACCGCTTTTACGTCGACGAGCGCGTGATCGTGCCGCGCTCGTTCATCGGCGAGCTGCTCGACGACGGGCTGCAGCCGTACGTCGCCGATCCCGAACAGGTCGGCGCGGTGCTCGAGCTGTGCACCGGCTCCGGCTGCCTCGCGATCCTCGCGGCCAGCGCGTTCCCGAATGCCGAGATCGACGCGGTCGACCTGTCCGAGAAGGCACTCGAAGTCGCCGGGATCAACGTGCACGACTACGGCCTCGACGATCGCATCACGCTGCATCACGGCGACCTCTACGCGCCGCTGCCCGCGTTCCGCGCCGAGCGCGACACGCGCTACGACGTGATCCTGACGAATCCGCCGTACGTGAACGCAACCTCGATGGCAGCCCTGCCGCCCGAATACCGGCACGAGCCGGAGATGGCGCTTGCGGGCGGCGACGATGGCATGGACATCGTGCGGCGCATCATCGCCGAAGCGCACAAGTGGCTGCACGACGACGGCGTGCTCGTCGTCGAGATCGGCAACGAGCGCGAGCACGTCGAAGCCGCGTTCGGCGGCCTCGAGCTCACGTGGCTGCCCACCAGCGCGGGCGACGACGCCGTGTTCCTGATCCAGGCGTCGGACCTGCCGCGCAAGGCCTGACGGCACGCCGCGACCGAACCGTGCGGTACGGCACACCGCTGTACCGCACGGTTCGGTAAGATGCGCGTAAGCGGCCGTCGCGCCGCACGACTTCAGGAGTCCGTCACGCGCCCATGACCCTCGACTGGCTACACCTCGGCACCCTGATCCTGGCCATCCATGTGCTCGGGATCATCGCGGCGTGTCACGCGATCTTGAACACGCGCACGTCGCAAGGCGCGATCGCGTGGGCCGTGTCGCTCGCCGCGATGCCGTACCTGACGCTCATCCCCTACCTGTTCCTCGGCCGCAGCAAGTTCTCCGGCTACGTCGACGCGCGGCGACACGAGATGGAAGCGCTGCGCACGCACACGCCGCGCACGCCATGGCACGATGCGGACGCAACCGACGGGCTGGCCGCCGACGCGATCGGCCGGGCTGCCGTGCTCGCGCTCACGCGGCTGGGCGGAATGCCGTTCGTCGGCGGCAATGCGGTGCGCACGCTCGTAAACGGCGACGCAACCTTCTCGGCGATCCTGTCGGCGATCGACGCCGCGCGTGATTATGTGGTCGTGCAGTTCTTCATCGTGCGCGACGACGCGCTCGGCCAGACGTTGCGCGACGCGCTGCTCGCCCGCGCCGCGGCCGGCGTGCGCTGCTACCTGCTGTACGACAGCATCGGCAGCTTCGATCTGCCACACAGCTACGTCGACACGTTGCGCCGCGGCGGCGTCGAGGTCCATCCGTTCGCGACCCACCGCAAGTTCGTCAACCGCTTCCAGCTCAACTTTCGCAACCATCGCAAGATCGTCGTCGTCGACGGCAATCGCGCATTCGTCGGCGGCCTCAACGTCGGCGTCGAATATCTCGGGGCGAACCGGCGCCTGTCGCCTTGGCGCGACACCCATATCGAGATCCGCGGCCCGGTGGTCGCCAGCATTCAGTATGTGTTCGCCGAGGACTGGCACTGGGCCACGCAGACGCTGCCGCCGCTCGCAGCGCCGCCGGAGGCGCTGCCCGACGACGCGATGCATTGCCTCGTCGTGCCGATGGGGCCAGCCGACAAACAGGAAACCGGCTCGCTGTTCTTCGTCGAGGCGATCAACACCGCGCGCGAACGGGTCTGGATCACGACGCCATATCTCGTGCCCGACGAAGCGGTGATCGCCGCGCTGAAGCTCGCGGTGATGCGCGGCGTCGACGTGCGCATCCTGATCCCGTGCCGGCGCGACCACTACGTCGTGTTCGAGGCGTCGAGGCTCTATGCGCGCGATCTCGTCGACGCGGGCGTCAAGGTGTTCCGGTACCGACCCGGCTTCCTGCACCAGAAGGTCGTGCTGATCGACCGCGTCGCCGCCGCGATCGGCAGCGCGAATCTCGACAACCGCTCGTTCCGGCTCAACTTCGAAATCATGGTACTGACCGTCGATCGCACGTTCGCCGACGAGGTCGAGGCGATGCTCGACGCCGATTTCGCGCAGGCCTACGAAGTCGATGCGAACGAGTATCGGCACTCGCCCGCGTGGCGGCGCATCGCGATGCATGTCGCGCGTCTGTTCGCGCCGATCCTGTAGCGGCCGCGCGGGCGCCGGACGTGCACCGCCCGGATGACGGCACATGCTTTCACGGCGTTCGGCTCGGCGCCACGGCCACTGCCCGTTCGGTCCGGACAGCCCGGTCGCCCCTTCACTGCGTTACAACAGCTTGTCGATATCCGCCGCGATTTCCTCCGGCTTCGTCGACGGCGCGTAGCGCTTGACGATCCGCCCGTCACGGTCGATCAGGAATTTCGTGAAATTCCACTTGATCGCCTTGAGGCCAAGGATGCCGGGCGCCTCGTCGGTCAGGTAGCGGTACAGCGGATGCGCGTGGTCGCCCTTCACGTCAATCTTCGCGAACATCGGAAACGTGACGCCGTAGTTGCGCTCGCAGAATGCGCCGATCTGCGCGGCATCGCCCGGCTCCTGCTTGCCGAACTGGTTGCACGGGAAGCCGAGCACGAAGAAACCGCGCGCCGCGTACTGGTCGTACAGCTTCTGCAGACCCGCATACTGCGGCGTGAAACCGCACTCGCTTGCGGTATTGACGATCAGCAGCACCTTGCCGCGGTACGCATCGAGCGACGCCGGTTCACCGGCGAGCGTCTCTGCGCTGAACGAATACAGGGTGGACATCGGGCACTCCTTTTACGAAACCGGATCGATGTGGAGTCTAGGCCAAATCGCGCCGTTGCGGCACCTGCCGAACGGCCGATATCCGGGGCGACGCGCGCGCAGTCTAGAATAGCGGTTTTGGTCAGTCATTCCCGCCGTGATTCGTTTCAATCAGTTCAGCCTTGCGCGCGGCACCAAGCCGCTGTTCGAATCGGCCTCGTTCGTGCTCAATCCCGGCGAAAAGGCCGGCCTGATCGGCGCGAACGGCGCCGGCAAATCGACGCTGTTCTCGGTCCTGCGCGGCGAGCTGCATTCCGACGGCGGCGATTTCGCGATGCCGCCGTCGTGGCGGATCGCCCATGTGTCGCAGGAAACGCCCGCCGTCGACCGTTCGGCGCTCGACTACACGCTCGATGGCGACACCGCGCTGCGCGAGATCGAAGCGCGCATCGCCGCCGCCTCGGCCGCGCATGACGGCGCGGCCGAGGCCGATGCGCATGCGGCCTTCGCCGACGCCGACGGCTATACCGCACCGGCGCGCGCCGAAGCGCTGCTGCTCGGCCTCGGCTTCACGCTCGCGCAGACGCGCGAGTCGGTCGCCAGCTTCTCCGGCGGCTGGCGCATGCGGCTGAACCTCGCACAGGCGCTGATGTGCCGCTCCGACCTGCTGCTGCTCGACGAACCGACCAACCACCTCGACCTCGACGCGATCGTCTGGCTCGAGGACTGGCTGCATCGCTACGCCGGCACGCTCGTCGTGATTTCGCACGACCGCGAATTCCTCGACTCGATCTGCAACGTCACGCTGCATCTGGAAAATCGCCAGGTGAAGCGCTACGGCGGCAATTACTCGCAGTTCGAGGTGCTGCGTGCGCAGCAACTGGCGTTGCAGCAAAGCGCATATGAAAAGCAGCAGAAGACGATCGAGCACCTGCAGAGCTTCGTCGACCGCTTCAAGGCCAAGGCGACCAAGGCCAAGCAGGCGCAAAGCCGGATGAAGGCGCTCGAGAAGATGGAACTGATCGCGCCCGCGCACATCGCATCGCCGTTCACCTTCGAGTTCCGTACGCCTGACGCCGCGCCGAATCCGATGATGGTGATGGAGGATGTCCGCTGCGGCTACCATGCCGACGACGGCACGGACATCCCGATCGTCGAACGCGTGGCGCTGTCGATCCAGAACGGCCAGCGCATCGGCCTGCTCGGCGCGAACGGCCAGGGCAAGTCGACGCTGATCAAGACGCTGGCCGGCACACTCGCGCCGCTGTCGGGCCACGTGCGCGACGGCAAGGGGCTGACGATCGGCTATTTCGCGCAGCACCAGCTCGAAACGCTGCGCGAGGACGATTCGCCGCTCGCGCATCTCGCACGGCTCGCTCCCGATACGCGAGAGCAGGAACTGCGCGATTTCCTCGGCGGCTTCAATTTCTCGGGCGACATGGCGACGAGCCCGGTCGGCCCGTTCTCGGGCGGCGAGAAAGCGCGGCTCGCGCTCGCGCTGATCATCTGGCAGAAGCCGAACCTGCTGCTGCTCGACGAACCGACCAACCACCTCGACCTGGAAACGCGTCACGCGCTGACGATGGCGCTCGCTCAGTTCGAAGGCACGCTGATCCTCGTCTCGCACGACCGCCACCTGCTGCGCGCGACCACCGACCAGTTCATGCTTGTCGCGAAGCACCGTCTGCAGCCGTTCGACGGCGATCTCGACGATTACCGCGACTGGCTGCTGCAGCATGCGGCCGAGCAGCGCGCGGCCGCAAAGGCCGACAGCGCGGCGGCAGCGGGCTCAGACCCGGGTGTCAACCGCAAGGATCAGAAACGTCTGGCGGCCGAGGAGCGCCAGCGGCTGTCGCAGTTGAAGAAGCCGCTGCAGAACCGCATCACGAAGCTCGAAAAGGAAATGGAAACGCTGCACGCGGAGAAGGCGCGCCTCGACGCGTTCGTCGCGGATCCGGCGAGCTACGAGGCCGCGCGCAAGACAGAACTGACCGACGCGATCCGCAAGCTCGGCGAGGTCAATACCCGGCTCGAAACGGTCGAGGCGGACTGGCTCGCCGTGCAGGAAGAGCTCGAGCAGATCGGCTGACCACGGCCCGGGCGCCGCCGGCCGATCGCTTCATCGGCCACGCGCGGCCTCCCCGGGAGCGTCAATGCCCGACGCACCCGCCCGGTTGCGCCGGGCCCGGAAACGACAAGGCCGGGCACCCGGGCCCGGCCTTGTCGTCATTGTCGCGTTCGCCGTTGCTGCGTCGGCCGTCCGTCGGCCCCGCCGCCCGCTCAACGCCGCGGCAACGTATCGCGCGGCATCTGCTCGTCGTCGTCCATCAGATGACGTCGCCCTTCGGGCGGCCGGCGGATCGCCGCGGCGACCTCCGCTTCCGTTACGTCCTCGGACACGACCCGGCGCGCGAGGCGCCCTTCATCGTCGATCCACTCGACGATCCGACATCCACCGCCCCACGGCTGAACGATCGGCTCCGACACGCGGCAGCCCCGCAGGTTGTAACTGCGTCCGCCCGACGTTTCCCCATACTGTTTGAACATAGGTTCCCCTCGCATTGCGCGGTTCGACAATCCGGCAAAGGATAGGGAAAAGCGATGTCCGGCGGGTTACATCAGCCTACATATTCTTTACAACGAATTACGCGACAGATCGCGATCGGCCGGCACGCGCGGGTGCCAGCCACGCACGGTCATTCGAGATCGCGCACGCGGTCGATGGCCTGCTCGATCCGCTCGACGGCCATCACGTTCAGCCCTTCGATCGGCTGTTTCGGCGCATTCGCCTTCGGGATCAGCGCCGCGGTGAAACCGAGCTTCGCCGCCTCGCGAAGGCGCTCCTGCCCGCGCGGAGACGGCCGGATCTCGCCCGCCAGCCCCACTTCGCCGAACACGATCAGGCCCTTCGGCAGCGCCTTGTTGCGCATCGACGAATGGATCGCAAGCAGCACCGCGAGGTCGGCGGCCGGTTCGGTGATCTTCACGCCACCCACCGCGTTCAGGAACACGTCCTGATCGAAACACGCGATGCCCGCGTGCCGATGCAGCACCGCGAGCAGCATCGCGAGCCGGTTCTGTTCGAGGCCGACCGCGAGCCGGCGCGGGTTCGGCACGTGGGCCGTATCGACGAGCGCCTGGATTTCGACGAGCAGCGGGCGCGTGCCCTCCTGGGTGACGAGCACGCAGGAACCCGGCACGACCTGCTCGTGCTGCGACAGGAACAGCGCGGACGGGTTCGCGACACCGCGCAGCCCGCGCTCGGTCATCGCGAACACGCCGAGTTCGTTGACCGCGCCGAAGCGGTTCTTGAACGCGCGCACGAGCCGGAACGACGAATGGGTGTCGCCCTCGAAGTACAGCACCGTGTCGACGATGTGCTCGAGCACGCGCGGGCCGGCGAGGTTGCCCTCCTTCGTCACGTGTCCGACCATGATGATCGCGGTGCCGGACTGCTTCGCGATGCGCGTGAGCTGCGCCGCGCACTCGCGCACCTGGGCCACCGAACCGGGCGCCGACGTCAGCGCTTCGGAATAGACGGTCTGGATCGAGTCGATGACGGCGACGTCCGGCCGTTCCGCGTCGATCGCGGCCTGGATCTTCTCGAGCTGGATTTCGGCGAGCAGCTTCAGCTCGGCCGCCGGCGCGCCGCCGTCGAGCAGCGCGAGCCGTTGCGCACGCAACGCGATCTGCGCGGCCGATTCCTCGCCGCTGATATAGAGTGCACGACGCTCGCTGGCGATGTCCGCGAGCGACTGCAGCAATAGCGTCGACTTGCCGATGCCCGGATCGCCGCCGATCAGCACGACGCCGCCCGGCACCAGCCCGCCGCCCAGCACGCGGTCGAATTCGCCGATGCCGGTGGAGAAGCGCGGCACGTCGGCCGCCTCGATATCGACGAGCCGCTGCACGGGCGCCCGCTTCGCGAGCGACTGGAAGCGATGGGCTGCCGGCGACTCGGCGACCGATTCGACGAGCGTGTTCCAGGCCTGGCAAGACGGGCATTGCCCCTGCCACTTCGGGGTTTGTCCGCCGCACTCGCTGCAGACGTAGACGGTTTTCTGTTTGGCCACGCGTGCTGCCCTTATTCCGCGCGCACCGGCACGCGGCCGGCGACCGCGCACATCAGTTCATAGCCGATGGTCCCGCAATGGCGCGCGACGTCGTCGATCGGCAGCGCGTTGCCCCACAGCTCGACCCGCGCACCGACCCCGGCCTGCGGGCATGGCGTCAGGTCGACGGTAATCATGTCCATCGACACGCGGCCGACGATCCGTGTGCGGATCCCGTCGACGATCACCGGCGTGCCTTCGGGCGCGACGCGCGGATAGCCGTCCGCATAGCCGCAGGCGACGACGCCGATGCGCATCGGCGCCTGCGCGGAGAACGTCGAACCGTAGCCGATCGCCTGCCCCTTCGCGATCGTCTGCACGGCGATCAACTCGGACGCGAGCGTCATCGCAGGCTTCAGGCCCGTGTCGGCAATGTCGGCCGACAGCCCCGACGGCGATGCGCCATACAGGACGATCCCCGGCCGCACCCAGTCGAAGTGCGTATCCGGATGCCACAGCACGGCCGCCGAATTCGCGAGGCTGCGCGCACCGGCGATGTTTTCCGCGCCGCGCTCGAACGTCGCGAGCTGCTCGGCGACGCCACGCTCGTTGTCGGCGTCCGAAAAATGGGTCATCAACGTGATCTGGCCGATGCCGGGGCACGCACGGGCGCGCTCCCACGCGGCGCGGTATTTCTCCGGCGTGTAACCCAGCCGGTTCATCCCGCTGTTCATCTTGAGCTGCACGTTGACGGGCTTCGACAGCCGCGCCGTCTCGAGCATCCGCATCTGCTCGTCGTTGTGGACGGTGGTCGTCAGGCTGTAGCGATCGATCACGTCGATGTCGGTCGAGCGGAAGAACCCTTCGAGCAGCAGGATCGGGCCGGCCCAGCCGAGCTCGCGCAGTTTCACGGCCTCGTCGAGGTCGAGCAGGCCGAAGCCGTCGGTGCCGCGCAGGCCGGGAAACACGCGCGCGAGACCGTGGCCGTACGCGTTGGCCTTGACGACCGCCCAGACCTTGGACGGGCCGGCAAATCGGCGAACGACGGAGAGATTGCTCGCGAGAGCGGCGGTATGGATGGTGGCGGAGATCGGGCGCGGCATGGGAAATTTACGTAAAGACGCTTGCGAATCATCAGCTTACCGCGCCTTTTGAGCACCGAAGCCGACAATTTGCGGAACGATCGGGGAATCTTGCTAGTCCGAATTGCCGTATTTTCGTGTTATAAAGCCGTGCGCACAACCCATTTCGAACGGAATAAGCCGATCGCATACCAGGCGGCCTACGCGGCCCTGCCGCAGCGACGAAAGCATCGCATCAGATGAAAAAAGGTTTTTACACCATCATGGCCGCGCAGTTTTTCTCGTCGTTGGCCGACAATGCGCTTCTCATCGCCGCCATCGCCCTGCTGAAAGACCTCCACGCCCCCAACTGGATGACACCGCTGCTCAAGCTGTTCTTCGTGTTGTCCTACGTGGTGCTGGCGGCGTATGTCGGTGCGTTCGCCGACTCGCGCCCGAAGGGCCGTGTGATGTTCATCACCAACTCGATCAAGGTGGTCGGCTGCCTGATCATGCTGTTCGGCGCTCATCCGCTGATCGCGTACGGGATCGTCGGATTCGGCGCCGCGGCCTACTCGCCCGCGAAATACGGCATTCTGACCGAGCTGCTGCCGGCCGACAGGCTCGTCGCCGCGAACGGCTGGATCGAAGGCACGACCGTCAGCTCGATCATCCTCGGTACCGTGCTCGGCGGCGCGCTGATCAGCCCGCACATCGCATCGCACGTGATCGCGCACACGCCAGCCTGGATCGCCACTCCTGCCGAAGCGGCGATGGCGATCATCATGGCGATCTACGTGATCGCCGCGATGTTCAACCTGCGGATCCCCGATACCGGCGCGCGCTACCCGAAGCAGGAACGCGGCCCGGTCAAGCTCCTCACGGATTTCGCCGACTGCTTCATGGTGCTGTGGCGCGACAAGCTAGGCCAGATCTCGCTGGCGGTCACGACGCTGTTCTGGGGCGCCGGCGCGACGCTGCAGTTCATCGTGCTGAAGTGGGCTGAAGTGTCGCTCGGCATGTCGCTGTCGGAAGGCGCAATCCTGCAGGCCGTGGTCGCGGTCGGCGTCGCGGCCGGCGCAATCGCCGCCGCCGCCCGGATCCCGCTGAAGAAGTCGCTGACCGTGCTGCCCGTCGGCATCATCATGGGCATCGCGGTAATGTTGATGGCGTTCTACACACGCGACCTGTTCCCGCCGCACTGGGCCGTGCACTTCGGCCATCTGCGCCTGCCCGTCTACCTGATCGTCGCGTACATCTTCCTGATCGGGGTCGGTGCGTTGTCCGGCTACTTCGTCGTTCCGATGAACGCATTGCTGCAACATCGCGGCCACGTGCTGCTGTCGGCCGGCCACTCGATCGCGGTGCAGAACTTCAACGAGAACCTGTCCGTGCTCGTGATGCTGTGCCTGTATGCGGTGCTCGTGTGGCTCGACGTGCCGGTCGGCGTCGTGATCGTGCTGTTCGGCACGTTCGTGTGCCTGACGATGTGGCTCGTGATGCGCCGCCACCAGGCGAACCAGCGCCAGTTCGACTCGGTCGCACTGATCGGCGAATCGCGGCACTGACGCTACACTTCCCGTTTCCGTCCGCCGGCGCCGGTCTTCGAACCGGCGCGTTGCCCCGATGACGCACCCGATACCCAACATCCTGACGATCGCCGGCTCCGATTCGGGCGGCGGCGCAGGCATCCAGGCCGACCTGAAGACCTTTTCCGCGCTCGGCGCGTATGGCGCGAGCGTGATCACGGCGCTGACCGCCCAGAACACGCGCGGCGTGACCGGCGTGCACACGCCGGACGCAGCGTTCGTGACCGCGCAACTCGACGCGGTGTTCGGCGACATCCGCATCGATGCGGTCAAGATCGGGATGCTCGCGAACGCAGCGATCGTGCACGCGGTCGCCGACGCGCTGCGCCGTTACGCACCGCGCTTCGTCGTGCTCGACACGGTGATGATCTCGAAGAGCTCGCACGCGCTGCTCGCGCCCGATGCCGTCGACGCGTTGCGCGATGTGCTGCTGCCGCTCGCGACGGTCGTGACGCCGAACCTGCCCGAGGCGGCCGCGCTGCTGAACGATGTGCCCGCAACCACCGAAAACGACATGGTCCGGCAAGGCCGGGCCTTGCTGCAGACGGGCGCGCGCGCCGTGCTGATGAAAGGCGGCCACCTGCCTGACGCGGCCGCGAGCCCTGACTGGCTCGTCGAAGCGACACGCACCGTGCGGCTCGAGGGCGCACGCGTGCCGGTCAGCAACACGCACGGCACCGGCTGCACGCTGTCGTCGGCGATCGCCGCGCTGCTGCCGCAACAGCCCGATCTCGAGAGCGCGGTACGCGAAGCGAAGGTCTATCTGACCGGCGCAATTGCCGCGAGCGGCCAGCTCGACGTCGGCCACGGCGTCGGCCCCGTCCATCACTTCCATCGTTGGTGGTAAGCGCCGGCTGACGCAGCGTCAGTGGTCCTGCGCGGCGAACGCCCGCGCACGCGCCGGCCAGTCGTCCGGGACGATGAAGCCGCGCGCCGTCTCCCGCCATACCCCGTCGCCGTCCTGTCGATGCACGCCGATCAGCGCAGGCGCCTGGCGCGCCGTCAATACGGACGGCAGCTCGAGCGAGTGCGCCAGCGGTTCGGGCGCGGCGTCGGGCGCCAACCGCCGCGGCGCGAGCCACGCCAGCCGCGGCAGCACGTTCCACGCCGCGCCGTCGGGTTGCGCGGCCGCCCAGGCCGGCCACTGCGCATGCGTGAGCCAGAACCCACGCGGATGATCGGCCGTGATTTCCGCGGCCACCGGCGGCAGCGGCACGCCGTGCGGATAGAACAGCCAGCCCTTGATGAACATCTGCGCATCGGACGGCGCGCCGTAGCCGAGCAGTGCGAACCCGTGGCGATCGCTCAGCCGCAACTGATGTTCGAGCAACCGGCTGCGCTTGCGGTCGAGGCGATCGACGAGATTCGGCCCGACGAAATCCGCGAGCGATGCGTCGCCGTCCACCGGCGCGCATAGATAGCACTTCACCGCGAGTTCCCAGTGCAGGCGCTGCCCGCCCGGCGCATCGACGAGAAAATCGACTTCGCCGAGCGTCTTGCCGTTGCTGCGCAGCGGCAGATTGGCGGCGACGAGCCGCAGCGACGGCCCGTGCGTGAGGAAATACTCGAGCAGGCATTCGGCATAGCGGCCGAGTCGCACGGGCCGTAGCCCGTCGAGCACGCGGTGCAGCGGCTCCGGCGCGGCATCGAGCGCGACGAGCCACGCTTCGACGGCCACCCGCTCGACCGCGTCCGACCACGGATGCGCGAGCGGCGCGCCGGGCGCCGCGGTAAGCAGGCTCGGGCTCGCGAGGAGCCAGCCCAGATCGCGGACCGCGGCATCGTGCAGCGTATCGACGAACGCGAACGCCGCACCGCGCGTCATTGTCCGGCCGGCCCGTTCGCGTCGATACCCTCCGCCTGCCGGAACGTATCGCGCGCCAGGCACAGGTCAGCCCACGCCTTCGACTTGTCCTGCAGGCTGCGCAGCAGGTACGCAGGGTGATAGGTAACGATCACCGGCACGCCTTCATACGTGTGCACGCGGCCGCGCAGCGAGGCAATGCTGGCGTCCGTCTTCAGCAGCGTCTGCGCGGCGAAGCGGCCGAGCGCGACGATCAGCTTCGGCTTCACGAGCGCGACCTGGCGCTGCAGGTACGGCTCGCAGCGCGCGACCTCGTCCGGTTCCGGATTACGGTTGCCCGGCGGGCGGCACTTGATCACGTTCGCGATGTAGACGTTATCGCCGCGCTTGAGCGCGAGCGACTGCAGCATGTTGTCGAGCAGCTTGCCCGCCTGGCCGACGAACGGCTCGCCCTGCTTGTCCTCGTTCTCGCCGGGCGCCTCGCCGATCAGCATCCAGTCCGCTTCTCGATCGCCCACACCGAATACGGTATTGGTGCGCTTCTCGCACAGGCGGCAGCTCGTGCAACCGGCGACGCGTGCGGCCAGCGCATCCCAGTCGAGCATCGCCACCGGGGGTGCGGCGGGACGTGCTTCGTCCGGCGGCAGCGGATCGCCGGGGGGCGCCGCGTCGAACCAGGCGAAATCGTCTTCGGTGACGGGCGGCATGTCGTCCGCGGCAGCGGCCGGTGCGGGCTTGGTGGACGCGCGGTCGTCATCGCTCGCGACACGTGCGGCCGAACCGGCTTCGTCCGCCGGTGCCGCATCGCGTGCGGTTGCGCCGACCGGCGGCGTATCGTCACGTGCGAGTGCACGCGTCGCAGGTGGCTGCGTGTCGCGAGACTGCTCCGCGACCGGCCGGGGCGTTGCCGCGACGGTTGCGGTCGCAACGGCGGAGACGTCGTCCGCCGCGCCGGACGCGGCCGTCGGCGTTGCGCCCGCTTCATCGCTTTCCGCACGCTGCCCGCGCCGCACCCATATTTGCGCGAGCCCCATTTCCTCGAGCGCTGCTTCAGCCCACGCCATGCGCGTCCCCTTCGTCCTTGTTCAGCGTCAGACGCATCACGATCGCGTCCTCCCGGCTGCGATGCCGCGCCGGATAGTAGTTCTTGCGCCGGCCGATCGTCACGAAGCCGAAGCGCTCGTACAAATGGATCGCGCGCAGATTGGACGGCCGCACCTCGAGCAGCACGCCGTCGAGCCGTTCGGCGCGCGAGATACGCACGGCTTCGCGCAGCAGCGCGAGGCCCGCGCCCGACTGCTGGGCCGCCGGGGCGACGCACAGGTTCAGCAGGTGCATCTCGTCGATGACCGGCATCAGCACGCAATAGCCGACGAGCGCGCCCGTCACGTGCCGCAGGCACACGCCGAAATAGCCGTTGCGCAGCGAATCCTCGAAATTGCCGCGGCTCCACGGGAATTCGTACGCGACCTGCTCGATCGCGACGACTTCGTCGAGATCGGTATCCGTCATCGGCGACAGATAGCGGTCACTCAACAATACGCCCGTCATCCTTTCTCTCCGCTCGTCTGCGCGGCGCGGGCCGCGATGCGCTCGGCGGTGGTCTGCGCGACCTTGTCGCGCACGTACTCCGGTGCCGCCTGGTCGGCCGGCACCGTACGGCCGGCGCGGAACGCCCGCAGCGCGGCATGCGCGACCGCCAGCGCATGGGGCAACGCTTCCCCGTCGACCACGGCCGCGGCGGCCGCGGCCGGCAACTGCGTGCCGAATGCGGCCGCCGCATTGCCAGCGAGCGTGAACGGCGCGTCGGGCACGCCGACGGCGCCCGGCGCATCGAGCGACGCAGGATGCACCGTGCGCCAGTCGCCCGCCTGGTCGTCCCACGCGAAGTCGGCCCAGTATGCTTCGTCCATTCGCGCATCGAGCGCGGCCAGCACGCGCGTCGTGCCGGGCGCGCGTAGCCGCGCATGCTCGGCGCACGCGAGCAGCGTGCTGACCGGCACGACCGGCAGCCCGCACCCGAACGCGAGACCCTGGGTAATGCCGGTCGCGGTACGCAGCCCGGTAAACGAGCCGGGGCCCGCGCCGAATGCGATCGCGTCGCAATCGGCGAGCGTGAGGCCCGATTCGGCGAAGAGCGCCTGGATGGCCGGCAGCACGCGCGTGCTCGACACGGCGCCCGTCAGCTCGTGGCGGACCCAAGTTTGCGGGGTGGAAACGGCGTCATCGGCCGGAGCCGAGCGCAGCAGCGCGACCGAGCAGTATTCGGTCGACGTATCGATGGCGAGGAGCACTGTTTGCGTCATGGCCGACATTGTAATGCGGCGCCCCGTTCCCACGGGCGATCGGGCCCGATCTGTGCGCGCGTTCGGCGCCGGCGGCGGTTTGGAAGGATCGCTCGACCCCGCGCGGCGGTCCGCTTGTTAAGATCGCCCGACCTGAAACCCTTACGGAGACACCCGATGAGCGAACTCACCGCCCAATTCGACCAGGCCCAGATCGACGTCAAGCAACTGACGGAACGGCCGGGCAACCTGACCCTGCTGCGCCTGTATGCGCTCTTCAAGCAGGCAACTGACGGCGACGCGCACGGCGACAAGCCAGGCTTCACCGACATCGTCGGCAAGTACAAGTACGACGCGTGGGAAGCGCTGAAAGGCACGACCCAGGATGCGGCGAAGCAGCAGTACATCGAACTCGTCGAATCGCTGAAGAACGGCACGGCTTCCTGACCGAACCACGCCCGTCGCAATAAGCAATCAAATCAGTGGCGCAGCGCAGCAAAAGTCTTTATAATGCGGCCTGCGTCATCCCCGCGCTCGGCTCGCATGCCGTTCCGGCCCGACGCCTCGTAGCGTTAAGCTCCAATCCGGTTTAGAACCTGTCCCCTCCTGCTTCGACCCTCGCGGTCGTCACTTATCAGGCTGGCGGCCCCGCTCCAGAAGCGCGCCGCACCCAAAACAGCTTCTAATGCCTCATCCGCCGACTGTTCGGCGGATTGCACCCGTTTCCCGATTTGCTCGCTGAATCCGACGACTTGGGTATGCGCGATTGGCGCCGACGTTTCACCCACTGTGTTTCAAGGATTGTTATGACTTCGAGCATCAACTCCAGCCCGCTCAACGCGATCGCCGACCAGGCGCTCGGTCTCGACGACGCCGCCGTACCGGCCGCGGTCGAACCGGCGTCGGACGAGCCGAGCTTCGCGTCGCTCGGGTTGTCGCCGGAGATCGTCTCCGCGCTGCAGGCCGCCGGCTATGTGAAGCCGACGCCGGTCCAGCAGCGCGCGATTCCGGCCGGCATCGCCGGCCGCGACCTGCTGGTGTCGAGCCCGACCGGTTCGGGCAAGACGGCCGCATTCATGCTGCCCGCGATCGAACGCTTCGCGCAGCTCCAGAAGACGCTGGCGCAGCAACCGCGCGCGCCGCGCGAACCGAACCAGGGCGACCGCCGTGCGCGCCGCCCGCAACCCGTCGCGCGCCCGGGCCTGCTCGTGCTGACGCCGACCCGTGAACTCGCGATGCAGGTCACCACGGCCGCATCGACCTACGGCAAGCACCTGAAGCGCCTGCGCACGGTCAGCATCCTCGGCGGCGTCGCCTACGGCCAGCAGCTGATGCTGCTCGCGAAGAACCCCGAAATCCTGGTCGCCACGCCGGGCCGCCTGCTCGACCACCTCGAGCGCGGCCGTATCGACCTGTCCGAGCTGAAGATGCTCGTGCTCGACGAAGCCGATCGCATGCTCGACATGGGCTTCATCGACGATATCGAGACGATCGTCGCCGCGACGCCCGCGTCGCGCCAGACGATGCTGTTCTCGGCCACGCTCGACGGCAAGATCGGTTCGCTGACGAGCCGCCTGCTGAAGGACCCCGAGCGCATCGAGATCCAGCAGCGCCTCGAGTCGCGCGCGAACATCGCGCAGACCGTGCACTACGTCGACGACCGCGACCACAAGGATCGCCTGCTCGATCACCTGCTGCGCGACGACGCGCTCGACCAGGCGATCATCTTCACGGCAACCAAGATCGACGCCGACCAGCTCGCCGGCCGTCTCGCCGACGCTGGCTTCGAATCGGCCGCGCTGCACGGCGACCTGCCGCAGGGCGCGCGTAACCGCACGATCCGTGCGCTGCGCGAGCGCCGCGTGCGCGTGCTGGTCGCGACCGACGTCGCGGCCCGCGGCATCGACATCCCGGGCATCACGCACGTGTTCAACTACGACCTGCCGAAGTTCGCGGAAGACTACGTGCACCGTATCGGCCGTACGGGCCGTGCCGGCCGTTCGGGCACCGCGGTGAGCCTCGTGCACCACGCCGAACAAGGCGCGCTCAAGCGCATCGAGCGCTTCGTGCGCTCGCCGCTGCCGGTCAACGTGATCGAAGGCTTCGAGCCGCGCAAGGCACCCCTGCGCAACGATCGCGGCACTGGCGGCCGCGGCCGTCCGGGCGGCGGTAACGGCGGTCGTCGTTTCGGCGGCAAGCCGGGCGGCGGTCATGGCGGCAACGGCCGCAGCTACGGCGGCGGCAATGGCGGCGGCTGGAGCGGCAAGCCCGGCGGCAGCCGTGACGGCGGCCCGCGTCGCGACGGCCAGCGCAGCAGCGGCCCGCGTCGCAGCAATTCGGCGTCGTAAGCACGCCCGGGCGGCCCTGCGCCGCCCCGCCCATCCGGCAGACCGGCGCACCCGCGCCGGTTTTTTTTCGTCCGACGCCAAATTTCACGATACGAAAAATTTTTTTGCGTCGTAAAAAATCATGCTGCGCAGCACAACCTTACAATTGCGAGATGGGAAAAATCGTTTCTCATTGCAAAATTGAACTCGCAAATCATTGATTAATAACAATTAAAAAGTTTAGCGCTTCTTGAGCCAACCCCTGTTTCGCTCCGATCGGTTTGCCTACACTCTTATACAAGACTTCCCGGAACGGCACGCACCCTGCCCCCGTTTCGAGAACGGCACCAGTACCTTCCGATTCGACGATCTGGCAACACACCGCATCAAGGAGCTCATCATGTCGCGACAGCAACAGACACAGGAACTGCAAACGCAATGGGAAACCGATCCGCGCTGGAAGGGCATCAAGCGCAGCTACACGGCTGAGGACGTGGTTCGCCTGCGCGGCTCGATCGCCGTCGAGCACACGCTGGCCAAGCGCGGCGCGGAAAAGCTGTGGAGCCTCATCAACGAAGAGCCGTTCGTCAACGCGCTCGGTGCGCTGACCGGCAATCAGGCGATGCAGCAGGTGAAGGCCGGCCTGAAGGCAATCTACCTGTCCGGCTGGCAGGTGGCCGGCGACGCGAACGTCGCGGGCGAAATGTACCCGGATCAGTCGCTGTACCCGGCGAACTCGGTGCCGCTCGTCGTCAAGCGCATCAACAACACGCTGACGCGTGCCGACCAGATCCAGTGGTCCGAAGGCAAGAACCCGGGCGACGAAGGCTACGTGGACTTCTTCGCGCCGATCGTTGCCGATGCGGAGGCCGGCTTCGGCGGCGTGCTGAACGCGTTCGAACTGATGAAGGCGATGATCGAGGCAGGCGCATCGGGCGTCCACTTCGAGGACCAGCTCGCGTCGGTGAAAAAGTGCGGCCACATGGGCGGCAAGGTGCTCGTGCCGACGCGCGAAGCGGTCGCGAAGCTCACGGCGGCGCGTCTCGCGGCGGACGTGATGGGCACGCCGACCGTGCTGGTCGCGCGGACCGACGCGGAAGCGGCGGACCTGATCACGTCCGACATCGACGACAACGACAAGCCGTTCCTGACGGGCGAGCGCACGGTCGAAGGCTTCTTCCGCACGAAGCCGGGCATCGGGCAGGCGATCTCGCGCGGCCTCGCGTATGCGCCGTACGCCGACCTCGTCTGGTGCGAAACGGGCAAGCCGGATCTGGAGTACGCGAAGAAATTCGCGGAAGCGATCCACAAGCAGTTCCCGGGCAAGATGCTGTCGTACAACTGCTCGCCGTCGTTCAACTGGAAGAAGAACCTCGACGACGCGACGATCGCGAAGTTCCAGAAGGAGCTCGGCGCGATGGGCTACAAGTTCCAGTTCATCACGCTGGCCGGCTTCCATGCGCTGAACTACTCGATGTTCAACCTCGCGCACGGCTATGCCCGCACGCAGATGAGCGCGTTCGTCGAACTGCAGCAGGCCGAGTTCGCGGCGGCGGACAAGGGCTTCACGGCCGTCAAGCACCAGCGCGAAGTCGGCACCGGCTACTTCGACGCGGTCACGCAGACGGTCGAGCGCGAAGCCTCGACGACCGCGCTGCACGGCTCGACCGAAGACGAACAGTTCTTCGACGGCAAGAAGGTCGCATAACGCGCGAAAGAAAGCGTCACGCCGTTGCCCGCCCGTCACGCGACGGCGCGGCATCGGCTGCACGGGACAACAATCAGGGAGGAGACGGCAGGCGCGCGGTGACCCGTGCGACCCGCCGCGCGGCCTGCGGCCGCCAGCAACGACGCGCGCCGGATTCGTCCGGCGCGCCTTTTTTCGGCGGCGCTGCCGTGCCGCCGCCCGCGGCCATACACGGCGCCGCGTCTACCGATAGACGATCACTGGAATTTTCGTATGGGTCAGCACGCGCTGCGTTTCGCTGCCGATCAGCAGACTGCCGAGCCCGCGGCGTCCGTGCGACGCCATGAAGATCACGTCGCAGCCGCCGCGTTCGGCCGCCTCGATGATGCCGAGGTACGGCGAGGGGTGCACGCTGGTCCAGCTGTCGCAGACGACGCCAGCTGCTTTCGCGGCCGCCTGCACGTCGTCCAGGTGTGCGCGCGCCTCGCGCTCGCTGCGTGCCCGGAAATCGGCGGGCGGTTCGATGATCACTTCGGAAAATGGCGAGTACGGATACTGCGGCAGGCACGCATAGGCCGTGACCTGCGCGCCGACCGCACGCGCCAGATCGATCGCGCCGTCGATCGCCTTCTGCGACAGCTCGGAACCGTCGGTTGGAACGAGGATGTGCCGGAACATCGCGCCCTCCTGCGTCAGACGCACCGCGCGCGCCGCGAACCCATGCGGGCCGGCCCGGGCGCGTCGCGCATGCCAGTTTCGATTGTAGTGCGCGAAACCGGGCGACCGGCGCCGGCAGCGGGTTCGCCCTCATATCGGAAACGCGCGGACGGGCGCGCCCTACTCGCCCCAATACCCGGGCCGTTCGTAAGTATGTTTCAGGTAATCGAGAAACAGGCGCACGCGCAGCGGCAGGTGGCGGCGCTGCGGAAACACCGCGTGGATGCCGATCGGCGGCGCCGCGAACGCGTCGAGCACGCTGACGAGGCGGCCGGCCGCGATGTCGTCGCCGACCTCCCACCACGATCGCCATGCCAGGCCGTGGCCGGCAAGACACCATTCGTGCAGCACCGCGCCGTCCGAGCATTCCATCGTGCCGTTCACGCGGATCGACACGACCTTGTCGTCCTCCTGGAACACCCAGCCGCGTTGCTGGTTGGCGTTCGCGGCCAGCGCGAGGCAGTTGTGGCGCGCGAGTTCCGCGAGCGTGGCCGGCGTGCCGCGTCGCGCGAGATACGCGGGGGACGCGACGCACACGCGCCGGTTCTCGCCGAGCTTCAGCGACACCAGCGACGAATCGGGCAACTCGCCGAGCCGCACCGCGCAATCGAACCCTTCGTTGACGAGATCGACCATCCGGTCGGAGAGGTCGAGCGTGACCGACACGTCCGGATGCGCGCCACTGAATTCGGGCACGAGCGGCGCGACGTGGCGGCGGCCGAAACCGGCCGGCGCGGAAATGCGCAGGTGGCCGCTCGCCTTCACGCCGCCAGCGGACACGCTCGCCTCCGCGTTCTGCATGTCGTTGATGATCCGCTGGCAATCCTCGAGGAAGGCCGACCCCTCGAAGGTCAGTGTGAGCTTGCGGGTCGTGCGCACCAGCAGCTTGACGCCGAGCCGCTCCTCGAGCGCGTCGAGGCGGCGGCCGATGATCGCCGGTGCGACGCCTTCCGCATGCGCCGCCGCCGACAGGCTGCCCTTCGCCGCGACCGCGGCGAACGTTTCGATCTGTTTGAACCGGTCCATGACTCGCCAGGGCGGCGCTCCCGCCCTTCAAATAGCTTGAGCGGTCAAGATTATGTATATGAAAGTAAAAGATCAAGTGATGATTAGCGTCTTTTTTAGCATCTGCCATCACGAATAGAATCGACCCGACCTCTGAAACTGGAGCGCAAGGCTATGTCGGCCACAACGACACTCTCCTCTCCCGACGCAATCCTCTTCGACGCATTCGGTACGTTGTTCGACGTGCATGCGGTCGTGGCCGCGGCAGAGCAGATGTTTCCCGGTCACGGGGAGCGGTTGTCGCAGCTGTGGCGACGCAAGCAAATCGAATACTCGCAGTTGCGCACGCTCGCCGATCCGTCCGGCGCCCGCTATCGCCCGTTCCGCGACATCACGCTCGACGCGCTGCGGTTCGCCGCGCGCGTGCTCGGCCTCGCGCTGAACAGCGCGGCCGAGAAGCGGCTGATGGACGAATACGCGTGCCTGTCCACCTATCCCGACACGGTGCCCGCGCTGCGCAAGCTGCGCGCGCTCGAACCGCGCCCGCCGCTCGCGATCCTGTCGAACGGCAACCCGGAGATGCTCGACATCGCGATCAAGAGCGCCGGCATGACCGGCCTGTTCGATCGCGTGCTGTCGGCCGACGCGGTGCGCGCGTACAAGCCGAGCCCGGTCGCGTATGCGCTTGGCACCGCCGCGTTCGGCGCGAATCCGCGCGACATTGTGTTCGTGTCGTCGAACGCCTGGGACGTCGCGGGGGCCGGCTGGTTCGGCTACACGACGTTCTGGCTCAACCGCACGGGCGCGCCCGCCGAGGAACTCGGCGTACCGCCCGACGGCACCGGCAGCGGCATGGCCGACCTGCTCGCATTCCTCGCCACCCCGGCTCCGTCCGGCAGACCCGCGAATCGCGCGCGCCCCGGCCCGGGCGCATGACGTTCGCGGCGCTGCCGCCTTCCCCCTTCACCGAAACCGCAACTGACCGACCAAGGAGATGAGACTCATGAGCACCCCGATCACGCTGCCGCAAGGCATGGCGATCACCGGCGAAATCAAGCCGGGTTACGAAGCGATCCTGACGCCTGAAGCGCTCGCACTCGTCGCGGCGCTGCACCGCGCGTTCGAGCCGCGCCGCCAGGCGCTGCTGCAAGCCCGCGTCGAGCGCACCAAGCGCCTCGATGCCGGCGAGCGCCCCGATTTCCTGGCCGATACGAAGGCGATCCGCGAAGGCGACTGGAAGGTCGCGCCGCTGCCGGCCGACCTGCAATGCCGCCGTGTCGAGATCACCGGCCCCGTCGAGCGCAAGATGATCATCAACGCGCTGAACTCCGGCGCCGATTCGTACATGACGGACTTCGAGGATTCGAACGCGCCGAGCTGGACGAACCAGATCGACGGCCAGATCAACCTGAAGGACGCCGTGCGCCGCACGATTTCGCTCGAGCAGAACGGCAAGTCGTACCGGCTGAACGACAAGGTCGCGACGCTGATCGTGCGCCCGCGCGGCTGGCACCTCGACGAGAAGCACGTGACGGTCGACGGCCAGCGCGTGTCCGGCGGCATCTTCGATTTCGCGCTGTTCCTGTTCCACAACGCGAAAGAACTGATCGCACGCGGCTCGGGCCCGTACTTCTACCTGCCGAAGATGGAAAGCCATCTCGAGGCGCGCCTGTGGAACGACATCTTCGTCGCCGCACAGGAGGCAGTCGGCGTGCCGCGCGGCACGATCCGCGCGACGGTGCTGATCGAAACGATCCTCGCGGCATTCGAGATGGACGAGATCCTGTACGAACTGCGCGAACACAGCTCGGGCCTGAACGCCGGCCGCTGGGACTACATCTTCTCGGCGATCAAGAAGTTCAAGAACGACCGCGATTTCTGCCTGGCCGACCGCTCGAAGATCACGATGACGGTGCCATTCATGCGGGCGTACGCGCTGCTGCTGCTGAAGACCTGTCACAAGCGCAACGCGCCGGCGATCGGCGGGATGAGCGCGCTGATTCCGATCAAGAACGATCCGGAAGCGAACGACAAGGCGATGGGCGGCGTGCGCTCGGACAAGCAGCGCGACGCGACCGACGGCTACGACGGGGGCTGGGTCGCGCACCCGGGCCTCGTGCCGATCGCGATGGAAGAATTCGTCAAGGTGCTCGGCGACCGGCCGAACCAGATCGCGAAGCAGCGTGACGACGTCCAGATCGAAGGCAGGAACCTGCTCGACTTCCAGCCTGAAGCACCGATCACCGAAGCCGGCCTGCGCAACAACATCAACGTCGGCATCCATTATCTCGGCGCCTGGCTCGACGGCAACGGCTGCGTGCCGATCCACAATCTGATGGAAGACGCGGCGACCGCCGAGATCTCCCGCTCGCAGGTATGGCAGTGGATCCGCTCGCCGAAGGGCGTGCTCGACGACGGCCGCAAGGTCACGGCCGAGCTCGTACGCGAATTCGCGAAGGCCGAGCTTGAGAACGTGAAGCGTTCGGTCGGCGGCAACACGCAGCCTTACGAGCGTGCCGCGGCGATCTTCGAGCAGATGTCGACGTCGGAAGGCTTCACCGAATTCCTGACGCTGCCGCTGTACGAGGAAATCTGACGACGCGGACCGGGTCGACCTGCTCGCCCCGACCTGCCCGCCGCCGGTCGCGCGACACGGCGGCATGAAAAAAGCGCCCTGCGGGGCGCTTTTTATTTTTGCCGTGACCCGTCCTGAAATAGGTTGACACTTTTTCGCCGAAACGAAGAGGTGCCAAATGGAGCAAGGGATCAAG
The DNA here is from genome assembly GCF_003858025.1 of Burkholderia sp. Bp9004. NCBI lineage: Bacteria > Pseudomonadati > Pseudomonadota > Betaproteobacteria > Burkholderiales > Burkholderiaceae > Burkholderia > Burkholderia sp. Bp9004. The sequence goes on along the minus strand of NZ_QTQD01000011.1, from coordinate 3,723 downwards.
CGGACGCAGCGGGACTACAGCCTGGCTTTTAAACTGTCGGTGGTGGTGCAGGTCGAAAAAGGCGAACTGACGTACAAAGAGGCACAGCGACGCTACGGCATCCAGGTGCGCTCGACCGTGCTGGTATGGTTACGTAAGCACGGCTTGCAGGATTGGGCCGATCCATCCGGCCGTGCGCGATCGGGTTCCACCATGTCAAAGCAAGACTCAAAGCCGCTCACACCGGAGCAGCGCATCAAGGAGTTGGAGACGCAGTTGCGACAGGCGCAGGAGAAAGCCGCGCTATTCGAAGCCGTGATCGACGTGATGCGCAAGGATTACGGGATCACCGTAAAAAAGCCTTCAGGCAGGTCGTCGCGCAAAAGCGGATCGAAAAGCTGAGCGTCGAGCGGGCCTGCCGATACATGGGTATCAGCCGCCAAGCGTATTACAAGCGAAGCCGCAGCGAGGAACACCGTTGCTCGCAGAGCGAGACCGTCACTGCGCTGGTGCGAGACGTGCGGCTTCGCCAGCCGAGGCTGGGCACACGCAAGCTCCATCATCTGCTCGGGCCAGCGTTGGTCGAGCGCGGCATCAAGCTGGGGCGAGATCGGCTGTTCGACGTGCTGCGTGCCGCGCGCCTACTGGTCGTACCGCACCGGGCGTATCACAAGACCACCCATAGCCATCACCGCTTCCGGCGTCATCCGAATCTACTGAAACCCGGGCCGGATCAAATCGTGCCGACCGGCCCCGAACAAGTGTGGGTGGCCGACATCACGTATCTGCCGACGGCTGGCCCGTTTGTGTATTTGAGTCTCGTCACGGATGCGTTCTCGCGCAAGATCGTCGGTCATCACGTTCACGACAGCCTGCAAACCGAGCAGGTCAGTCAGGCGCTCAAGAAGGCGTTGCGCAAGCGCCGGAGCCGGCAGCCGTTGATCCATCACTCCGATCGCGGGGTCCAGTACTGTTCGACCTACTATCAGGACATCCATCGGCATCACGGCCTGCGCTGTTCAATGACGGACGGCTACGACTGCTATCAGAATGCGCTGGCTGAGCGGGTCAACGGCATTCTCAAGGGGGAGTTCCTGTTGCAACGTCCTGCGGACCTTGAACAGGCCGCCAAGATGGTCGAACAGTCGGTACACATCTACAACTATGAACGGCCACATGCCGCGCTGAAATACAAAACGCCCGATGCGGTGCATCGGGCGTTCTAGCGCCTGGATACTGTCAACCTATTCCAGGACTTGACACCGTGCCGCCGTTCGCCGCGCGGACGCTCAGGCGGCTTCCCGCTCGCGCCGGTGCTGAACCCAGTCGCCCGACGCAATGCGCGGTCGGTCGGCTGCCGCATGCGCGGCGACCGGATAGTAGACGCACGCATACGCACGGCCGCCGAGCTCGACGATCACCGGCTCCTGCCGGAACAGCGTGTCGACGCCCGGATAGACGCGCTCGATCTCGTCGAGCACGGGCACCAGTTGTTCGTCGATCTCGTAGACGTCGCCCCATACGAGCGACTGGCCGGCCGGCCCGGCGACCATGCCCGGATACGTGCCGAAATCGTACAGTTCGCCCGGCAGCGCGGCCGCACCGAGCAGCGTCGGCGCGGCGATCCCGTGCCGCGCGGCCGCATGGCCGATGTCATTGGCCTCTCCCGCTCTCAACGTGCCGTAGACGAATACGTAGCGCATTGTGGTTCTCCTCTTCGATTCAGGTGTTGCCGTGCCAGGCCGTCGCGGCCGCGCCGCGGGCGCCGGCGTCGCCGGGGCGCCGCTCGCGCGAGGACGCGCCCGCATCGATAGACCGCGCCGGCGGCCCGATGGTTCTTTTCGGCACGACGCGGCGCGCTGGCCCGGCACCCGGATCGCGTCGGCCGGAACGCGTGCGGCCCCATACAAAGTTCATTTGAACGGTGCATTATCGGCCGAAAAACCGCCGCATGCGCCTGCGCGGCGCCTTCTAAAATAACGGCATCGCCGCCGAGCCGACCGAATCGTCCATGAATCCGCCTGCACAAGCCGACGCATCGAATCCCTACGACGTCATCGACATCCCGCCCGAGTTCGCGCCGACCCGCGTCCACCCGATGCGCGTACGGGCGCGGCAGGTGGATGCCGGCCGCCGGATCCCGCTGCACACGCACGCGTGGGCGCAACTTGCGTATGCGTCGCGCGGCGTGCTGCGCGTCGCGACGACCGGGACGACCTGGATGGTGCCGCCTTCCCGAGCGATCTGGGTGCCGCCGCACGTCACGCACGAGGTCGTGATCGTCGAGGAAGCGTACTTGCGCACGCTGTATATCGACGAGTCGGTCGTGCCGGACGGGCTCGACGCATGCCGGGTCGTCGAGGTGACCGGCCTGCTGCGCGAACTGATCGTCGCACTCGACGCGCGCGACCTGAGCAGCGAACGCGAACGGCTGCTGTGCGGGCTCGTACTCGACGAACTGAGTCGCGCCGAACCGCTGCCGCTCGCGGTGCCAATGCCCGACGAGAAGCGGCTGCGCCTGCTGTGCGAGTCGGTGCTCGCGCAACCCGCGCACGCGGAATCGCTCGAACACTGGGCGGGTGAGGTCGGCGCAAGCACGCGCACGATTTCGCGGCTGTTCAAGCAGGAACTGGGCGTGAGTTTTTCGCAGTGGCGGCAGCAGGCGCTGCTCGCGCGCGCGATTCCACTGTTGAACCAGGGGCGTCCTCTGTCACATATCGCGCGTGAGCTCGGCTACCAGAGTCAGAGCGCGTTTTCGGCGATGTTCCGGCGCGCGTTCGGCGAAAGCCCGCGCGCATTCATGCTGCGCGGCTACGAGCATCGCGGCTCGGAAGACGGCATCGCCACCGACGACATCCCCGACGACGACGCGATCGGCACTGCACGCTGACCGTCGCCAGGTTGCCTCCGGCCTTGTGCCGTTGCGCATTCAGACTGCGCGCACCATATGACGGATCGATCCGAGCTGCGCCAGCCTGGGCCCGGTGACGCGGTACCCCATGCGCTGGTAGAGTTTCGCGGCCGGATTGTCGACGAACACGCGCAACTGCAGTTCGTGCAGCCCGCGGGCGCGCGCCCAACGATGCGACATGTCGAGCATGTAGGTGCCTGCACCCTGCCCGCGATGGCCGGCTGCGATCTGCACGTCGCGGATGTGCAGCGAATCGCCCTCCTCGGTCACGCGCAGCACGCCGATGCGTTGACCGTCGGCTTCCAGGATGAAGTTTTCGGATTCGCGCCAGCTCGCATAGAACAGATCGCTGCGCCAGACGAGGCCGTGGCGCTTGTAATAGCCGCCCATGTTGCCGTGCGTGAGCGCCTCGGCAAAGGGAAAATCGCCAGGCTCCGCTGGCCGGAGCTGATACAGCAATCGCAGGTCGGTCGGATCGAGCATCGCGCGGGGGTCAAGTACGCATCCCGCCACGATAGCGCAGTCGCGGGCGGATGCAATCGCGAATTTCTCGTAGCGACGCGCGGATCGGCGATGCAAATGAAAAAGCCCGCGCGAGGCGGGCTTTTTCATTTCCTGGCGGAGCGGACGGGACTCGCCTACATCCCGCAGGCCGCGGCTGCGCGTGCACGCGCAGCCCTTCGAGTCCCGCCGGAAGCCGCGCAGGCGGCTTCCTCCACTCCGCAATCACGCGCCCGCAAGCGGGCACGAACGGAAACGCAAATGAAAAAGCCCGCACGAGGCGGGCTTTTTCATTTTCTGGCGGAGCGGACGGGACTCGAACCCGCGACCCC
>NZ_QTQD01000010.1:0-193888 GCF_003858025.1 Burkholderia sp. Bp9004 | reverse complement strand
ATAAACTGCCCGATGCCTTCGAGCTGGATCGACACCGTCACCTCGGTGCCGACGATCTTGTCGAGGTCGAGGTTGGCGGTCACGCTCGGCGAGAACGCGAACGCGTCGTCGGTGCGCAGCGTGACGAGGTAGCGGCAATCCTCGAGACGGCCGACCGCCTCGCTGCCCTGCAGCCGTACCGGCGTGAACACCGGCAGGCCGCCCGTCGAATAGGTGGGGAGCGCCGCGCCCGAAATCGACAGCGTGCGCGCTTGGGTGAGGCTCAGCATGATCAAACTCCCTTGTCGTTCGCTTGCGATTGGTTGTCGTCGAGTTCCCTCAACCACATCCATTGCCCAGCCACCCAACTAGTCGGCCGGCGCTGCTCCCGCTCCTCCTGATGGGTCAACGTCCGTACGCTCGGGAATTTCTGGCCCTTCCATACCACCGTGACATCTGCGCTGCTGTTCTCAGAAAAGCCCTGCCACATACCCGTCTCCGGGCAGAGCATGCCGGTGCATAAGTTCATCTCGCCGTACTTTTGGCGCTTCGCTTGCTCTTGTTCACGTCGACGCTGCGCACGTTCGTCCGGGGTAAGGACTTTATATGCACGCACCATCCGGACTTCAGCCAGCTTCGGAGGAGACGACCCATCCGCGGAATTTGCGTAAAACAGTTCGACGTCGACGGGAAACCGACTGCCCGGAACGTTCTTTGTCCGATAACGAAACACCTGCAAATTTGGCGTGTCGGGATAGCGACCAGGTATCTCGTTTCCAAACACCCGTTTGTTGTCTGCATCCATCCAGTAGTTGTCAAGGTGCAGTAAATTCTCTATTTCCGTGTGAGGAACCCCGGGCAGCATCGGGCCAATATCAATCGAAACGCCTATCGGTACGATCTTTACCTTCTTTCGGTCGTCACTGTAGTCCTCGGGATCGTCCACCGTGTCGACGTCAATCCTCGTCGTAGGAAGAGTCGGACCAGTCGCGTAACGATAGCGCGCCCCTTCAGAATCGGAGTGCGGCTCAGTATCGTAAATTTTCCCAAAGACGACGTCTGATCGATCAAACGGTTTATCGTCGCGCAGAATCATCATTGCGGTCGCCAACAGTCGCAGTACAAACGTCCGTTGCTCATCCACCTTCGCCTGCATGTCAGTTCCTTGCGCCGACTGCATTGAGTGCGGCGAGGTAGTCACCTGTGCATGTGCCAGGGTTGCGCACGCGAGGGCGATCAGGGTTATCCCAATAGGCTTGCACCACTTCCGCACACGCATAGGCATCTTCTTCATGTAACTGACTCCGGTAGCCTTGTTCGAAACTAACCATTTTCGCCGCCGATTCCGGCGTCACCTTCAACAGCTTGCAAACCTCGGCCTGTGCAACGGGCACATCTGTTTTCACATACGCACCGCCTTCGGATTTCTGCAAATACGAAATCATCCAGTAGTATTGAAATACCAGCATTCGATGCAGCCCTTTAATTACGCGATCGTCGTCGGGGATCTTTGCTTCCTTGGCCGCGCGATAGACACTTTCCGATGTGTAGCGCTCGTACACGATCGGCATCTGTGAAAATTGAGCATAGTCGCCACCATGCTGACGAAGAAGAGCCAGCATCCAAAACGTCTGCTGACAATGCCTAGCCTCGTGGTAAAGCGTGTCGGCAATCGCTTTCAGCCGACCGTCCAATAAGTCGGCATCAGCCGCTGCAGCGGTTATTTTAGAAATTTCGGTATCGTGGACGGCCATCACCCAACTTCTCGTCACGAACGATGCGCTCACGTCAGGTCGCATGTTGTAGTTCGACAGTCCGCGCTCCGCATCGACAATAACGATCTTGGGAACCGCACCTCTTGGCAAACCAAAAGGCCCAGTGCACAACGCCTCCGATAAGATCCGCGCCACAGCCTTTTCGATTTCCGAAGCCAACTCAAGCGACACCGCTCCATCCGCAGACTTGAAGGTGCTCCACTGAATGCCCTTGAGTGCACCCTTGATCGCCGCTGTATAGGCTTTCGTCACCGGATACTCGACATCGCGGCGCACTGGGATACCGGCAGGGGCGTCATCCTGCTTTGCCCCGTCGATAAAGTGGTAGAAGCGCAACCCGAAGTTGAGCGGATCGCAGGAGGCGAACGTTGGCGGCTGACCTTCAGTCGTGGCATCCTGCTCCGGTGTGCTAGCCGTCTTGCTACCGATCTTCGCGGTTCGTTTGTCGGCGTTCGGCACGGTGGCAGTGAAAGGCGTCGTACTGTCACGCACAACTGCCATTTGATTGACCGCAATCACTTTGCCCGGATCGCTCGCGGCCAGAATCTCGACCGTCCCGAAGGCGATCTCGTGACCGGTGACCAGCGCGGTTTCGCCGGCGGCATTGCTCATACCCTCGATCACTCGCCCGTCATCGAGCGTGATTCGATACGGCTGCTTCGGCAACGCAAAACCGCTGTCGTGCTCCATGAGCACAAAGTGCGAGGCAAACCGTCCCGGATTGTTGGGTGTCACCGGAATCCGCACCGGTCTCGGCGCCGGATCAACAGTCTGGTGGCTGCCCGCGTGGACCGTGTGCTCGCCGGCGGTATGGACCGTGTAGCCCTGATCGCTGATCCGCATTTGTGTACTGCCGGCATGCAGCAGGATTTCCTTCGCCGCGTAGAGATGAATACTGTCGGTCGTACTCTCGATCTTGATCGACTGCTTCGCTTTCACGTCGATGCCGTCGCTCTGCGCTTCGATGCGTACCTTGCCCGCAGCCGCGATCAGCTTCATCCCCGCCTTGTGCACGAACAGCGAGAACGCGTTCGATACGCTCGCGAACAGCGAATGACCCACCGCGAGCCCGACATGCCGCCCGCTCGTCATCGCGATGTCCTCGTTGCTCGCCACGTGCGCGCTGCGCTCGGCCGCCACACTGACGCCCGCGACGCTCGCCAGCACCAGATCCGCCTCCTTCAGCTCCGGGAAGTCGTTCTCGCCCGCCGGCGTGTCGCCGCGAATCGCATCGTTGCGCGCCTTGATCGCCTTCGCGACCTCGCTCTGGTCCGCATCGCGCTGCTGCGCCTCGTGCTGCTGCGCCAGCCCCGACAGGCTCTCCTGCAGTTCACGCGCGCGCGTCAGCCTCCCGACGGCCGCCTTCGCGTCCTTCGCCTGGCCCGCGCCGTTCGGCTGCCCGTCCGTCGAGATGAACAGGCCCATCAGCGCGCGCACCACGCCCCAGTAATCGGTGCGCAGGTCGAAGCCCTTGCCGCGCGCATCCGCCCGGCCCGTCTTCTTCACGATGCGCCGGATGTTCCCCAGCGCCAGCACCGAACTGCCCGCGTCGCTCGCAATCTGCGTCTGGATCTGCCCCTGCGTATCGTCGATCGCCACGTGGCCCGACGCCGTGCCCTGGAACTCGCGGCCGCGCAGCACCGCCACCGCCTGGTTCGCCGGCAGATCCAGCGTCGGCTGCCGGAACTCGTTCACCGGACTGCCCGTGATCACCGGCAGGTCCGGATCGCCGTAGTAGTGCATCACCGCCACTTCGTGGCCGATACGCGGCAGGAACGTCGCGCCCATGTCCACGCCCTGCCACGGCGACACCACCCGCAGCCAGATCCCCGAATGCTCGTCGAGCTTGCCCTGCCGGTCCCAGCCGAACTGGACCTTCACACGGCCGTATTTGTCGGTCCAGACCTCCTGGCCGGCCGGCCCCACCACGATCGCCTTCTCGGGGCCGCTCATCACCGGCTTGCGCACGCTGCGCTCAAGCCGGAACGGCTCGTTCGCCGGCAGCAGCTCGAACTGCGCTTCGCAGCGATACGTCGCGCCGGCGCCAGTCCGATCGCCCACCTCCTCGATGTCGAGCGTCGACGACAGCACCACGTACTCGCGGTTTGCCGCCTGCTGCGGATAGCCCGTCAGCGCAAAGGTCCGACCCACCGTCAGCCCGCGCAGGTTGCCGCGACCGTTCGCGCGCAGGCCGGCGCAGCGGCGCGCCTCCAGCTGCACGCGCGCCAGGTGCCGCGACTCCTGCTCGGTATCGTTCGGCTGACCTTCCACGCCTTGCGCACCTGCCAGCGGCTGGCTGTAGTCGCCCCAGTCGTACACCGCGCCGTCCGCGCTCGCAGTCTTGCGCGGGTTCTCCTCGGTCACCGTCAGGTTCGCGCGCGGGCGCGTGTAGTCGTAGTCCACCACCGTCACGCTGCCCGACGTCAGTCGGCTCGTCACCGACAGCGCATGGATGTGTTCTTCGTCGATGCGCTTGCCGTCCGGCGACAGGTAGCGCACCGTCTCGTATGCCGCACCGTGCGGGTGGTGGCCGCCCATCGTGTCGCACAGCACCAGGCGCTGATGCCCGCCGTCGTGCTCGAACCACCACCAGATACCCCATTCCTCCCACAGCCGCTGCAGGAACGCCCAGTCCGTTTCGAACGCCTGGCGCTGCACGTCGCGCTTCGGATAGACGCCGCGGAACGCGCCAGCCAGGCGCTTGTCGACCGGGTACGGATACTTCGCCAGCACCGCGTCGGTGATCTCGACGACGCTCATGTCCTGGAAGATCCGGCAGTCCTGCGTCAGCGTCGCGCGGTACAGCCACGGACGCAGCTCGAGCTCGTACAGGATCGAGTGCCGGTCTTCGCCGGCCACGCGCGCCGCGGTGACCAGCCCCGTGATCTCGCGCGTGCCCGCGCCGATGTTGCCTAGCCCTGCGTTGCCCGCGAGCCCGGGGATAAACTGCCCGATGCCTTCGAGCTGGATCGACACCGTCACCTCGGTGCCGACGATCTTGTCGAGGTCGAGGTTGGCAGTCACGCTCGGCGAGAACGCGAACGCGTCGTCTGTGCGCAGCGTGACGAGGTAGCGGCAATCCTCGAGACGGCCGACCGCCTCGCTGCCCTGCAGCCGCACCGGTGCGAACACCGGCAGGCCGCCCGTCGAATAGGTGGGTAGCGCCGCGCCCGAAATCGACAGCGTGCGCGCTTGGCTGAGTGTCACCATGATGCGGCTTTTCCCTCGATCACGAACCGATCACGGTCGCGCCGCAACCCGTCTTGTCGCCGACATAACCGACCCGGCGCCCCCGATGCGTACGGGGGCCGCTGGCCAGCAGCGGAAAAACGCCGCCGCACTTCGGACACATCACCCCGTGCTGGTCCAGCGCGACCGAGATACCCAGGTGCTTCACCTCGTCAGTCGCCTCGACGACCTTGCCGCCGTGATCGGTGGTGTCGCCCAAGCGCACCATATTTCGGCCTTGCGCATCCTGCATATCCAGCTCCGCTTCGTAAATGGGTGATTCGGTTGCAAGCATCAATTCGACACGGTCACTTCTACGCGACGGTTTCTCGACCGTCCTTCCTTCGACACGTTATCGGCCAGTGGATCGGCATCGCTCTGGCCCACCACGCTGATGCGTTCCTTCGGCACGCCGGCCGCCGCGAGAATCTGCGCGACCTGCTGGGCGCGAGCTGTGGACAGCGCGTGATTCGAACCCTGATGGGCGGGACTCGCTGGCAGGTTGTCGGTGTATCCGGTGACGAGCACGTGCGTAGCGGCCGGCGAGCTCGCGATGGTCCGTCCGACCGATGCCATCACGGACGCCCACCATGGGGCCACTGTCACGTCGCCCGACGCATACATTCCGTTGAATCGGAGCGCCGCCGTATCGGCCGCCGTATCCTTTATCAACTCCACATTGCCGGCGGCGATTTCGTCGCGCAGCTGCTCGCCCAACGCAGCGCCCAATCGATCGATCGGAGACGACGCCTGAGCGGACTGATCCGCGTGGCGCAAATCCCTGACCGCGACGTACCCTGCCGCGCCCGCCAGCAGTGCCGCCACAATACCGACGACAATCCACCAGCGTGACAGACGCGAGCGAGCCGGACGTACCCACGGATCGACCACGCGCCCACCCGATACGGCCGTCCCGCGAACACGATCGGATGGAGCGAGACGATTGGCCGTAGCATCGTCCGCAGCAATGGGTTCCGCGCCATGCTCTCCGGCCATCACCACGCCGTGCACGCGCTCGCGGATGTTCAACAGCCGTCGCGGACCATCGTGCTCGAAGCGGTATCGCCCGCGAAAGCCAAGATCAAGGACGTTCTGCAACAGCTCAAGCAGGTCGCGATGTCCGCGCGGCTCGTTCAGCACCTCGTCGATCATGTGGAAAACGCGATCGCCGCCCTGTCGATCGTGGCCCATCGCCACCGCGAGACTGCTGGCCTGCCACTCGGTGCCGGTGCCCTCGCCTCTTCCCCAACGCGTTTGCATCGCAGCCTCGTCGAGCGCGGCGCTGAGGCAATAGCTCGCCCGCACGACGTCGTCCGACGGCAGCTGCAGCTCGCGACAAACCCGCAAGAACATCCGCAGTTCCTGCTCGAGCCATTTGCGCCGCTGCAATACGTCGTCCGGTTCCAGTGCAGGAGGCGTATCCGCCAGCGCGAGCAGCAAGACGCGTGCGGATTCAAGCAACGGATTGACCGATTGCACCGCTGCCTTGAGTCGCGCGCTGAGCGGCGGCGACGCCAGAACTCCGGCGTAGTTTCGTGAGTCGACTGTCGAAATCGTCACCGTGCTTGCCCCCCGCCGTTATTGGGTGACATTGGCCGGGCTCGCCGGCGTCGTACCGCGCGGCAGCCCCGGGGGCGGCCCGCTATCCGACAGGTTGAACACCGGCATCGAACTCGGACAGCGGAAGGTTTTCAGAACGTCGCTGGTCAACGGATTCGCCACACTGCCGGTGCTCGCAACGTCGAGCACCGCCTTGCGCCCGTCGAAATCGAAGGCGACCCGGGTACGGCCGGGTGTGGCGGTTTCCACCACCTGCCCCTTCTGGAGCAGGCGCATTAGCGCCCAGGGACCGTCAGCCGCGATCGTCGATGTGTCGGGACGAATGCGAGGATTGGCGGTGATTTCCGTATGAACGCCTCCACGAGGCCCGGGCCAAGTCACCGCAAACGGCGCAACCGGACCGTGCTGATAAAGCGAGGTCTGGCCGTCGATGTCGAGCGACAGGCTGGTGATCGTCGGGTCCAGTTCGGGAATACGGATGTCGGCCTTCCACGTGAGCTGCTTGTGGCCCGGGTCGTTAAAGAACACGTCGCGGATCGCTTTCGCGTGCTCGAACGGCTCCAGATCCGGTCCCTGCACGGGTTCCGTCGCGCCGGCCAGAGTCTTGTATCGCCACGGCTTCGCGGAGGTGTCGACAAACGGCGCAAGTGTCTTCCCAAAGAAGTCATCGATCACGCCACCCTGCGCGAACACACGGGTAAAGTCGTCGATGCTGACGTCGCGCTTGCTGTCGGGCGAGAACGGATAGTTGCCCTCGATGGCAAGCCGGCAGGTGTCGCCGACGACTGCCTGCATCTGGCGCGACAGCAGCTGGCCGATCCCCTGATTGACTTCGTGCGAGCCGTCCGCGGCAAGTTGCAGCAACACTGCCCGGAAAGGTGCCGGCATCGTGTTGGCGGTCATCTTGAGCTTCGCGGCCGTGTCGCTCGCCGGCGGCATGCTGTTGTTCGACAACGCGTTGTCGGAAACCGTGAGCGCCGTGTAGTAATCGTTCAGCAGGTTGGTCACGCCGTCGAGGCCCGTCTTCCCGGCCTGGGCAGCCGCAGCTTGGGCGCCGGCCTGCGAATCGGCGTTGCCCGTCACGACTTCGCGCAGCGCCGCGAAATGGCTGTCGACCAATTCACGCTCGACACGCTCGGACGCGCGGATCCCGAGCGCCTTGTCGGCCTTCTGGTTGAGCTGGTCGGCCGCCTTCTGCAGAAATGACCCGTCCGATGCGGTCGCCGGCGCCGTGAGCGTCGTTTCACGCACGGCCGCGCGTGCGAGTCGTCCGAGCGGCGAGTCGGGCGCCGCGAAGCTGCGCAGCACCTGGAGATTGAATGCGAGGCTCGTGCCGCTCACCGTTCGGATGTCGTTGAGAAACGCATCCCACTGCTGCGCATACTCCAGCAGATACTGGCGGCGAACCGCGTCCGTCAGTGCATCGTCCGCGCCCGTTACCGTGCTCACGATCTCAGCCGTTTTTTTTTGAGCCTCGCCCAGGTACGAGCGCCCCATCACCCATGCATCATCGTCGCGCGCGATCTGGACAAACTCGGGAAGCCGCTTGTCGAACAGGTTCCGATAGCCGTCGAACGTGAACAGACCCGGCACGCCGCGCGACAGCGGCTGACCGCTGGCCCGCGTGAACACCGTGCCGGCCTGCGGCCCGACCGCACGCAGCAAGGTGAACTCGTCCGGAGACTCCTTCAGCATCGCGGCCTTCGCGCGCTGATACAGGCGATCGGTTGCATTGCTGCCGTCGAGAAACGCCCGTGCCTGCTGGATCAGCGCATCGTTGCGAATCAACGGTGATTTCACGACGCGGTCGCCCGAAAAGAGCTGCTGGACGTGATCGATCATCGATGCACGGCCGCCAAAAACCGCCGCGCTGTCGTTTTTCGCCCAGTCGTCGAGCACCCAAGTCTTCACGTCGCCAGCGTTGAATTTCGCCTTGTCGTAAAGCATCAGGTAGACGCGCAGCGCATCGTACGCGGCCTTCGGATCCTTGTTGGCGATCGCCCCGGACATCACGCTTTCCATCCGGCGCACGATCTGCGGCACCAGCAGGTTGTCCTCCAGCGCATCGTAGGTGTGGCCGCTCTCCGTCACGATGTCCGGTGGCGTATAGAGGCCGTAACGCCACGTGCTGCCGGGATCGGACAGGTCCAGGTTCGGAAAGGTCGGCAAATAGCGCGCTTCGGTCAGCGTATCCGGCACTGCCTCTGGCTTGGGCTCCTTGTACAGCTGGGTCACGCGGGCCGCCAATGCCTGGACCTTGCGCCCGATGACGTCGAGGTAGTCGCTGTTGTTGCCAAAGCTCACGCGCAATCCGAGTGCCAGCCAGACGAACAACAGTAAGGCGAGCGCATGGCCAATCAGGCGCAGCAGCCGGTAGCGGTATTCCCACCGCAAGTTGGGACTGACGAGATGCGCTTCCGGAAACACGACCCGGGTGAGGACGTCGTGCAGGAAGAAGCTCCGGTTACCCTCGTGCCCACCGGCGGCGCCTGCCTGCCCTTGCTTCGGTGCGAGGCGTTGCACGACCGTGTCGCGTTCGGCGACGACCGAGTGGCCGTCCTGCTGTGCGCTGGTGAAGTAGACGCCCCGCAGCGTCGAATGAAGCTGGGTGTCGTCATAACGGGAGTCGAGAAACACACGATCGATCAGGTCGACGAGCGGTCCGACCAGCGCGGAGAACTCCTCCGGCAACGCGGCGAGCTGGCGGCGCTTGTGCGTCTCGTCCTCGTCCTGCAGGCGCGTGTGAATCATGCCGGACAGCCGGCCCGCCATCTGCATCAGCTCATCACGACAGCGCGCACGCAAGCCCTCCTTCGCGACCGTTTCCTTGCCGTACGGCAACGTGAAACCCCACGCCTGCGCGCGGCTCTCGGCCGCCAGCCCGCTGAAATACTCCGCGAACCCCGTCAGACGGTCCATTTTGGTAACGAGCAGGTACACCGGGAAGCGAATTCCAAGCTCGCCGCGCAGTTCGCCCAGTCGCGCACGAAGCGCCGACGCCTCGGCGAGGCGTTTCTGCTCGTCGGCGCCGACCAGCGAGTCAAGGTCGACGGCAAGCAGCGCGCCATTGATCGGGGCACGCGGTCGGTGGCGGCGCAGCATGCCGAGAAAACCCAGCCATTCCGCGCGATCAAGCGCTTCGCGTTGCTCCGGCGAGTCGGCGCGAATCGGAACAATATTGGCGCTCGACTTTGCAACTGTCGCCGCCTGGGTATCGCCTGATGCGTCGCCCTTCTTCTGCTCGCCGTCTTTGCCTGCCTTGTCCTCGCTAGATGCCGCCGTTACCGGCCGATCCGATGACGGGGCATGCCCTTCACCTTCTTTCACCGTCGAAGTGCCATGGCGTGTGTAGTAGCCGGCCGTGTCGATCAGCACTGCGTCGTTGGTGAGCCACCAGTCCACGGCTGCGGCATCACCCGCCGACGTCCCGGCCGCGCGCTGCATTTGCTCGGCGATCGGAAACGCAAGTCCACCGTTGAGCAGCGCGCTCGTCTTGCCCGCCCCTCGCGAACCAAGCGTGATGTACCACGGCAGTTCGTACAGGTAGCGCTTGCCCTGGAACAGCTTGCCCGGTCCGCGAGCACCCGTACGCATCGACTTCAGCCGCGCCAGTGCGCTCGTGACGATTGCCTCCACCTTTTTCAGGCGCGGAGCTGCGGGGGATTCCTCCGTCTTGCCGCCGAACCGAAGCACTTTTTTCAGGAATGCCTCGTCCTCGCGCATCTTCTGCCAAAGCCGGAACATCCAGAACAGCGCGAACACCACCACCACCAGCGCAATCGCGCCGATCCGGGCCGAAATGGGTTCGAACGGCGAAGTGTGGCCGAACGACAGCAAGGGCGCTGCATACCAGATCAGCAGACACAACAGCGCAACGAACACGATGCTCGTCGACCAGCCCCCGAGCCAGAGCAACACGCCCACGAGCACCAGCGCAATCAGCAGCACGCGCATGCCGGCGCCCGCCAGCGGCTTGAGGCCGCCGAAAGCGAAGAACGGTCCGACGAACCAGATCACCAGGGCGACTACGATCAGCGCGAGGAACGCGAGAAACTGGCGCGAGGCGAGAAATGACAGAAACTTCTTCATGGTCTATTCCGAAAGCGGATCTGGCCTATTGCGCGACGACAATCTCGACGCGCCGGTTCTGCGCGCGGCCCTGGGCAGTGCGGTTGTCGCCGATCGGATCGGCGTCACCCTTGCCCACCGCTTCGAGACGGTTGGCAGGCACACCAGCGGCCTGCAGCATCTGCAAGACCTGCGTCGCCCGCTCTTCCGACAGCGCCTCGTTCGACGGGAACTGGCGACTGCGAATCGGCAGGTTGTCCGTGTAGCCCAGGACGCTGACCTTGCCCGGCACCTTCACGATCTCGCCCGCGATTTTCGCGACGAGCGGCGCCATCGCACTCTTGATCGTGACGCCACCGGGCGGGAACATCGCATCGCCACGGAATGTCACGGCGCTGTGACGCGCATCCTCGTCGACGCTGACGGTGCCGGCCGCGATTTCGTCCTTGAGCAACTGCTTCAGATGCAATTGAGGCGGTGCGGGTGGCGGCGTCATCCGGCCGATATCGGCGATCTGCTTCTCCACGATCGCGCTTCGGCTCATCAGTTCGTATTTGAACCAGCCGAACAGACCGAGGAGGACCACCGACAGCAGCGTGACGGTGATCCAGACCGGAAAGTCATAGAAGGACACCCGCTTGCCTTTCACATCCGACTGCCAGTGCGGCGACAGCGCCGTCGGTGCGACCCCGCGTTGCGAGGTGATCTCGTTGTAGAGCCGCTGGCGAATCGCATCGTGCTTGCGCTTGCCGTTCGCCTCGTGCCGATAGCGCCCTTCGAAGCCGAGGCTGAGAATCTCGTAGATGACTTCCAGCAAGTCCAGATGTTCACGCGGTTCGGCAAGCAGTCGCCCAATCAGCAGATAGACTTTCTCGCCACCCTGACGGTCCTCATGGAACGTGGTGGCAAGGCCGCTGCTGATCCATTCGATCCCGGACGATCCTCCCTTCCCCCATGCGGTCTGCGTTGCTGCCTCATCGAGTGCCGTACACAGGCAGTAACGTGCGCCAATCGTGTGGTCGCGCCGAATGTTCGCCTGCTCGCACAGCTTCTGGAACGTGCGCACCTCCTGTTCGAGCAGGTCTCGAAGCGCGAAGGTCTCCTCGGGGGCGAGCCGGTCCGGCATATCCGCGAGCGCACGCAGGAGCGGTCGAGCGGCTTCCCGCAACGGATTGGACGCCTGCTCGACCGCAATGAGTCGCTCCCGAAAAGGAACAACAGTCCCTCCGGAGGAAGCGGATTGCGGGAGAACGGGGGAAGGCATCGCCCGTTCCTCGGACACACCGGTGCCGGTAGATGAATTGCTCATGAACAGACGTAACGGATCGCGGTTTGTGAATACATGGTTGCCATTGCGTGCTTACGCGCGTACGCCCCACAGTTCCAGTTTGATCGACGGAAAGTCGCCGGCCACGTGCAGCGCAAGACCGCCGTGTCGGACAACCTCGTCCCATAGCGGCCCGCCCTGGGTCAGCTCGTAATAGATATAGCCCGCGTTGAACGGAATCTGTCGCGGCGGTACCGGCAGCGCCTGCAAGCCAATGCCCGGCAGGTGGCTGCGCACGAGGCTCGGCAGCTTGTCGGACGGGCCCGCCTTCGCCTGCGCAAGGAATTGCTGCTGCAGCACGTCCGGCGGCATGGCCGCGTGCACGGCCAGCACGACCGCAGTAAACCCCTGCATGTCGACCGGATCGACCACGGCGTTTCGCATGCCGTGGCCACGGTCTTCGAGTGCGATGCTTTGTGCGCTGCGGACCAGCACGGCGTTGAGCAGCCGATGGGTATCGTCGACAACCGGCTTTAGACACAGGTGCGGCGTCGTGTGCTGATAAGGCGGATGCGTGTCGAGCGGCCGCCGTGTATCCGTGCGCAGATGCGTCGACAATTCGCCGGCCATGCTGATCAACAGCGCATACACATCGGCGGGTGACGTGGTCGGCACGCGCAGCATGTGCTGCAGCAGCGGCTCGTACCGGTTCAGGATCTGCAGCAGCAGGTAGTCGGTGACCGTCGCGGCGCTCGCCGTGGTGTCATCGGTACCCGCCAGCCGCTGCGCGAGCGCGTTCGCGCGCAGGCGTGCGAGATCGTGAATCTTCGTCACCCAGCTCGTCAGCAAGCCGCTGGCCCCGTAGCCCGAAACGGGCGGCACCAAGGTGTCGTCGAGCTCGATGCTGCCGTCCGCACGAATGGTCTTCACGCGCGTCAGCGCAAGACCGATCCACGCATCGCCGAGCTCCTTTTCTGGCATCAGGCGCAGGCGGAGGTTCGACAGTTGCACCGGCTCGGGCGCAAGGCCGATCGAATTCGTGTCGCGCAGCTCGGTATCAAACACGAGGTAGCGCGCCAGCGAATCCGGGGAGTTCTCGAACGTCGTCTCTTCGCAGTTCGGCAGTCGGACCGGCACCGCCAGATAAATCACCTGATCGAGGTGTTCCGGCCGGATCGTCAGCGGCGGCGGCAACGGCGTATTGCCCGGTGCATCGAACGGAGAGCCGTCGGCAAACACGCCGGCGGCAGACTTGACGATCACCTTGCCCAGCGCCAGCGACTCCAGATCGAGCGCGTAGTGCGCAAAGCCGAAGAAGAACGGTGACAGCGGAGCCGCACGCATGTGCGCGTACTTCTCGAAGTAGCGATCCTGTTGCTGGAACAGTTGCGGACGGAAAAACAGCCCTTCCTGCCAGGCGACCTTGGCGTACCAGCTCATGCGTATCGTCCGTTTCGTTGCGCGATGTGATTCATTTCTTGGCTTCCTCGATCTTGACGGCCTTGGCCTCAAGATCGACAGTCAGTTTCAGCTTCGGCGTGGAGAAGCTGTACCACGCCTTGTCGAGCGCAGGCATCGTGTAGACGGTCCGCCATACCGAATTCGGAAGGTCGCGATAGGCCGCGATCACGCCAATGGCGGTCGTGTCCGCTGCCGGGCGTCGCACGATCGTCTGGTGCTCGCCGGGACGCAATTGCAGCTCGTCGCGCTTGACAACGTCGTCGGCCAGCACCGTCTTGTCCTGCGTCTGCAACGTAAAAAAATCTGCTGCCTTGAAGGCGTTGTCGTTTTTCAGCTCGTAGAGGCGTACGACGATCGGCGCGGCCCGGCCGCGTTCGTCCGGGTTGACGTCGGCCTGGGCGTTGACGGTCAGTTCAAGCCGGATCGGCTCCTTGGGCTTCGGCTCGCCGCTCGCACAGGCCGAAAGCAACACAACGCCGGCGAGCGCGACGACAGTCAGAATCGAACGCATACTGAATTCACGTTGAAAGGAAGGGGGAAACGCCGCGCAGCCGGCGGGGGCTGGATTTTGGCCCGGTGCGCGGCGTTCCATCGGCTTACGCTTCCTTGTTGCCCTTGATGTCGAAGCTCGCCGTGACGGCGCCGCCGCTGCCGCCTTGCGCGTTCTGCACGACATACTCCTGCTTCACCTTCGCGAACGACAGGGACACCGTCTCGCGGCTCTTCTCCGCATCGGTCTTGCTGCCCGACGGCTTCACGCGCGTAACGATCACGTCGCTCATCGTGACTTTCAGGTACTCGAGCGGGTTGCCGCCGGCCTTGCGCATCACGAGCGTCGCCTGGTCGATGTGTTTGCCCGTCAGCGCGTACTTCATCAGGTTCGGGCTCGCGCGATCGATGTTGTGTTCGAACGTCAGATCCTTGACCGTCGCCTTGCCCGCACCGCCGCCGCTGCCGGCGTGCATCGTCGATTCCTGCAGGATTTCCCAATCCCAGTTAAGGACTTCGATTTCGTCCTTGTGCTTGTCGTCGAGCGACTCGCCGTTGATGCCGTCGATCTTCAGGAAAATGTCTTGTGCCATGCCAATGCTCCTTCAGTGAATAAAAAAAGGCCGGACACCACGAGAGAAGATGGTTTAACGCCCGGCCCAAGAGGGCCAAACTCCGGAATCAGGCCGCTTCCTTGATCGAAGGCAGCTTGGTGACGAGCCGCAGCGAAACCGTCAACCCTTCGAGCTGGAAGTGCGGACGCAGGAAGAACTTCGCCTGGTAGTAGCCGGGATTGCCTTCGACGTCCTCGACGAGCACCTCAGCGGCTGCGAGCGGCCGGCGCGCCTTGGTGTCCTGCGACGAGTTCGCGGGATCGGCATCGACGTAGTGCATGACCCATTCGTTGAGCCAGCGCTGCATGTCCTCGCGTTCCTTGAACGCGCCGATCTTGTCGCGCACGATGCACTTCAGGTAGTGCGCGAAACGCGAGCATGCGAACAGGTACGGCAAGCGTGCCGACAGGTTCGCGTTGGCGGTCGCGTCCGGATCGTGATACTCGGCCGGTTTTTGCAGCGACTGCGCACCGATGAAGGTTGCGTGGTCGGTGTTCTTGCGATGCACGAGCGGGATGAAGCCGTTCTTCGACAGTTCGGCCTCGCGGCGGTCCGAGATCGCGATCTCAGTCGGGCACTTCATGTCGACGCCGCCGTCGTCGGTCGGGAACGTGTGGCACGGCAGGTTCTCGACCGTGCCACCAGACTCGACGCCGCGGATCAGCGAGCACCAGCCATACTGCTTGAACGAGCGGTTGATGTTCACACCCATCGCATATGCAGCGTTCGCCCAACCATAGCGGCTATGGTTCGAGCCATTCGTGTCTTCTTCGAAATCGAACTCGTCAACCGGATTGGTCTTGGCACCATACGGCAGACGAGCAAGGAAACGCGGCATCGCGAGGCCGACGTAGCGCGCGTCCTCGGTGTTGCGCAGCGAATTCCAAGCTGCGTATTCGAGGTTCTGCGTGAAGATCTTGGTCAGATCACGCGGGTTCGCCAGTTCCTGCCACGACTCCATCTGGAGCACCGACGGTGCCGCACCCGTAATGAACGGCGTATGCGACGCTGCAGCGACCTTCGCGATCGAGCCCAGCAGGTCAACATCGGGCGGCGTATGGTCGAAGTAGTAGTCGGCGACGAGACACCCGTACGGTTCGCCGCCAAGTTGACCGTATTCCTGCTCGTAGATTTGCTTGAAGAGCGGGCTTTGATCCCACGCCAAGCCCTTGTAGCGACGCATCGTGCGATGCAGTTCGGTCTTCGAGACGTCCAGGACACGGATCTTCAAGTGTTCATCCGTCTCGGTGTTCGAGACGAGATGGTTCAGGCCGCGCCATGCGGACTCCAGCGCTTGGTAGTCCTCGTGATGCAGAATCAGGTTGATCTGCTCGGAGAGCTTGTGATCGATCTGCGCGATGATGGCCGCAATGCTCTTGTACGCATCGTCGCTGATCGTGATCGACTGGCTCAGCGCCTGTTCCGCGAGCGTCTGAACCGCAAATTCGACCGCTTCACGTGCTTGCTCGGTCTTCGGACGGAATTCCTTCTCGAGCAGTTGCGTAAAATCGGATTGGGTGGCAGTCTGCGCTTGGACGGCCTGTGCTTGCTGTTTCGCCATGATGGTCTTCCTCGATCGGTTCGTCGGTCAGTTCGCTTCGCTCGGGTCCGCTGCACCGGCGTCATGACGCTCGGGCTTTGGTGCCGCAGCCAGCGACTTGAGCAGCGCGGGGTCCTGCAGCAGCTGCGTGACGAGCGCTTCTGCACCCGACTTGCCATCCATGTACGTTTGCAGGTTGGCAAGTTGCGTGCGCGCTTCCAGCAGCTGACGCAGCGGCTCGACCTTGCGGGCGATGGCCGCCGGCGAAAAGTCCTCCATGCTCTCGAAGGTCATGTCGACCATCATCTGGCCTTCGCCCGTCAGCGTATTCGGCACTGCGAACGCGACGCGTGGCCGGATGGCCTTCATGCGCTCATCGAAATTGTCAATATCGATTTCCAAGAATCGTCGGTCCGTCACGGCAGGAAGCGGCTCCGAGGGATGCTTGCCGGACAGATCGGCCAGAACGCCCATCACGAACGGCAGCTCGACCTTCTTCTCCGACCCGTAGACCTCGACGTCGTACTCGATTTGCACGCGCGGCGCACGATTGCGCGCGATGAATTTTTGCGAACTGCTGGAAGCGGACATGGGCAGGTTCTCCTGGACGGTGGGTAGTGGACTGAGCGCTCAGCTGAGCGACGGGTCCAAATGGATAGGCAATGCATCGAACGTCAGCGCCTGCGGCGGCGCAGCAGCGGGATCGGCAACACCGATTGCAATGCGCGTAATCGCAGACTTCGACGTGAACGCGTCGAGCCAGACGGCGGACAGGCGCGGCAGGATGTGTTGCTCGATAAAGCCGATGAGCACGCGCGCGCCGGTCTCCTGTACGAGGCAACGGCCGACGATGTAGTCGACCACCGCGTCATCGAAGGTAAGCGCGATATCGTGGCTGTCGGCCATGCGCTTCACGACGCGGCCCAGATGCAAGCGGACGATGCGGGCAAGCCCGTCGTCGGCCAGCGGCCGGTACGGCACCACCGCCACCCGACCGAGAAAGGCCGCCGGAAAGGCCTTGAGCAGTTCGGGCGTGAGCGCGTCCCGCAAGCCCTCCATGTCAGGCGCCAGCGCCGGATCGGCGCACAGGCTCGCGCTCAGGTCGGAGCCCACATTGCTGGTCAGCAGGATGGTGGTGTTGCGGAAATCGATGTGGCGGCCGTCGCCGTCTTCCATGTAGCCCTTGTCGAACACCTGGAAGAACATTTCGTGTACGTCGCGATGGGCCTTCTCAACCTCGTCGAGCAGGACAACCGAGTACGGACGCCGGCGTACAGCCTCGGTCAGCACCCCGCCCTCGCCGTAACCGACGTAGCCCGGCGGAGCGCCCTTCAGGCCCGACACGGTGTGGGCTTCCTGATACTCGCTCATGTTGATCGTGATCAGGTTTTGCTCACCACCGTACAGCGCCTCCGCAAGCGCGAGCGCCGTTTCGGTTTTGCCGACCCCCGACGGTCCCGCGAGCAGGAACACGCCGAGCGGCTTCTTCGGATCGGTCAGGCCGGCCCGTGCGGTCTGCACGCGCTCGCCGATCACGCGCAGGGCGTCGGACTGGCCGATCACACGGGCTTCCAAGGTTTCGGGCAATCGGCGCACGGCCTCGACCTCGTCGGTAACCATGCGACCGACGGGAATGCCGGTCCAATCCGACACGATCTCGGCCACGATCGCCTCGTCGACCTCGGGAAACACCAGCGGTGCATCGCCCTGCAGGGTAGTCAGTGCACGCTCGAGCTCACGCAGCCGCTCAAGTGGCATCGCCAAATTTTCCGCCTCTGCGGCAGCGTCCTCACGCGCGAAAAGCAACGCTTGTGCAGCTGCAGCCTGCTCACGCCAACGGGTCTCGACCGCCGCCTCATCCGTCGCCATCGTATCGATGCGGGCGCGCACGCTGGCCAATGCTTTGTCCGCATCCAGACCGATACGGGCCTCCTGCACAAGCAGTGCCTCTTCGGTACGCGCGGCAGCGAGACGCTGACGCACATCGTCGAGCTCGCGCGGGGTCGCATGTTGCGACAGCGCCACCCGCGCGCAGGCGGTATCGAGCAGGCTGATCGCCTTGTCCGGCAACTGGCGCGCGGGAATGTAGCGATGCGACAGCGTCACCGCGCCGCGGATCGCCTCATCGCGCACCACGACACCGTGATGCGTCGAAAACGTTTGCACGAGCCCGCGGACCATATCGATGGCAGCGGCCTCGGACGGCTCCGCAATCTGCAGCACCTGAAAGCGCCGGGTCAATGCGGGGTCTTTCTCGATATGCCGCTTGTACTCCGTCCACGTGGTCGCGCCGATCGTGCGAATCTTGCCGCGCGCGAGGGCCGGCTTCAGGAGGTTGGCGGCGTCGCCCGTGCCGGCCTGGCCGCCGGCGCCAATCAGCGTATGGATCTCGTCGATGAACAGGATCACGGGTACGGGCGACTTGGCGGCCGCTTCGAGCAGCCCCTTCAGGCGGGCCTCGAATTCACCCTTCATGCTGGCGCCGGCGAGCAGCGCACCAACGTCGAGGCTCAACAGGCGCACGTCACCGAGGTTCGGTGGCACGTTACCCGACGCGATCGCGCGAGCGAGGCCTTCCACCACCGCCGTCTTGCCGACGCCGGCTTCACCGGTCAGCAGCGGATTGTTCTGCCGCCGGCGCAGCAGCACGTCGATCATCGTGCGGATCTCGAGCTCGCGACCGATGACCGGATCGATCTCGCCGGCTCGGGCGCGCGCAGTCAAATCCGTGCAGTACTGCTCAAGGGAGCCGCTCTTTTGCGCGCCCGGCATCGCACCAGACGCCTCGCCCGGCGTGGCGGGCGACAACTCGCTGTGGTCGTAGGGGCCGCCGGCCGCTTCCGGGGAGCCGGCAATCCAGGCAGGCAGCACATCACCGAGTCCGTCGACCGGGATCTTGCCGAACGCGGGAGAGATGGAAAGCAGAACGCGTCGCAGGTCGGGCGTGGACACGAGTGCCGCGATCAACCATGCGCCGCGCACACTGCGGTCATCGTATTCGAGGGTCGCGAGCACCCAGGCGCGTTCGATTGCCGATTCGATGTGCCACGAAAAATCGCTGATCGAGCTTGCGCCGGCCGGCAATGCGGCCAGCGCCCGCGCGAAATCGCGCTCGAGCGCATCCCGATCAATGCCCGCGTGGCGCACGATCCGTTGAAGGTCGCCGTCCGGCTGCTGCAGCACCTGATGCAGCCAGTGGACGAGCTCAACGAACGGGTTTCCGCGCAGTTTGCAGAAACTCGTTGCGGATTCGATGCCGCGGTAAAGCTGGACCCCGAGCTTACCGAATAGCGTTTGGCGTGAAATCGTCATGATGGTCTTTGTTGTTGGCTACGATGCCCCGAGCACCCCGTCAGACCTATCAGGACTACTACACAGCCACATTACCTGATGGAACCGAAAACACTCGACAAATCGTACTCTCCCCGATACGAGTCAAACGGCCAATTCGGATCGGTGTCGAATTATCATCACGAAATCGAAGCGGCGTCAACGCATTCTCGATGTCAATACCATCAAGAACGAATCGAGATCAACGCGCGCACCTCCCCGCTTAGCCGGTGGCAATCCAGCCCTCACTCGGACCTCTCTCGACAGCCATCCCGTGAATTTCAAGATAATCTAAGCTATTGTTATTTCACGGGAAAATAAAATTCAAAAGGTTAAATCGTATGTCACACTTCTCTAGATCATTGATTTACAACGAATCCCAACTTAACACTTAAACATCTTTGACATTTAATACCGAATCTCAAAAACATTCTGAACAAATCTCAATAGCCGAACGAACGACGTCGTGATGGACGGCAAGCGCGGACTCGTGTTTAAAATGCGAACTTCCTCTCATCGAATACTCAAGATGCGCCCCCTTCGCCTACCTTGGCGCCGTCAACCGGACCTCTCGCACACCGAGCCCGTGCTTGGCAAAGGGTACGCGTGGCGCACTTCTGATGTGGTCGAGTCCGACCTTCCAAATGACGAGACGGGCGAGCATCTGCACGTCACCAACGACGTCCTTGATCAGCTCGGCATCGGGAGCGTGGACGGCGCCGCGGCGCATATGCACGCGTCGTCCCGCACGACCGCTGCCGCCGCTGACAGCCCAGACGCCCTGGTGGGCACATTGCACGCGCAATATTGGCGTGCGCTGACCGATCCCCATGCGACGGTTGCGGCTGAGTGGGCGCCAATGGTGGATGAACCAGCTGTGCATGCCACCCGCCCGGACTCCGCCGATGCCCTGCGTGCGTACGGAGACCTTGAACGCGCAGAATCGATCGAAGCGCTGCTGTTCGGCGATCGCACGCTCGAGGACGTGTTCGAGCGATTGGACGGACACACCGAGACCGCGCTCGACGATGAACCGATCCCGGAGATCTTGCGGCTCTTTGCCCCACCCGAATTTCAAGCGGCGGCCGCACGACGCGGGCCGGTGCTACCACCTGCGCTCACTCGGCGCGAACACCATGCCCTGACCGTGGACAGTCCGCTATCCGCCCCCTCACGCAAGGACGAAGGATGACCCGGCTCACCGCCTCCGACACGCCCCACACCCATCGCTTGGGTGAGGCGCCCCTCAGCGAGCAAATCGAGCGCGTCTCGGCACGCCTACGTGCTCAGCCGACCACGGCGTCCCATCGTTGGGCGCTGTTCCAGTTGATGTGCGTCACAGGTGAATGGACGCGCGCGGTTCAGCAGTTGCAGACGTGGGCGAAGCTTGAGCCGAGCCAGGCGCCGACCGCGCAGGTGTACCGCGACTTGATCCGCGCCGAGCGCTGGCGAAAGCAGGTGGTCGAGGGACGCGAGCGCCCGGGCTTTGTGCTCGAGCCGCCAGCGTGGGTTGACGGTTTGCTGAACGCCCTCCGCTCTGCTGCCGACGGACAGATCGAGCAGGCAGACGACGCGCGTGAGGCAGCACTCGACGCCGCGCCGAGCGTCGCGGTCCGGATCCCCCAGGGAAAGGCAGCCTGGATCGTCGATAGCGATTCCAGTTTCGGCCCCGTCTGCGAGGTCATCACGGCTGGGCACTACCGATGGGTTCCGTTTGCCGATCTGGCGGCATGGAGCGTGTCGCCGCCGACGAAGCTCGTCGATCTGGTTTGGGCACCGTGTACGCTCACGCTCGTCGACGGCGCAATCGTCCACGGCTTCATGCCGGCCCGGTACCCGAGTTCGGAAACTGGCGACGACGCCATGCGCCTTGGACGTAGCACGGTCTGGCTAGAAAATGGGCGAACCGGCGTCACCGCACTCGGGCAAAAGACCTGGGCAACGGATCAGGGCGACTTCAGCCTGTTCGAATTGGCGAGCACCGAGTTCGGCGCGCGAATCGCCGACGGCGTCAGCATCGGGGAGCGTGTCGGTGACTGAACACAGGAAACGTCCGCCTGGGCCAGATGCGCTGGCGGTCCGTACGCCTCGGCGGGTCAATTCGCACCTGATGCCAACCCTGCTCGACCGGCTGCGCGACGACGCGCCACATCGGCAAGTCGAAGCGCCGGAGGAATATACGGTCACGCGCAAACAGATGCGGGACATCGTGCAGCGCGACCTCGCCTATCTCCTCAACACAACGAGCATCGAGGACCAGATCGATCGCACGCGCCATCCACATGCTGCAGCATCGACTGTGAATTTTGGCGTGCCGCCGCTCGCGGGAGCCTTTATCGCGTCGCGCCAGTGGAACGACGTCGAGCGCATGATCCGGCAGGCCATCACGGATTTCGAGCCGCGGTTGATTCCCGATTCGCTTGTGGTGGCCCCTCGCCTCGGCAATGACGCCGCCGGCGAGCATCACAATGTCCTCGCATTCGAAGTTCGCGGCCTGATTCACATGGATCCGTACCCGCTCGAATTCATGGTCCAGAGCTCGCTGGATCTCGAAACCAGCGAGATTCGAATCACCGGCATGCGCACCAGCTAATCCCGGCGCGGCACAACGACAACAACGAGACCACTCCGATGGACCCGCGACTGCTCGACTACTACAACCAAGAACTCATCTACATGCGCGAACTGGCGGCTGAATTCGCGCATGCGCACCCGAAGATCGCGCGGCGCCTCGGCATGCAGGCGGGTGAAGTGGCCGATCCCTACGTCGAGCGCCTGATCGAATCGTTCAGCTTCATGGCTGCTCGCATGCAGATCAAGCTCGACGCGGAGTTTCCGCGCTTCACCGAGCGGCTGCTCGAGGTCATCTACCCGAACTACGTCGCACCCACACCGTCGATTGCCGTCGCACGACTGTACCCTGGCCGGGCCGAAGGCAACCTCGCCAATGGATATCGCATTGCGCGCGGCACCGCGTTCACCGCACGCATTCCCGACGGCGAACGAACCGCGTGCCAGTTTACGAGCGGACAGGACGTGACGCTGTGGCCACTCACAATCACCGAAGCGCGCCTAACCGGCATTCCGCCAGACATTCCGGGACTCGCGCGATACATCCCACCCGATACCCAGGTGCGCGGCGCCTTGCGGCTGCGGCTCGCGACGACCGGTGACGTCCGGATCTGTGACCTGAAGGGGCTCGACCGTCTCCCCGTCTATCTGGCCGGCGACGAGCAGGTCGCCTCCCACCTGTTCGAGCTGCTGCATGTCGGTGCAATCGCCTCCGTGATTGGCGTGCCCGGTGAGTTCGCCACACCGGGCCGCTTGCCCGTGGCAGTCACCGACAACGCGGTGGAGCACGAAGGCCTGCGCACCGATCAGAATCTCTTGCCGCTAACGTGGACGAAATTTCACGGGCACAACCTGTTGCATGAGTATTTCGCGTGCCCAGCGCGGTTCTGGTTCTTCGCATTGACTGGTCTGGCAGAGGGCCTTTCGAGGGTGGACGGTCGCGAGGTCGAAATCGTCGTGCTGCTCGACCGCGCGCCGGCCGAGCTCGCGAACCTCGTCGACGCCTCGCGCTTCGCGCTGTTCTGCACGCCTGTCATCAATCTCTTCAGCAAACACACCGACCGGATCGAGATCTCGCCGCGCGAAACCGAGTTTCATCTGGTCCCGGCGCGGCTTGCGCCCCTCGATTACGAGGTGTTCTCGGTGGAAACCGTATACGGTCGTGTGGCCGCGACGTCTGCCGAGCTTGAGTTCCGCCCTCTGTACCAGACGCTGAACAACGATGAAGGCAACCACGGTCGCTACTTTTCGACGCGCCGCGAACGGCGGCTCGTGTCCGATTCGGCACGCCGCTACGGTACGCGCACGCCCTACGTCGGCACAGAAGTGTTTCTCTCGCTGGTCGACCAGAACGAGGCGCCCTATAACGAGAACATCCGCTTTCTGTCGGTCGACGCGCTCCTGACGAACCGCGATCTCGCCACGCTCGTGCCGCGCGATGGGGTGCACGACCTGGAGACCGCCGAGTCCGCCCCGGTCGAGAGCATTGGCCTAATCCGCGCACCGAGTCCGCCGCTGCCGCCGTATGCCGAGCGCGAGATGGCCTGGCGCTTGATCCGCCAGCTCAATTTCAACTACCTGCCGCTCGACGATCTCGATCATCGAGCAGGTGGACAGGGTCTGCGTGACCTGCTTCGCCTGTACCTTGCCGATGGCGATTCCGGACAAGGCCGGCAAGTGGAAAGCCTCGTCGGCGTGAAAACGCGCCCCGTGACGCGCAAGCTGCCGGGGGCTGGCCCGATGACGTTCGGGCGCGGCATCGAATGCGCGTTGACCGTCGACGAAACCGGCTTCTCCGGTGTGAGCCCCTATCTCTTTGGGGTCATTCTGGAGCACTGGCTCGCACGGCACGTCTCGATCAACAGCTTTACGCAAACCGAATTGCATTCAATGCAGCGCGGTCGTATTGCACGCTGGCCCGTGCGCACCGGCACGCGCGGAGTGCTGTGATGAAGCGCGCCACGCTACCCGCGCTGCTGCGCGACAGCACGCTGTCGCCCGAGCTGCTCGAACGGCTGCAGGCCGAACCGTGGCGCTTCGGGTTCCTGTCTCTATTGCGACGCATCGGCGCGAACCCGGCGATCGACCCGATCGGCACCGCACGCCGGCCGCGCTCCGAGCCGTTCCGGCTCGGTCAGCAGCCGAGCCTTGCGTTTGCGCCGCGTGAAGTCGCGAGCGCACAAGAAGCCGCGGGACGGCTAAAGGTGCGCCTGTTCGGCCTCGGCATGCTCGGCCCCAATGGTCCGCTACCCATCCACGTCACCGAGATCGCGAAGGATCGCGAGGACAGCCGGCGGGACATGACGACGGTCGATTTTTTCGACATCTTCCATCACCGCTTTTTCACGCTGTTCTATCGCGCATGGGCCTCTGCCCAGTCGACTGCCGGCCTTGACCGACCTAGCGACGAGCGGTTCTCGTTTTACATCGCAAGCCTCACCGGACAGGACGTGGCCGAGTGTAGCCAGCGCCCCCTTCCGTCCCACGCGCGTCTGGCCGCGTCGCCGCACCTTGTGCGCGAGTCGCGCAATCCGGACGGCTTGCGCTCGACGCTCGAACGCTACTTTGGCGTACCGGTCACGATCGAGGAAAACGTGTTTCACTGGATCGAAATCGATCCCGTCGACCGCGGCCGCATGGGACGCCCAGGAGCGGCAGCAACCATGGGGCAAGGTGCGATGCTCGGCCGGGTCGCCCCTGATCGTCAGCATCGGTTTCGCATCGTCATCGGGCCGGTCGATCTCGACGCCTATCTACGCTTTACGCCCCAGGGCGAGGATCTGCCGCGGCTCGTCGAATGGGTGCGGGCGTTCGTCGGCTACGAGCTCGAATGGGAGCTCGAGCTGCGCATCAAGCCCGAGAGTGCGCCACCGGCAGTGATGGGGGGCCGGCAACGCATCGGCTGGTCCGGATGGCTGGGACGCCCGGACCCGCATAAACCCATTACCGGCATGCGCTTCGAGCCCGAGCGTTACGTGCGCCATTTCAATCGCCGCGCACCTGATTCCGAAAATTGACCATGAGCAAGAAACACTCCGCCGTGCACAGCAAACCCGGCCAGGCCCCCGTCACGACAGCGCCGCACTTCGACTGGCTCACGCCCGTGAGCGACGGCGCGCCCTGCGGCCCGGATCTCGAATACGACCATGATTTCGTCGTCCTATTCGCGGGCGCTGCGCCCAGGCAGGACGTGCAGTACGGCGCGTTCGTCGGCGGACCCGAACCGCTCAACTGGAGCGAAATCGAACGGGACTGCCGGCGCCTGATGCTCCGCACGAAGGACATGCGTGTGGCCGTGCTCTACACGCGTTGCCGCGCGCGCTTGGGCGGTGCGGTGGGTCTCGCGGAAGGGACGGGACTGCTCGCCAGATGGCTGCAGACGTTTCCGGACGCCATCCATCCACAGGCGGGCGTTGACGACGATCGCGAGGCCGCGCTCGACATGCGAATGAACGCGTTGCAGGGTCTCGCGGACCCGGACGGGCTGCTGACCGACGTGCGCGAGATCGTGCTGATGAAGTCGACCGCCACGCGACTGCAGGTA
The DNA here is from genome assembly GCF_003858025.1 of Burkholderia sp. Bp9004. Classification (NCBI taxonomy): domain Bacteria; kingdom Pseudomonadati; phylum Pseudomonadota; class Betaproteobacteria; order Burkholderiales; family Burkholderiaceae; genus Burkholderia; species Burkholderia sp. Bp9004. Next base: position 168,462 of record NZ_QTQD01000010.1, on the reverse strand, counting down.
CGGGACGTTGAGCGCGCGTTCGCGCATCCGCGCCCGGCCGACGCCATCGCACCCGACTCGGTCGAGCAGCAGTTGCAGGATCTACGTCTGCAACAGCCGGCGGCCATGTCGGCCTTCGACGAGGCAATTTCGAACCTCGCCGCGATCAACATGTGGTGCGCCGCCCATCTTGAATCGTACCTGCCCGACTTCTCGTCATTGATGCGCCTCCTTCAGTTGCTGCAGCAAGGCGAATCGCACATTGAATCCGCACCGGATGACACATCGGCATTCGGCGCCGCCGATCCCGATGGGAACACGTCGGAAGAAGCGCATGCGGCGGAATCCCTGCCGGCGCAACTCAACGGCGAGGGCCTCGACACAGCCCAACCGCCATCCGTCGCGTCGCGCGCTGACGGCGCGCCCAGCGACCGCCAGGCGGCTCTGGCATTGATCAGTGCAGCACGAGACTGGTTCGAGACAAATGAACCCAGCAGCCCCGTCCCGGTCTTGCTCAAGCGCGCCGAACAGTTTGTCGGAAAACGCTACGCGGAAGCTGTCAAGGCCATCCCCGCCGACCTTCTGGCGCAATGGGACGAGGCCGAAGGCCCGTGATCGCGGCAAACATCGAACGGATACGACAGGATGGAAAACGACAGGCGTTCCACGTTCCAGTTTTCGACGGGCATCGGCGACCTGAAGCAAGTAATTCGGGAACGCCCGCCGAAGCCAAGTGAGAACGAACCGCGTCAGTCGCGAACGCGTTCGCGACTGCTCGCGCTCACTGCCGCGATTGCCGTCTCGGCGTTGCTCACGTGGGTATGCCTGGATGAGATATTGATTCACGACCGGCCGGTTCCGGCCCACCGCTGACGTAGCGATCTCCTGGTCGCACCAAGCCGGATACATTGAATCGGTACCGGCGTTGCACGATCAGCAGTTGACATCGATTCCGGCACACCGCTACACCGCTGCGTGGAACCAGCTGAAACCGTTCATCGCAAGCGATGCAAAGTCGCCGTTGCCGGTACCAATGCAAGCGCAACAAGGCCGGAACGGGTTCGAGCAGCCCGCGTAACGGCTGCGTTGAACTGAAGCCACGTCAGGAAAATTCGCGAATTCACCCTCTTTTTTTCGCGGCTTTTCCCTTATAAATCACAGAGATCACTATACAACCTAGAGCAGATGAAGCGGGCGGGCCGGGAAAATCCCTTTGAAATCAAGCAAGGTACTGTGCAACTTTATTTTTTCTCAACACCGGGTGTCAGAATCCACGCCTTCATAAGCTCTCTTCCGTTTTCCGTGGTTTAGGACAGCGCGGCGTGGCCGATGAGCCTCACGCGAACAAAGCAAGCGAAGCCGGCGATCCATAGCAGCAGTCCGGCCGACAGCCACGACTTCGCTCCGTCGCTCAGCATGACTGAGAAAGACCAATACATAGCGAGGCTGAGAAAAGTCATCGTAAGCAGTATCAGTCCGCCCGCGCGCTTCCAGCAAAACGTCACGCACAATAGCGCCGTGACGATGAGAATCGAAAGTCCTATCGTGCGCATGAGTTTTCCGTGTCGCCGGCGGGTGACTAGCTCTGATCCCGCTTTTTCATTTGTGCTTCGAACTGTTCATTCAACGCGCCTGCGACGGACGCAGCGTAAATGTGCTCGTTGACCCCCATATCGAGATTGCTGTCGGGAGTGTGGTCGCGGCAGATCCCGTTCTTATCCCACGAGACTTGCTTGACGCCGTTAGCTGTCTTCAGCGTGCCGACGAGGCAGTCGGTCGACGTCGGAGACATTGCGTCAATCGTCGCATCGAGGCCGCCAACCGTCTTCGTCGTCACTTGTTTGATAGGGATTTCGATCATCATGGTGGTTTTGCTCTGTTTGTTTTCGGCGACCGGCCGTACGGGACGCTCGTGCGTCAAGTTGTTTTCCTACATGTTGCCGCGTTGGCTACGTTGAATCTCCAGCGCACGTTTTCTCCCAACGTCGGTTAGTGTCACGAGGTTTGGAGCAAAGGGATTTAGCTCTACTAGACCTTTGTCTGAAAGTTCCTTCACCACCACCATCAGTTCGAGTCGGGTTGTCGGCGCTGCCGCGTAGTCAATCCTGTCGAGATCCATCGGCTCTGCCGGATTGCAACCAAGAAATTGGACCACTGCAAGTTCATGCCGGTCGAGATCAGCCTTGAGGGCGCGTGATGCCCTTGCTGCCGCCAAATATCGTTTTGCTATTGATATAGCGGCCTCGCTGCCCCAAATCACGAGCAGACATCCACTGAACAAGCATGCCGCCGCCAAAAGAGGCGCCCAGCTAACCGGCAATTGAGGCAAATAGGTCGGTGCGACGCGAGGTAGGAGCAGCAGGGTTGTAGCAGTCAGAAAGGCTGCCACTACGGCCGACCGCGCGATCGCCAGATGCTTTAAGAGGGCTGGGATCCAATCCATACTTTTCCGATTTCCGTTGCCTAACGGTTGACGGCGACGAAGTTGTCGGAATCGATCTGGTGAGAGCCGTACCGAACTTCATAAGAGCCACCCAAATGGCCCGCAATGCGCTCTGCTTCGTCTTGCGACGTGTAGATGCCACCGAAATGCCACGGTGAGTTGCTGACAACGGCAAAGCCAAGGACCCATCCATTGTTGCTCGGGTCGGCAGGCAGTTGGGCAAAGTCAGGCAATACCTCGCCGGCGAATTCCTTGAACTGTTTCTCAGCGTCCTCGTGCGTCGCAAAGTGTGCCGGACTGGTGCGAAACACCTGCTCCGCGTCCGTTGGGTAAAACACTTCGATAAAGACCTTGCCGGATACCGGATCGGTCACGCTTTCGCATCGATATTTCGTCAATTGTATTCTCCATGTTTGAGTTGTTCGTGAGCGCCGCCTGGCTCGCTGTTTTCCTATCAGAATTTCGTCACGGGCATTGAGTTGCCAGTGATCTGCTCGACGTCCGCAACCTCAAGAAACTCTTCCCCTTCAAGTTTGGCTTCGTCGATGCTGATGCCACCGGCCTGTTGAGCTTCATGTTGTGCGATTTGATACGCGAGCACGCCGGCCTGGAAGACGGTGAGCGGCTGCGCTTGTCTCGCGACGGGCATGAGCCATGCGCTCCCGGCATTTGTATAGTCAAGGTCCACGTTGGCAACCTGCGTACGACTCGCGTCAGGCTGCGGCTTGAGGACAGTGCGCACAATCGCGCCGTTTGCGAGCCGAAAATCAAGGGTTTGCATCGGCTGTTTATCCGTGCTCGGATAAGCGGTCTTCGCCATATGAGCATCGCTCCTTTTACTGTTTTCCGTGGCTTATTGGCTGCTGGTCCATGAAACTGTCGTCCCTCGAAAAGGCACCTCTAGGTCGTTTCCGACAATCTGGTCAGGGCGGACGTCATTTACCGGAGAGTGGCCAATGACCTTTCCTACTACTTGCCCATAGAGGGTCAGCGTCCCGTGATTGATGACGTTCCGTGCGACTTGCCCGTGCACGACAGCGATTCCGCCCGGTTCAATGATCAAGCCGCCCGTGAGTTGGCCATTCGCTATCAGTCGGCCGCCGGGCCGAACATAGGTAGTGCCAGTGACTTGTCCAGTCGTTTCGTGGTCGCCGTCAACAGTCAAATCGCCTTTGTGCTGCATCGTTTTCTCCGGTTGGTTTCCTAGGTGCCGACCAGGTCGGGATTAGCCTCACAATCGTCCCAGTACCGTAACGGATCCAGATGTTGCGGATAGCGCAAGCTGAGCCACCCTGAAAGCCGAGCCCAATCCGGATGGTTGCTGCCTGTCAGTGACGACCAGATCGAGGAACGTTCGAGAATCCGCCCAGTGGCACGATCGCGTACCAGCAAGCTGCCCATCCCGCTCGAACTGTTCGACTGTGTCTCGACCAGATAGCGTGGCAACAGCCGCAGTTCGGCATCCTCCGCCCAGCCATACACTGCTCGCACCACGTTCGACGGATCTCGCAGTTCAATGGGGCCCGTGGCTGGGCGAACGGCTTTCCATCCTTCAGGAAACTCGGCAACAACCTCGTGGTCAGCTTCCCTCACCCATCTCACCCGCAAAATGCGCGCTATCGCGTCGCACAAGTGGGACAGCGACGCGTAGCCGGCAGGCAAAGCGATCGCGCTCGGTAGCGTGATCAGATTGTCTTTCCAGAGCCGGGTTTCGTCATCGGCGCGCTGGGCCGTATCGGACGCGCTGGCTTCGAATGGATTCACCGGCCGGCCCGACATGCTCGAGTTCCCGCTTGGTAATCCCGTAAAAAGACGCTCGGCGTCCTGACGGGTAAGTTTTGGTTTCCCGCGTTTCATGAGATCTTTGTACAGTTCCTTTCCTATCAATGGTCGAAGAGCGGCTACCCTACTCAGATGGCGAGCAGGTCGGGCTGAATTAGGAGCGCTGCAGGATCGTTACCGAGCCATGCTGGCTGTCGCCCCCTGCCAGACCAGGTTTTACCTGTAGCAGGGTCGCGGTACTTCGGAACGGTCGGCACGCGCCTCGAATCGCGCTTTTGCCCTTTCTCTTGCAGATCCTGAACGCTGAGATCGAACTCCTTCATCAGGGCCTTGATCTGTCCGATCGCCGCTGAACGTTCGGCTTCGCGAGCGGCGTTGATTTGCGCATCCAGTGCCTCTCGTTGCGCAATTAGAGCTAGGTAGCCTGTCGGTTTGGAGTTCATGTTCTCTCTTTTCCTTGCGCCGGCATGGCCGGCGTTTTCCTATCTAGGTACGACTTCATCTTTCGATGGGCGGTCGTAACCGACCTCTATGGTCCGATGCCTTCGGTGCGTGCCGCTCGCATATCTCTCGTTCCAGAAGCTGCGCTCTGCCGCAAAGGTGTGGTACGTGATCTGATTGGGAATATCCAAACCGAGGTCAGCTAAATCACCCGTTGCGGGGTCAATCACACACACGGCGCAGTCTCCGTTCCGACGCACACCGAACGGCTGATGCTGAATGGTGTATCGATTCAAGAAATCAAGCCAGCTCTCCGGTGTCTCGAAGCACTGGAACAGCCGTACATACGCCCGCCCGTTGTCCTTGATCGTCGGCTTCTTAAACCCGTGCTTGCCATTCATGTCCGTGTTCCTAGACGTCAGCCGTTCGCTTCTGGCATGCGGTGCTGAGCGCGTGAGCAGTGTGGCGCGCGTAGGTCGCAACTGCACGCCAATACGCGGCCATCGGTCCCTTTCGCCGGCGCCAAGCGTTCTCGGCCTCCACGTTCGCCTGGTCGCGCAGTTCGCGTAACACGGCTTCGAGAGGCGCACGCTGCTCGACCGGCAGCGCAAGGAGCGCTTGACCAGCCGGGAGCTTCAAGAGAGGGTTCAAGTAGCCCATAGTGTGGTTTTCCGTTACAAGTCGTACTTCGCGCGCAGCTCAACAATCCGCTCCAAGCGTGCGTGGTGCGCGGAGCGAGCGTCAGCCGAAACTTCCGCGAGATTCACCTTCCCGCATGCGACCGACGTCTCCCATTCGGTCGTTCGCCGAACATGGTCGAACAGCTCGCGCAATTCGCGCTTCATCGTGTCGAACACCATCGCGTCCTCCGTTTTCCTATTCGTGCCCGCGCAGCTGCTCGAGCGATTCATCCAGTATGTCAGCCGCGTCCGCGTGTAGCTCAGCGGTCGCTGCGTCCAGCTCGACACCACAAGGCAACTTTCGCGATTCGGCGACGTCCCGGAGTGCATTGATCGCGAGCCGAAGTGCGTCGGCAACAGTCAGGTTGGACATGGTATTTTTCCGTTGCCCGATCACATTGAAAAGTAATGGGCCACGCCCGCCGCAGCCGTGCCGATCGCGAGGCCGACCCCGCACACCGCGACCAGCTCCCACAACTTCCGTTGAGCAATGGCGCGGCGGATCGTTTCCTTATCCGCGACGCTCGGCGCGATGAAATATGCCGTCTCCCCATGTTCATTGTGGACGGTACGCACCGTGCCATCCGCAAGCGCCGTTTCGAGTGCCGCAGGCATCGGTAGATAGGTAGCGAGCATCCACCGAATTGTCTTCATGGGCGTTTTCCTTGCTACCGTCATCGCTGCGACACGACGGCGGCCGGTTCCCAGGCCGTCATGTCGGAAAGATCATCGTGCTGGGCACCCGGATAGCCCTGTGGCCAAGTTTCCGCCTCTTGCTCGGCGCGGATGTAGCAGTCACACGCGTCGAGGCCGGCTGCGTGCGGCAAACGGTTGATGGCCTGTACCGCGTCCCGGCGCAGCTCGGCCCGGATCTCGCCCACGAGCTCGCCGCGATAGTGCCGGCGCAGCGCATGGAAGTTCGACGGCGACAGCCCGTAGCGAGGACCGTCCGGAAGCATCACCGGCACTTCGCCGCCTCCTGCCACGAGCTCGGTCACCCGCGCGGCGTACCCGGTCGGCGACGACGTCACGCTCACGCGGTAGGTACGCCAGGTGCCGGTTAGCGGACTGCGGGACTGGAATTTGAAGCTTCTGGTTACGGATGCTGACATGGGATTTTCTGTTTTCCGAGTCCGTTAGTGCGCGTCGAGCGCGTCATTCCACAACTTCATCATGCGCGCAGCGTCGGCGCGCGACTCGGGGCTGTCCGGCCCCATCAGCGCGACCGTCAGCCCGCTACCATCTTCCGCTTCCAACATCACCCATGGTGTCGTCGGGTCGGCCACGGCAAACTTCGGCAGTCGTGTCGTGACCATCACTCTTTTTCGCGTGAACTTGGTTTCGTCAATCTGCATCATCTGCGTCGCAGGAATTTCCTTTTTCCTCGTCTTTATGCTGCAGCTTTCCAGCAGTTCACGTCGACGTTGGCATCGCGCTCAGCAGCAGCACGACGACGCTCGCCAAGCACGGTACCGACACGCTGCAAGATCTCCGTCGCAGGATGCCCTTCGCGCATGCCGCGCGGCGGAAGAAGGTTCTCGCGCTCGATGAGCCTCTTGGCTGCTGCAAGCGTCTCCACATCCGTCTCGCGATTGACCACGCTCATGTTCGAAGCGAGCTCGGCGACGTGTGCTGCGCGTTGCTGGTGCCGTTTCGAACTAGCCGAGCGGCCGTTGATCCGCCGCCACGCGTCCATCCATTCTCTCAGCGTGGACCATTCGATACGTGTACCCGGCGTCTTGATGACCGGCCACTGCGTCCGCTCTGCGCAGACGCGACCCCGCTTTTGAGTCCGATACAGACCTACGTCATAGACTCCGTGACCAACCATGCAGCGCGGCATCGCCTAACCCCCGATTCATTATCGGCATACGAACGCCGACCTTAGTCAGATAATAGTACCGTAGCGGTACTATGTCAAAGCTTTTATCAGCTGCTCAACGATCTGCGGCGAGACAGTGACGCCTCGCGCGCTCAGCTCCGCCGGCAACACGGTCCGCATCATATGGCGGCGCACGGCCACAGGGATGCGCTCGAGCGAATACCCGGCTTCTGCCATCTTGGCAGGCCAGTTATGACGGTATGCCGTGCCGCATGCGGCATTAATCTCGTCGAGCGTTTGCTTGAGCGGCTTGCCAGCGGCCGCCTCAATCTCCAGCCAGCGTTCGAAGAGACCTTTAGAAAGTTTTTCTAGTACCATGGCAGTACTATATACCAGACGCGTCATCAAATTGCCGCCTCGAAAATCCGGGACAGAACTGCGCTGTCGACGTCGATGTAACGCCGGGTGTCGTCGATCGATTCATGACCCAGCAACAGTTGGACTTGCTCGATCGTCGCACCGCGGCCCAGCAACCGCGTCGCGAACGTACGCCGTCCACTGTGGCTGGAAGCCCTGAGCCCCGCTGCTTTGTAGAGGCTCGTCACGTACGCTTGAAGAGAGTCCGCCGCCCAGTAGTCCATCGGCTCGCCGTCAGCCGAGATCCGTATTTTTCGATTCAGCGCATACGGATAGCCCTTGCGGCTGAGAATCAGCGGAAGGTCAGGAATCAGTCCGCGAAAGCGAGGGCTGTCTAGAGTGGTCCCCAGTTCGTGCGCGACTCGGTACTCCAGGTACCGCTCAATCGCGTCGACCAGATTGCGGGCAGAAAAATAGACGGCGCGCTGGCGACAGCCCTTGGTAATTGCCGCTCGAAGAGAGACTTCCGTGCGGAGCGCACCACTGCGGAACATGACGTCGGCCACCGTGATTTGCGCGACCTCAGTGATCCGCATGCCGACGCTCAGTCCAAGCAGAAGAATCACGGCGTCGCGCGCCGGATGCCTGCTGGTCGCTTCAGTGACGCGCAGCAGATGACGAATCTGGCCGGGCGACAGAACGGCAGCTCGTTTTATGACGTTGGGCATGATGGCTCTCTGAACAGGACGGAAATCGGGATCATTCAGAGAGAAAACCGTGCATGCTCTTTTTCGAGCCTACCACGCCGTCCTACAAGGCAACCTCGGAAAATTCGGCGCGGCGCTGGCCTTCCATTACCATTCCGTCCTATTGCAATTACTCGACAACAATCGTGACGACCGAACTACCAGACCTACAGGCTCAACTCCGCGAATTGAATATGCGACTCGCCGACGTGAAGAAGGAAGAGAAGCAGGCGTACTTGGCAGATGTCCAGGAGCGCGTGGCGCTCTACGGCATTACCGAAGATGAACTGCTGCGAGCCGCAGGCTTTCGGAAATCGCGCAAGCCGCGGGCGCAAGCGAAGTACTACGACGCCTCTTCGGGCAAGCAATGGTCCGGATTCGGGCCGAGACCGAAATGGCTGGAAGGCAAAAATCTCGACGACTATCTGGTCGAGCGTGCGGCGAAACCGTGGTGGCCCGGAGAGGACGCCTGATGGCTCGTCCTCGCGACGATCTTGCCCGGAGAATGTTCGGCGGTCGGCCGAACGTCGCGACAGTGGCAGGCCCATGCTCAAAACTTGCGGTACCCTGTCCCTGAACGGTTGCTTAGGGGACACGGCAATGTGCTATTCCGCAAAGATCCAAGCCAACTACCGGGAGTACGTGCGGCGCTATGGCGCCGACATGGACATCGAGACGTTCAGGCGCATCTTCTTCGCGCGCGCATCCGGGGCCGACATCAAGATCCCGAAAGCGGTCGAGGCCGCGTTCGCCGGTGTCGATGACGAAATCTCGGCGGCGATCGCCGCGTATCGAAGCCGGCGAACACGGAAGCTGGAGACCGATCTGTTCGAGCAGCGCGCGCGGCTCGCCGCGGCCGAGAAGAAGCTCGCCGCGATGGTCACGAAGAAGGCCAGCGAGGACGTCCGGATCGCCACGGACAAGATCGAAGCAGCGATGCGCGGGCTCGACGATCTTCGTCGGACGGACCTGCAGGAGCGCGACTCGCGGATTTATCCCGGCTGGTATGCGCCCGTGCTGATCGAGCTCGAAGGCAAGCGGCTGATCGTACCGATGCGATATCGATGCCGCATACCGGGGTGGACCGAGGCAGATGAGAGGGCGAAGCCCGGTTGTTATAACAGCCGCGTAGATTCACTTTCCACGGCCTGGCGCAAAGTCTTCGGCTTCACGCATGGCCTAGTACTGGTCGACGCGTTTTTTGAAAACGTGAAGCGCGACGGCCAGAACGTCGTGCTGCGCTTCGACCCGACGCCCCCGCAACACATGCAGGTCGCCTGCCTGTGGACGCGCACCGAGATCCCGGGCGCGGACGACCTCTGGTCGTTTGCGGCGATCACCGACGACCCACCGCCTGAAGTGGCGGCTGCCGGACACGACAGGTGTATCGTCCCCATTAAATCCTCGAACGTTGACGCCTGGCTGACGCCCGATCCAAGCCGGCGCGCTCAACTACGTGAGATCCTGGCCGACCGTGAGCGGCCGTACTACGAGCACCAGCTCGCAGCGTAAACGCGGGGGTTGGAGGGGCGGTTATCTCTGTCATATACTGTACAAATATACAGTATTTTGCGTAACAGACCCCATGCACCCCGCCCTCGCTCATCCAGAAGCAATCCATCCAGGTCTATGGCGCGCCAGCCAACTGGCTCGCTCGAGTACCCGCGGCATCGACACGGGCCATCCGGAACTGACGGCCGAACTGCCGGGCGGCGGCTGGCCGGCCGGCGCGCTGATCGAACTGCTCGCGCCGCAGCCTGGAATCGGCGAGCTGCGACTGCTGGCGCCGGTGCTCGCGCGCACGGCCGGCAAGCCGGTCATGCTGATCCAGCCGCCGCATGCACTGCAACCGTTGGCACTCGCGTATTGGGGCATCGACCCGGGCGGCTTCGTGACGCTGCCGGCGCCGCGCACGGCCGACGCGCTATGGGCCGCCGAACAGGCGCTGCGCGCCGGCACGTGCGCCGCCGTGCTGCTTTGGCAGCCGCACGTCCGCGCGGACGCATTACGGCGGCTCAACCTAGCCGCGCAGAGCGGCCAGGCGCTGTTCTACCTCTTCCGGCCGGCGGCCGCGGCGCGCGACGCGTCGCCGGCACCCTTGCGGCTCGCGCTGGCGCCCAAGCGTGACGGCATCGACGTCACGTTCGTGAAGCGCCGCGGGCCTGCACGCGATACGCCGCTGTTCGTCCCCTTGTCCCCCTCGCCGATTTTGTTGAACCGCCATGCAAGTCTTTATATGAACGCCTCCCGTTTGAGCAGGTTCTCGAGCGCTCCGACTAACAGGATGGGCTGCAGCTTTATATCCGGCCTCAATGCAGCTGAAATCGCTGCGGGCCCCGATGATATCCGCTGACTCGCACCTCATTTGGATCACGAACTTGAAGTTCTGACTTGCATCCAGGTTTCGCGAGTCCCGGTCCTACCTGTGGCGTCATCACGTTCAATTGCCTGCGCAACCTTGGGACGTTCCTCCCTGCAAAGCTTTATGCCGCTGAAGGCTCTACGTGCCCATGCAATCCTCCAATGCGAAAGTCCCGCTCGTACGGACGTCCGTGGGCAAGTACAGCCCAAATCACTCTGGCGATCTTGTTTGCGATCGCAACCACGACGACGTTCGGTGGTCGGCGCATCCTCAGCTGATCGATCCACTTCCCGGGGTCCTTAGCGTGTACGAGCACGCTCCGCGCGCAGTGGATCAGCAGCGTCCTGAGATAAGAATCTCCACGTTTGCTGATGCCATGGAGAAGAACCTTGCCTCCGGAGCCGGATTGCCGCGGGACCAAACCCAGATACGCGGCGAATTCCCGTCCAGACCGGAATGCTCGGGGATCGCCAATCGTCGCTACCGCGGCCGTTGCCGTCAGGACGCCGACACCTGGAATCTCAGCAAGCCTGCCGCTCGACGGGTCCGCACGCATCCACATCTGAAGCCTGCGCTCGATCACACCTATTTGCTCATCGAGCTTGACCAGGTTGTTCCATTGCTCCCGCAGCGTCTCGATCAACATCGTAGGAAGGCGGTTTGCAAGGCGTGCGAGTACATCTGGAATGGCGCTGTCGAGTCCCTTGCGACTTCGGCTCATGACTTCTCCGTATTCGGTCAAAAGCCCGCGGAGCGAATTGATCTGCATCGTTCGCACCTTCACCAGCTGCTGTCGCACCCGGTGCATCGCAAGAACCGCCTGTTGACCTTCGGTCTTAACCGCGACGCCCTTTCCGGGTTGTTGTACTGCAAGCCAGATTGCGCGCGCATCGGCCGAGTCGTTTTTGTTGCCGATATTGAATGCCTTTACGAAGCGCCCGGGCATCAGCCGAACATCATGCCCCATTTCCATGAGACGCCTCGCCCAGTGCTGGGCTCCGCCACAGGCCTCCATGCCGATCAGGCACGGATTTCTATTCGCGAAGTAGTCGAGGAAAGCAGAACGCTTTATCGCCTTGTTCACGGTAGCGCCTGTGTTCTCGTCCAGGTGATGCACCTGAAATACCGATTTCGCAATATCGACACCGACTGGAATGCGGTTCATCGCGAAGCTCCTGTAAGGGCCACGGGGGACATCATCATCGCCGATTTCACGCGCCATGGATCCCGACACCCATGAGACCCCACCGACGGCGGATGGACGATGGGTGGGAGGCGTTCATACCATTTGGATCGGCGTGCATCTGCCGCACCTCAACCTAGAAGTGTTCCGGCCGCGATCGCCGGCGCCGTCGCCTGACGATGCGCGCAGGCTCGTCGTGCTCGAGGGCGGCCGGGTTGTGGCGCTCGATCGTGCCGCGCGTGCGCTCGGCGTGGTCGCCGGCATGCGGCGCGGTGGCGTGCTGTCCCTCGCGCCGGACGTGCAGATCCGCGAGCGCGACGCCGCGCGCGAGCGCGAGCTCGCGCTCGGGGTTGCCTATGCGCTCCTGCAGTTCACGCCAAGCGTCGTCGACGCTGACGAAGCCGTGGTGGTGCTCGACGTGACGGCGAGCCTGCGCCTCTTTCACGGCATCCGTGCGCTGCGCCAGCGCGTGCGCGACGTCGTCGCGTCGTTCGGCGTCACCGCGGCGATATCGGTCGCGTCGTCGGGCCCGGCCGCGTGGATGGTGGCTCGCGGCCTGCGCGGTGGCCTCGCGCTGTCCGCGCGGTCGCTGCGCCGCGCGCTCGCGCGCGTGCCCCTCGCCGTGGCACCGGACGCCCGACGCTACGCGAGCTGGTTTGAGGATATCGGCTGCGAAACGCTGGCCGATCTGCAGCGCTTGCCGCGTGCCGGGCTGAAAAAGCGCTGCGGCACGCAGCTGCTCGACTGGCTCGACCAGGTCGCCGGCACCGCGCCGGCCGCCTACGACTGGCTCGAAATGCCGCCATCGTTCGACACGCGCGTCGAACTGATGGACCGCGTCGAGCACGCCGAGGCGCTGCTTTTCGTCGCGCGCCGGCTGATCCTGCAGCTGACCGGCTGGCTCACCGCGAAGCAGCTGGACGTCGCCGCGTTCGCGTTGCTGCTCGAGCACGAGCGCGGGCGGGACGCGATCGCGCCGACCGAGATCGAGATCGCGTTGGGCGCCCCTACCCGCTTCGAGGAACACCTGACGCGGCTGGTCAAAGAAAGGCTCGGCCACGTCGAGCTCGCCGGGCCCGTGATTGCGGTGCGCCTGATCGCCCGTAGCGTACAGGAAGCGGCCGCACCGAGCGACTCGCTGTTCCCGGAGCCCGGCGGCACGCCGCAGGATCACGCGCGGTTGCTCGAACTGCTGACTGCGCGGCTCGGTGCCGAGAACGTGCTCGTACCGGCTCCCATGGCCGACTACCGTCCGGAGCCGGCCGCCCGATGGGTGCCGATGCGCGACGCGCCGAAGCCGGCACCGCTGCCGGCGGACCTGCCGCGCCCGGCCTGGCTGCTTTCCAAGCCTGTGCCGCTGCTCACGCGCAAGCATCGACCGTTCTACGGCACGCCGCTGCGCATGGTCTCTCCCGGCGAGCGCATCGAAGGCGGCTGGCAGGACGGACAGACCGTGACGCGCGACTACTTCGTCGCCGAGGACGACAACGGCATCTGCTACTGGATCTACAAGGAGCGGCCGACAGCCAGCGACGAGAGCGAAGCGCGCTTCTTCCTGCACGGTCTGTTCGGCTGATCCGCCATGAACGCCGGCAATTTCGGCGCCCTGCCCGCCTACGCTGAACTCCAAGTCGCCAGCGACTTCTCCTTCTTGCACGGTGCGTCGCGCGCGGAGGAATACGTCGCGCGCGCGGCGCAGCTCGGCTACAGCGCGATCGCAATTACCGACGAGTGCTCGCTCGCCGGCGTCGTGCGCGCGCACGTCGAAGCGAAGGCGGCGAACATGCCGCTGATCGTTGGCTCGCACTTTCGGCTGACGGCCGCAGACGGCTCGCCGGCGCTCGCCTTCACCGCGCTCGCGATGAATCGCGACGGTTATGGCAATCTCTGCGAGTTCATTTCGCTCGGTCGCATGCGCGGTAAGAAGGGTTCGTATCGACTCGCGCCGCTCGACGTCGACCATCCCGACGCACCATACGCACACCTGCGCGGCTTGCCAGATTGCCTGGCGATCCTGTCGCCCGACTTCCCGGCCAATGAGCAGCGCCTCGACGCGCAGGTCGAATGGTTCGCACGCGTGTTTGGCGATCGCGCATGGGTCGCGCTGACACTGCACGCTCGCGCGATGGACGACATCCACCGCGGCGTGATCGAGCGAGTCGCCGCGCGCCACGGCGTGCCGGCGGTGGCCACCAGCTGGCCGCTCATGCATGTGCGATCGCGCAAACCGCTGCAGGATGTGCTGACGGGGATCCGGGTCGGCCGCCCGGTATCGGAATGCGGATACGAGCTCGCGCCGGACGCCGAGCGTCATCTGCGATCGCGTCTGCGGCTCGCCAACCTCTATCCCGCCGGCGCGCTCGAGGAAACCGTGCGCGTCGCGCGGCGCTGCACGTTCTCGCTCGACGACCTGAAATACGAGTATCCCGACGAACTGGTACCGGCCGGCACCGACCCGGCGACGTACCTGCGCGAGCAGACCTACATCGGCGCGCGCCGGCGCTTTCCCGCCGGCATCCCGATCGACGTCCAGGCGCAGATCGAGCACGAGCTGCAGCTGATCGCCGACCTGAAATACGAGGCGTATTTCCTGACCGTCTACGACATCGTACAGTTCGCGCGCGAGCAAGGGATCTTGTGCCAGGGACGCGGCTCGGCCGCGAACTCGTCCGTTTGCTATTGCCTCGGCGTAACCGAGGTCGACCCGTCGCGGCAATCGATGCTGTTCGAACGGTTCATCAGCAAGGAGCGCAACGAGCCGCCGGACATCGACGTCGATTTCGAGCATCAGCGCCGCGAAGAGGTCATGCAGTACATCTACCGGAAGTACGGTCGAGATCGCGCCGCGCTGACGGCCGCCGTCACGACATACCGACCGCGCAGCGCGTTGCGGGAAGCCGGCAAGGCGCTCGGTGTGGATCCTGCGATCGTCGATCGCGTCGCCAAGCAACACCACTGGTTCGATTCGCGTGCGGATCTGCTGCAGCGCTTCGCCGAAGCCGGACTCGATCCGGAGGCGCCGCTTAACCAACAGTGGGCCGCGTTCGCCGCACAGCTGCTCGGCTACCCACGGCACCTATCGCAGCACTCGGGCGGCTTCGTGATCAGCCGCGGCAAGCTCACGCGCCTCGTGCCGGTCGAAAACGCCGCGATGGACGATCGCTCGATCATCCAGTGGGACAAGGACGACATCGAGGCGCTCGGGATCCTGAAGATCGACGTGCTCGCGCTCGGCATGCTGTCGATGGTGCGCCGCGCGCTCGACATGATCTCGGAGAAGCGCGGCGAGACATTCGAGTTGCAGGACATTCCGGCCGAGGAC
This sequence comes from Burkholderia sp. Bp9004, assembly GCF_003858025.1. Taxonomy (NCBI): domain Bacteria; kingdom Pseudomonadati; phylum Pseudomonadota; class Betaproteobacteria; order Burkholderiales; family Burkholderiaceae; genus Burkholderia; species Burkholderia sp. Bp9004. The sequence goes on along the minus strand of NZ_QTQD01000010.1, from coordinate 153,345 downwards.
AAGCCGACCTACGACATGCTGTGCGACGGCGACAGCATGGGCGTGTTCCAGGTGGAATCGCGCGCGCAGATGTCGATGCTGCCGCGCCTGCGGCCGCAATGCTTCTACGACCTGGTGATCGAAGTGGCGATCGTCAGGCCGGGCCCGGTCCAAGGGGGCATGGTCCATCCGTTCCTGCGCCGGCGTCAGGGCCTCGAACCCGTTACCTATCCGTCGCCCGACGTGGAGAAGGCGCTGAAGCGCACGCTCGGCGTGCCGATCTTCCAGGAGCAAGTCATGCAGGTGGCGATGCTGGCGGCCGGTTTCTCCGCCGGCGAGGCCGACCAGCTGCGTCGCGCGATGGCGGCCTGGAAGCGCAAGGGCGGCTTGGAGCCGTATCACGAGCGCCTGGTCAGCGGCATGCTCGCGCGCGGCTACGATCACGAGTTCGCCGAGGCGATCTTCGCGCAGATCAAGGGTTTCGGCGATTACGGCTTCCCGGAAAGCCACGCGGCCAGCTTCGCCCTGCTCGTCTACTCGAGTGCGTGGCTGCGCCGGCACGAGCCAGCGGTATTCCTCGCCGCGCTGCTGAATAGCCAGCCGATGGGCTTCTACACGCCTTCGCAGCTGCTACAGGACGCGCGACGTCGCGGCGTTGAGGTGTTGCCGGTCGACGTGAATGTGAGCACGTGGGACTCCGCGCTCGAAGGGCCGACCACATCGTCGCCCGTGCGCCTCGGCTTCTCGCTGTTGCGCGGCATGCGCGAAGACGTGGCCGGCCGCATCGAGCTCGCACGCGCTGCGCGACCATTTGTCAGCGTCGGATAGATACTCCCCACTTTCGTCGAAGTAATTTTCCCCAGTTTTTTATCTGACGGCGCCGCGGTAGCGGCGCCGTCCTGTCGATCGCCGACCATATTGCCCTTGAGATCCGTCGTGGGGGTGTCGGTGGTCGAGCTGGAGGAAGTGATGACGATTCTGGAATTGCATCGGCAAGGGCTGAGTATTTCGGCCATCGCTGCTCGACTGAGTATGGACCGCAAGACCGTTCGTAAATACATCAGGAATGGCGTTCAGGCACCGCGTTACGGTCCGCGCGCGCCGCGACCGTGCGTGGTCGATCCGTTCGTCCACTACGTCACCGAACGTGTACGCGAGTTTCCCGACCTGAGCGTCGAACGTCTGCTGCGCGAGATCCGGGCCATGGGGTATACCGGCGGCCGCACGGCGCTGGGCGACCTGGTTCGGGAAGTCCGGCCGCCGCGCCAACGCGGCTTCGAGGTGCGCTTTGAGACGCCCGCCGGTCATCAGGCTCAAGTGGATTTCGCGCACTTCAATGTCGAGTTCGATGACGCGCCCGGCCAGCGGCGTTCGATCTGGCTGTTCTCGATCGTGCTTGGGCACAGCCGCTATCTCTGGGGACGTTTCGTCGAGCATCAGGACCTACAGACCGTCCTGCGCTGCCACATGGAAGCGTTCGAGCACCTCGGCGGCGCTCCGCGCGAGATTCTGTACGACCGGATGAAGGCGGCCGTGCTGGGCGAAGTCGCGAAGCACATCGTCTACAACGCGAAGCTGGTCGCGTTTGCGCAGCACTACGGCTTCGCGCCGCGCGCCTGCAAGGCGTATCGCGCCAAGACCAAGGGCAAGGTCGAGCGGCCGTATCGCTATATCCGGCAGGACTTCTTCCTGGCGCGCCGCTTCCAGAACCTCGCCGACCTGAACCGCCAACTGCGCGAGTGGCTCGACACGGTTGCCAATGTCCGCGTGCACGGCACCACGCACCGCGTCGTCGCTCAGCACTTCAGTGAGGAGCGTCCTACGCTGCAGGCGTTGCCGGCCGGCACCTTCAACGGCGTGATCCGGCTTGAGCGGCGCGTGAGCCACGAAGGTCTCGTCTCGGTCGGTGGCAACTACTACAGCGTGCCCGATCGTACGCGCAAGCGCGTGCTCGACGTCCACAGTCTGGCTCACGAGATCCGTATCTACGAGGACGGTGAACTGCTGGCGGTGCATCCCGTGTTGGAAGGCCGGCGACGAACCTCGCTGTTGCCCGGTCATCGGCGTGCAAACCAGCGTAAGCAGCCGGCACGGCACCCCGTGCCATCGGTGACGGCGAGCGTGGCTCGCCGGCCCTTGTCGTTCTATGACCAGGTCGCAAGACGTCTCGCAGAAGCCGGGAGGACCGCATGAACAGCATGCCTGCCTCGACACTGGAGCGCATCCGGCGCTATCTCGTCGGCCTGCGCATGCCGCGCGCGCTCGAAACGCTGGATGCCACCCTGAACCGCTTCGAGCAAGGCGACAGTTCGATGCTCGAAGTGCTGGAAACGTTGCTGGGCGAGGAGTTCACGACACGCGAAACACGCCGCATCCGGATGGCGCTGCAGACCGCGCGGCTCGGCACGATCAAGACGCTGGCCGGCTACGACTTCAGCTTCCAGCCGAGCCTGGATCGCGATCGCATCATGACGCTTGCGCAACTCGAGTTCATCGAACGACGACAGACCGTTCACTTCCTGGGGCCGCCCGGCACGGGCAAATCGCACCTGTCCATTGCGCTGGGCGTGGAAGCCGTACGCGCGGGCAAGAGCGTCTACTTCGGCTCTCTGGCCGAGATCGTGAACTCGATGGCCAAGGCCGAACGGGAAGGCAACTTGGCGCAGCGCGTGCGCTTCCTTGCCCGTAACAGCCTGCTCATCGTCGACGAGATCGGCTACCTGCCCATCGGCTCCAACGGCGGCAATCTGTTCTTCCAGCTCGTCAACGCCTGCTACGAGCGCTGCGCGATCATCCTGACGTCCAACCGCAGCTTCGGTGAATGGGGTGACGTGTTCGGCGACAGCGTGGTGGCCGCGGCGTTGCTCGACCGGCTGCTGCACCACGCGATCGTCGTGCAGATCGAAGGCACATCGTACCGCCTGCGAGAACACGCCGATCTGCTGCCGGACCATCTGCGCAACCGTCTGTCTTCCCTGAACCCCGTGCCCGCTGAACCGGCTCGCCGGCGCCCGGGCCGCCCCCGAAGGAACCCATTCGATCACGTCGCCGGTTGATCACCGTCCGAACAGGGTGGGGAATTTTACTTCGACACTTCTGGGGAAATTACGGCCGAGGTTGACACCATTCGTCGACGTCGCGGACCTGGCGCGCCGCGCGCAGCTCGACCGGCACGACCTACAGGTGCTCGCGCGCGCGAACGCACTTCGCTCGCTCGCCGGCGATAACCGACGCGACGCGCTCTGGCTGGCTGTCGCCGCCGTGCCTGATCGAGATCTGCTGCGCGGCACCGAATGTGACGACGCGGTGCCGGCATTGCCTCTGGCATCGGAGGGTCACGAGATCGTGACGGACTATCGCGCGATGGGCTTCACGCTCGGCCGGCATCCGCTGGCACTGCTGCGCGATCGCCTCGCGCTGGATCATCTGCAGTCGGCCGAGCAGCTGGCGACGTTGCGCAGCGGCCAGCTCGCGCGTGCGTGCGGACTGGTCACGGTTCGGCAACGGCCGGGCACGGCGAATGGCGTGCTGTTCATGACGCTCGACGACGAGACGGGCCAGGTCAACGTGATCCTATGGCCCGGCCTGCTGGAGAAGTTTCGGAAGGAAGCGCTCGGCGCCGCGTTGCTGGCCGTATACGGCGTATGGCAGGCAGAAGGGAAAGTGCGGCACCTGATCGCGAGCAAGCTCGTCGACCGGACCGCGCTACTCGGCGCGCTGCCGACGACCGCGCGCGAGTTTTGCTGAAGGTCAGCTCAAATTCAAACGAGCGCAATGCTCAGCCGGGGCCACACGCAACAGAGCCGAGCTCCAATAACCGGATACCGCTAGTCGTTCGTTTATGTCGCAGTAAGATTTTCAGGAAAGCTCACGTCATTTTCAAGCGACCGCTCAAGATCGCCGAGGGTGTAGATCGGCAACTGCCGACGCGGGTCCGCCCCAAACATAACTTCATTGAAAAGCTGAAAATCTTTTACGTTGTTCGTGATCACGACGCTTCGCGAATTCCAAGCTGAGAAGAAAATAATTGCATCGTTACTCAGTTCCCTAGCAGCTTTCCCGCCCAAGTTCCGAGTTTCCATTGCACGCAGCAAGCCATCCCGGGCAGCGAACCACTCATGATGCTGGGGTGTCCATGAGTAGACGCTGCCGGCGGCGAACGGTGCCCCAGTTTGCTCATATTCGGAAACCAGTCGGTCCGTAAGCCGCACGACCTCCTTGTCGGCATAAACTCTTCGCGCAAGTTGGTGTTGCTTCTCATCGCGTTTTCCGACCGGCCCGAATCCGACCTCCAACATTGAAACAGCGCAATACACAAAATTGTAGGTCGTAGCTGCGCGCTCAAGCACCGACTGCGTTCTCGCGTCCGTAGCTAAGTCATTGAGGATGCAAGAATCAAGCAGAAGATGCCTGGTCCTCAGGAACACAGCCGAATATTCACTGGACGATACGAGCATCTTATCGAGATCCAAAGATACGATTGTTGAGGACACTATCCACGTGCGGCATTCCGCACGAGCGCAACGCTATTGACATACTGTTTGGCGAACTCGACGACGTCCAAAATCGCTTTCCAATTCCGACCGCCCTGGCTCCTGCCATAGATGTACATCGTCGGTGTGAGGTACGACCGATCCTGTTCATTGGTTTCGAGATCGAAATGCCAGTGGTCTGCGTGAATGATCTTGTTGCAGGCTTCGCGCAACTCCAGCGCGATAGTCACGTCAGGCGCTGTCATGTCACGGATCAGCGCTCCGCACACGCCTGCAACGAGTTCGAGCACCTGATTGTGTGCATCATCGACGGCGCGGGCAGTGACCGCGAGGCTTAACAAAATCCGCGAAATCTCGTCCTCCTCGCATTCCTGGAGAACGAAAAGCGGATCGCGCAGCTCAGCGTTATGCCCTTGTGCCGCTTCGATCCGTTCCGCAAACTCCTTACTCGCGAGAAAGATCGCCAACAGGCGATGCAAGTCGATATACGTGGCTTGGATATTCGGCAGATGTGCACCGCGGACAGTGCCCTGCTGAGGGACGAATTCGGCCATCGGTGCCTCCTTTAAAGACGATCAGGTAGTACCGTCGAGGCCGCAAGCTTCGGCATCTCCAGCAGCTTCGCCTTGTAGGCGAACACGTCGCGCTCGTCGATGTCGAATCGGCGCAACCAATCATCGCTCTCGGCAGTCGTATCAAAGTATGGCGCCGAGGCCCCCATCAAGCCACGCTGCAACCGCCACACCGTCGTCGCGCGAACCGCCTTCAATGCGTTGTTCAGGACCACGTAGTTCGCAGGCGCGACCGGTGACCCCTTTCCAGCCTCATCGGCTGCACCACCGGCCTCTGGCTCAGGGCCGGCCTGAATCACTACCCCGCCGTTCATGTCATACAGGGCGAACCAGTCCGGCGGTAGTTCGCTTCGTAGCGCGGAGATCCCACCGACCTGCTCCAACAGCGACTTGTCCAGGCACGTGAGCCAAGACACCGTTTTCAGTTTCGATCGCAGATGGGTCGCGTTGAGCAGCGGATTGCCGACATCGAGCGCAAGGTAGCGCCGGGCCAACCAGTATTCCGTGGGCGTGTTGGCCTCAGCTTCCGACAGGCTCAGATTTACTGCGAATCCGGCATAGCCGTTGTAGGCGTTCAGCCGTTTCGCGAAGTCAACGAACAGCTGCTGGAACGCGCGAGGATGGGCGACCAAAAATGGCACTGGCACCGAGAAGGTCAGTGCGCTGGCGCCCCCTTCGGACATCGCCTCCTCATACTCCAGGATTCCGAACACGCGGAACTCCCACAACCCTGCATCCTCAGCCTTTTCGCCGGAAGACACGTAGGCCGTAACGCCCGCGTCGCCGCGCGCGCGAAACGCCTTCGGGTCCACCTGCCCATCCTTCAGCTGCACGGGCTTCCGGCCGTCCTGCGTGAGCCAGCGAAGGCGCGGTCCCGCGTAGGCCGCATACGCCGCGAAGCAGTTTGCAATCTCGCCCTGCACGGCTTCCTGATATGCGTTCGGAAAGAACAGCGCCGCGCGCACGACCATCGCTGCGCCGACGTAGTCGTGACGCTGCTTGGGCAAGAGCATTCCGCCTTTCAACAAGGCGTCAGTTTGGGCATTCTTCGCCCACTCGATAAGTGCTGTTTCGTCCATGATCATCAGAATAGCGGAATCGGGCTCGGGGATGGTGCTGGCGCAGCGCCGTCGGGCGGCCGTGGGCCAAAGACACTGCGCGAACGTTTCGTCGCGCCCTCGAGCTCGTCGAACGGGCTCCACGGGGCTGCCTTCGACGCGCCGTCGGTAGCATCTCGCGGCGCGGGCCCGACTACCGGAAACTCGCTGGTCTTCTCCTGCTTTTTGCCGTCGTCGTCAGGGCACCCGCAATCCTCCGGCGTCAACAGTACTGCGGATGCATTGGGACCGGCGATAAGTTCGTCTTGGCTTTGATGCCGCGTTGAATACGAGTCCCCCTTGAACTTCATTTCGACCACCGCATCGAGGTTGTCCTGGGTCGGTTCCTTCGCTCGATCCTTGACGATCACCACATCGGGTATCCGCACGTTGCCGACGCCGCGCTCGTACTTTCCGACCCAGTTGTCCTCGATCCATTGAGGGAGCCAACCGTGCGTCTTGTTCGGCGTGCGAGGGCTCATGATCGGTGAGGGCGGGCGAACCGTCATAAGGTACTTCACCTCAGGCTTATAGATGCTGGTCTTAAAGTCGGGGTCTTCCTGCTTCAGCTTTGACGCAACGCAGATCTGTCGAAGGTCTTTGCCGTCCACCGACTGCGGCGGATTGTTCTTGCATGAACACATCAGGCTGCAAAGCTTCGCCTGATCCTTTGGGCGCAGCTTCGAATTGAGGTAGACCCGACTGGTTTCGCCGTCACCTGGCGCCGTGCCTCCGATTGACCACTTGCTCACGCTTCGGCACTCCCGTCGCCGTGAAACGTGATCGACCCTGGCTCAGCAGACTCGTGCCACTGCGTGAAGCCTTGCGAGTCGGTCTGGCCGGAGATTGTGGAACCGCCGGGGGTCCGGAAGGAGTAGGGATGATTCGGAACGGGAGTGCCCGTTTCGCTGTTCAGGACTTGAAATCGGCCACGGTACCGATCGGTCGCGCTCGAATCCTGCTGCGGCACGACGCTCTTTCCGCCACCGATCCCGCCCGCCGCACCGGACACCTGCTCGACGTGCGCAGATCCCTGCGACGCGATCAGCGACGCCCCGCAGGCCGTCTTGTCCCCTTCGGTCGCGACAGGCCGCCCCCCAAAGGTCATGCTTCTCACCTTCACGTCGACGATCGGATAAACGCCGCCACATTTCGGACACGCCACCATGTCACCAAGCAGCGCGACGGGTTTGCCGAACATCATGTTCGTTGATGTGCAGGCGAGTACGCGTCCACCATGCGACGTCGTATCGCCTTCGCGAATAAACGCGTAGGTCATAGACAGCCCTCGGTTTGTTATGTCGCATGAATTTAGCATTGTTTCGTCGCAACACGCCGCGACGAGGCTCCGGGCCGACTGACAAAGTTTGTTAGGCCGGTCGATCCGAAAAGACCCATCAGTCTCCGGTCCCGCTCGGGCACGTTGCTCGACACCACGCCCATTCCCTTCCTGCACGTTCCTACCAGACGCGATGCTACGAACGGCCGACCAAGTTTGCTGCCGCGGTGCCCATCGCCGCGGCCGGCGTCGACATAACTAGCGCAGCTGCGCTGGCTGCTCGTCAATGATGCGCCGCGGCATAGGAACGGTGCGTGCCCGCCTGCCCTTGCCCATCACGGGCAGGCCCCACCCATCGCCCAGTGCGCCCTCAAGCACGCCGCGTGTGAGTGCGCCGACGGCGGCCGCAGCGCCCTCGACCCGCCGCAGCCCGGTCGCGCAGGCGCAAAGCAGCACAATCGCATCGCACGCGGCTGTCTCCTGCTCGCCCGATGCGTCGAAGTCGACCTCAAGCGTCTGCAGGCTGTGGATGCCGAAGTAGAGGCGCACTTTCAGCACGGTGAACTCGGTTCGGCTGTAAATGCGCAGCGGAGAAAACGCGAATCGCTGTGTGTCGTTCCGTATTGATCAGGCAGTCGCAGCGCTCGGACGCGTGCGCGGCTTCGCGGATCGCTCGGCCGAGAAAATCGCGCTCCATTGCTCGGATGTGGCTCGGTCGATTTTCTCGATAGCCACCGCGCGCGCGGCTTCAATCGACCCTTCCATGATCCGGCCAATGCTTCGCCCCGTTTCCACATCAGATACCGAGAACAGCGCCGGCATATACGGATCTGACAGCATGCTGCGATGCACAGCCCAGATGCGACCGCAATGCTCGAACGGGACACCGATCGTTTCGATCCAGCGATCTTCATGCAGCGCGGCGTAGAACACGATGCCGTCGACGCGCACGGGCGCCGGCATCGCGGGTGCCTTTTCGTTGGTCTTGCGAGTCATCACGCCACTCCTAATCAGCTTGGTTGAGAATCTCAACGTTGAAACCGGCGGGCCAGCCGTAGGTACGGACCTGAAGCGCATCTTCCGCGATCAATTCGGGGACGACGTCCTGGTAGTCCTCGTCGATCGGTGTGATCATCACGATTGCGCTCGGCATACCTTTTGCCGCAGCGATCTGGCCGGCTAGGCGCTTCAGTTCCATGGTCCACTCGCGAACCTGCTGCTCGAGGACCCGCTGTTCGTCATACGCTTTCGTCATCGTTTTCCTTGTATGGGCATGCGCCAACGCGTCCTTTCGTGTATCGAGCGCTGGTTTTCATCGCGTCGCCATCAAAACCAGTACGTGTTGTTCCCACATCGACGCAGCACCTGATAGTCGCGCTCAGGCAGCACGATCAAGCCCGCTAGCAGGGAGTGTTGTCTGGCTCGCACGATCACCTCAATGGGATAGCGCAAACCCGCTTGCACGATCGACTACGCCAGGCGTTCTGTGAAGCGCACCCTTGCACAGCTCGGCGATGGTGTTCGGGTTTCAACAACAAATCGGGACTGCTTGCCGTGAGAGGCACCCTCGCCTATACCGTACTGGGTACCGCTCCGGAGGCCATCGTGATTGTCCCTTTGTTGATGCCACGCTTATTTTCCTCAGCCTTCGAGCTGGCTGGCGCGATCCACGACGGCGAGGTGTTGGTCGACGCACATCGGGTCTCGAAAATTCGGGGAATGCTGATCTCGTTTTACGGAATGGATCCCGGCCCCTACGAAATTGCTCTCGCAACCGTGGCAACCGACGTGTTCTCAGACGAGAACACGCGCGCCTGCTTCCTCGAGCGGGTCGATGCGTTCGATCGGCTGCTCGCTAATAGAGGTCTAATCGACGCGTGGGGCATGCACGGATGGGTGCGCCGCAACCCGATAGATCCAGATCGATTTGCGCCCGCTCGATTTGTTGTCGAGGCTGCGGCCATCTGCGCGTTGGACACGCGTCGCCGGGCGTTTGACCTGCAGGATTTTCACGAAGCGGCGTACAAGCGAGCTGATGCTAGAGGCGTCGAATTTTGGTGACGCCTTCACGTTCGAGAATAGACATCTCAACTTCGCGGCTACTTCCTTCCCTCCGTTGACTTTCGATCGACGCGCGTCGCGGACAACGACGCGCGCGCCCGCGGCCGACTGAGAGCGACACGTTGCTCGCTCCGCAAAAGCTCGATAGCGGCTCGAGCCTCTTTCAGCTCCGACCTCACGTCGACCAACTCGGCCTCCCTCTCTCGACCATGTTGACGGGACTCTTCGAGCGTGCGCTCGAGTGTGGTTTGCGCTTCGCGCGCAGCGTCCGATTTCGTGGCTGAGACCGCCGACTCTTGCTCGGCTTTGACACGGGCCGCGCGTTCTTTCTCCAAGGCATCACGAACGGTCTTGAGGTCCTCCTCCAAGCGTGGCATTGCCTCTAATCGAAGCAGAGCCTTGGCCAAGTCCGTACGAGCGGACTCTGCCGCCGCACGCTCAACCGCCGCTTCATGACGAGCCTCGTCGCGCTCCGCCTCGACCTGCTCAAGGCGCCCGGACAGCACGGCCTTATCTGCGTACGCGCTCTCGAGCGATGCGGACAGATTATCGACAAGCGCCGTTTGCCGCTCCGCTTCAAGGATGAGATCCGCATTGGCTTGGTTCGCGATTTCAAGGTCCGTTCGCAAATCGCCCTTACTCCGCTCCACCTCCGCGGCAACGAAATCCAGCAAGCCCCGCTGCAACGCTAGAGGGAGCACCACTGGCGCCTCGGCCGGCCGGACCTGGGCATCCTGCCACGCCTGAAAGAACTTCAGCACCGTCGCCATCGACCCCGTGCCCAAGCGCTCGCGGATGGCGCGCGCGGTCGGCCGGCCGCCGGCGTCGCGGATCTGCTCCGCCACCTTGCTTACTTGATCTTGAGTAATGTTCGGTTCGCGCGCCATAGCGTAACATTTCGCCAAAATTTGTGTTACGTTATGTTATGTTACGTTATGAAAACATGCAAGACCAATTTGACACGGTCGGCACCCTCGGCGACAAGCGCGAAGCGTCGCAGCACAACGACGGATTGTTCCATCTGCGCTCGGCCGCTCGCGCATTTGCCCGCTTTTCCTCACAATCGCCAGTAGCGGCCTCGGCGCCTCCAGCGTCGACCTGATATCAGAGACTCTGACGCTTCGGCGTTACGCTGACTTCTCCAGAACGACCGTATGCCAACTGCCTCCACGCTCACCGCACCGACCGCGTTTATCGACGACGCCCGGGTGCAACTACAGTCCTATCGAACGTATCGCACGCAGGCGATTGCTTCCGCGAATGTCCGCCACTCGATCGAACAGGCATGGCGAAAGGCCTCCCGCGAGATTGATCCTTGGGCGTGTCAGCCACTTCCACCACGAGGGTTGGTGTACGGCCGAATCGTCATCGAAGCCTTTCGCAATCATGCTCACGATGTGATTGAGCACCTCTCAAAGCACTCGATCTACGGTCAACCGGAGGAGGCTGCCTTTGCCCAACGTGCACTGCGCATCCCGGATGACGCGCTACCCGGCCTCACACGTGGCGAGCGGATCGCCCAAGGCGCACTCAGCGCATTGATGCCTATGGTTTGGTGGCGTCGCACCGCCGCCCGCCTACGATCGGTCGGTACACCGCAAGGCAGGAGATGTGTGTTCGCGGCGCTCACGCGCTCGCGTTGGTGGCGCCAGATCTACTTCGACGCGGCGTTCGACTTCTTCCTACGCCATTTCTCACTGCCCGATTCGCAGGAACACCTCAAAGAAATCGGCATGATTGGCGAGCACGTTGTTCGCAGCGCGCGACGACTTGGTGTAGGTTCAGCCGAGGGGCTGACTAAGTTCGCGAAGATCTGCCAAAACATCGACTCCGAATATCTAACGGTCTTCACTGAGCTTGGGGTGATTCGCACCCTCGAGGAACTCGCCTGGCTCGAGCCACTGCGAAGCGATGGATACGATACTTGGGATAGAACCGTTGCCAATCGACAGGCAAAGCGCTCGATCGCACGTCTACTCAAACTTGGGGTGCCGCGAAACAGCACGGTTCGGCTACTGCCCTTCTGGCATCGATGCTCGCCCGACGATCTGAATCGCTCACTGGCTGCGCTCTCTGCACGCGGCTACCACGACGGCCCCGAGATTTTCGAAGCGCTTGGCGAAACACTGTGGCGTGCGCATAAGGCACGCAACTGGAACTTTGTCATCGACGTTCTCGGTGCGCGCGAGTTGCCCAAGATGGCATTGTTCGACCAATTTCTTGAATGCGACGCCCTGCCTGAAAAGGCCGAACAGGTCGTCCACGCTCTGAAAGCACGCGGCGCCACGCATGAGGCACTGGCGCAAGCCCAATACTTTCTACTCACCGCCTGCGAGCGTCGCGCCGACCCAATACGCACGATCACCTTGCTTCTGGCCGATCCGCATGCGCTGGGATTCGATCAACTCGCTCATTGCCTCAGCTACGCCGTGCAGCACTCCGAGGACGAACTCGAATCGTTTCTCGGCGTACTCGCAGCGCACGACCTCGGAAGCGCGGCCGGCGTCCTAGCCTTCGAGAAGGTCTATGCATCGTCGATAACAACGTCGAACGTCGGTCGCCTCCTCGCCCTGTATCGACGAATGCGCGACACCAGCGCTGATCCAGATACGGCCGCCAAGTGGGTACTGGAAATTGGCGACAAGCATCTCGATTCGTTCGAATACCTCGCAAAGATGCTCAAGGTCACGTCACGAGCCGAGTTTCAGCAGATCCGCCCATTCGCGCGCATCGCGAAAGGTGTATTGGGCTGGGCCATTGAAGGACGGGGCTATTCAACGGTCGAGGCGTTACGCACCTGGCGCCGCAAAGCAAGAGGCATCGAGGCAGTCCAGGACCATAACTGGCGCGCCCCGGTGACTCGGATCCTGCTCGACGACGCATCCGAGCGAGGCGATTTCGTCCACGTCAATCGCAACGCCAGCGCCTTCTGGAACGCACGATACGATGAATGTGCGGAGGTATGTCGTCGACCGACTTCCGGCTCGGGCAATGCCACATACGACGCTTACTGGGCTCGGGTGGCCGAGCTCGAGCCGGAACTTGAAGAGAAGGCGCTGCCGCATCTGCGGCATCAACTCAATGCGACAGGCGGGATTCTCGCCGCGAGCCTGATTCGTGCCACGTGGCGGGATATGCGCGCCTACGAGGAGCAACTGACTCTGTTTAATGGAGAAGTGGCAGACCTACTCGATGGACGCGGCCCCGGCACGGAAGTCATCTCCAAACTGCAGGCCGATGCGATTTCCGCCGTCTACAGTCTCGACTTTCGGAGCTGCGTCGAATCCTGGGCTGAACTATCGGGGCTTGATTCTCACCTGACCGGGCTAGCGCTACGCCCCTACGAGATGCACTTCGCGCGCCGGCGTATCGAGCTGAAGCCAAAGCGTGAAATTGACCAGCAAGGAATCATTGCGTTGCGGGAAGCACTCGACTACGCGCGCAATTTCCGTCAATTCATCAGCGTCGACGTCGGCCGGGCGTCAGATGGTCTATCGCCTCGACAGATGCGTGAGAACCAGCGTGCGTCGACGCCGCAAACGCTAGTCCGCCACCTGGGTGCGATACTGGGCACGCTACCCGAAGCGCTTTGCGACGCGCTCGGCTCGGAAGTCGAGGCGCTAAGCCTCACGACCCACGACCTGGAACGTCGTTATGAGGCCGCGGAGCGCCTTGCGAACTTCTTTGATGTCGAGCTTGGGCATACCGTTCCCCGGTCAAGCCAAACGTTAGTCGGGCAGCTTAGCGAGCCAGCCAGCCACACGCTCTCGCGCCGGCTCGTCGACACGACATCACAAGGTACCGGCCTCGAAGCGGCACCCTCCCCGGATCTCGTCATGGCGCTCGGTCAGACCGGGCAGCGCATTCGCGAAGTCTATGGCCGCTGGATTCATCGCCAGTTAGAAGCGTTTAGCGGCGGAGTACTTGCTGCGGGCGACGGCAGCTACCGTGCCGTCATCTCAAAACATGGTGCAGCCTACTTCGCGAAAGTCGCAACGAAACTCTGCAGTGGCGACAACGTGCGCATGTGGCACGAGCGCCGGCACTCGCATCTACTGGTCTTCGATCTGGCGAGAAAGCGACTTTCTGCCATGGCCATGCTCTATGTCGAGCCAATCGCGGCAATCGATGCTACTCGTCCGACCCTCATCATGCGCGCCATCAACACCGTCACCGATGGCGATTCTGGGCACGACGCTACTTCAATCGTGCGTGCATTTTTCGCCGTCGGAAAACAGATCGCGAAAGAAAACAATCTGGCTGCGTTTGCCGTGCCGGCCAATACCGATCAACATCTGCTCTCGAACCGAAATGACATCGTTGCGGCCATCATGGCCCGATGCAACGGTAAGGCCACTGGCGATTCAGTGCCACAGGAAGATCCGGCACGATCGGAGGTTGCTTCGCGAGTGATAAGACTCCGATCGGACGAACTTTTCTACGGGTACGAACGCGGCCGCGCGCCAGTTGATGTTCTATATGTATTCTGGTCGTCCATCGAAGAGAGGAATATCGCGGCACGATAGAATAAAAGTGCTGAGTGCGATATCGACGTTCGCGCACCCACAGCGTACTCAACACTTCGCTAGGACCAACCATGTCAGAGATTGAAAATCGGGAAATGGGTGAGATTCAGGATAAGCTCGCGGTGCTTGAACGGGCAGTCGTGACACTTTTCAACACGAGCGAGAATCCAAAAGTTCTCGCGGAATCATGGGGAAAGATTGTCGCGGAGTACAAGCGCGGGGCACAGGTTCCTCCGCCCGGAAACGCAACTGAAGTCGGCATTGCTGAGTCGCGAGCGAAACGATATAGAGTGGCTCTGGCACTCGAGGCCCACATCAAGCGCTCCACCTAAAATTCGATGCGTTGATCGGCGCGCCCCCTGGGTGGCCGATCAGCGCGATTCTCGTTGGCAGGCGACAAGACTGCAGCACCTAAGCACCGCGTGGCCCGAATTAGCAAGAAGCAACGCCAGGGCCGACCGACGGCGCCGATATTTCCGCTCGCACCGATTCCACTAGTCCCGAGAGGATCAATGGCGTGTCCATGAAACCCGAGTACCATCGCAAGGCCGCTGCCTTCTACGAGCGCAACTATCGCCTGCGCTTCACGTTCGAACAGGTCAACATCGCCAGCCAGAAGAAACGCATTCTTCGAGGTCCTGAACCGCGGTGTTGCCGGTTCTGTGGCCAGGGCGTACCGCAGGTCACATTTGGGGACGTCGCGCATGCCGTTCCCGAGTCAATCGGCAACCGTCGTCTCATCAGTGAGTATGAATGCGACACATGCAACCGGTTCTTTGGTTCAGGCATCGAAAACCACTTCGGGAACTGGTCAAAGCCAAATCGACTACTGGCGGGGCGCCGCGGGAAGACCGGCATTCCGACTTTAAAAGGCGGTGGGCCGTCGGGCTGGCGAATTGAACGGACGGGCAATCGGTTCGAGATATTCGCGGGTGCAAACGAAGACGATCGACCGTTCACGGCCAGCGACGATCATTGTGTCGTGAACCTCTCACTGACACGCGATCCATATGTGCCAGTCGCCGTCCTTAAGACATTCGTGAAAATGGCCCTGTCGGTGATGCCGGATGACGAGTTCGCAAATTTTGGTGAGACGCGGGACTGGCTGATGGGTGCCAGGACAGGCGACGACTTTATCCAGATACCTTCAGCAGAATGGCTGGTTGCGACAAGCACGCCTGCCGATAGCTTCGCAATCCATCTTCTCACCCGCAAGCACAACGCTCCGGACCGTGTACCGTACGCCTATTTGCTGTTGTCGTACGGTAACCAGAGGTTTCAGGTCAATATTCCGTGTCCGCTGCATGACGTCCGGCTCCCGATGGAAGCCCACATAGTGCTGGCGCCCTTTCCTTGGCCAGATGCCGCGGAGGACGTCCTACACGCAGGAGAAATTGACCTGTACGGGACCGATCCGGTAAGAGACGACACGATAAAGGTCACCTACACTTTCGAAACTGCGGAAGCCAGTAGGCTAGACCATAAGCCGACGCCAACCGCCGACGAGGCACCGGATTGAATAGCAAGGGCAGGCACTTATGTCTGGGTTGGATTTGGATCCGGACTTGGCAGCGTGCTATACACAAAGGCTCGTCGGCCCTGATCTCACACCTACGGGCCTCGATCCCTGCCGCGGATGCCGATGCTCCCGGCAGCTTCAACACCGAGCCGACGGATAGGTAGTCCCGTCGAGACGCATTATCAGGGTACGGGGTACGCAGCGATCGCCCCCTTTTTCATACAGGAGCTGGCCTTGAGCACCATGGAATTCAGCGATTCGGGCGAGATCACAATGCGCACGTACCTGTCGATGAATTACCTGACTGGCGCGGCGCTGCTCACAAAGAAGGCGTACTCACTCGAAATAGACCATCGCTCGAAGCAATGGTATGGCCCGGCCGTGCTCGCCGAGCATCACGCGTTTGCGACGAGTGCGATCATGATGAGCGCGGCTGCAGTCGAAGCCTTCGTGAACGAGTTGTTTGCCGAATGCCGTGACCGGCCTGACCGCAATCACCTGCGCATCGGGAGAGACAAGGCGACGTTCGTCGCTCGGGTCTGGGCCGACGTCCCCAAGGTCGAACTCGCGCCAGTAATGGAAAAGTACGACTTGGCCTTGCGCCTGCTCGATCTTCCCGCCCTCGACACGAAGGGCGTGCGATACAAGGCGGCCGCTGCGCTATTCGCGTTACGCAACCGCCTGATGCACTACAAAATGGTGACCCAGGATCCCGATAAGGAATCCAGCGAACAACAAGCGGCCGACTTCGAAAGACGGTTCCAGATGTATTTCGCAGATAACCCGCTAACCGGAAACGGAAACCCCTATTTCCCTGACCGCGTGATTGGGCACGGTGCAGCTGTTGAAGTTCGAAGTTTGTGCTAATGGCGTCCGCTGCAACGCTAATCGTGTCCGTTAATTCTGCTACCGCAGCCATCTGCGGTCCTTGAACGCTCGTTTCTCGCGATAACGGCTAATCGCGCGCAGCGCGGCAGCAAAGTGACCCGACAGCCGAAATACAGAGGCGGGGACTGTTTCCAAAACCGTGTGATGCACGCTACAGAATTCGGCTGTCGGATCGAGCCACTCACGTTTCCAGCGAGGCACTGAAACGTCCGCGTCGTTCAGCACGAGGCATCTGAAGCAGTACGGCACGCAGCTCCAGTTGAAGAGCCAGGCCGATGGCGTCTGGATGTGCCTCAATCTGTCTTCATCAAGGCGTGCGAGCGTTGAGAATCGTTGAAGCGCTGGCGGAGAAATCGGAGGAAAAAGAATCCATCCAGCAGTCCCAAGCGAGGGCAGCGCCTCGCTCGAGCTCATCTGCCACAGCATCGCAACGCTCACCTGATATCGCGTCGCGACACGGCCTAACCAGCCACCAAAGGCCTCCTCGTAGAAGGGCCTGGGGGCAATCGGCCATGGAACGATGTTACTGCTCGACTCGGCAGACATGCTCGAGATGCGTAATGTCGATAAATTCGTCGCCGTTGCGAATTGATAGCTCGGCGGCATTGTTCAGCAACGTGGATATCTCACCGGTAAGTCCGCCGCTCGCGCTCAGAACAAACTGAACGATCTCGCGTCGTGCGAGATCCGATGGCTTGCGCAGTGGCAGCACGCGTTCGAAGGCCGCGAGAAGCCGCCGTAGACCATCGCTCTCCCGCCACCGTGGTATTTCGAACGGCACATACCGACTAATCATCTGGGTATCGGTTTGAAGCGCCAGCACCGCGTCGCGGGTGCCGACCAGAACCATGCTGATCTGAAGGTCGTTAGCCAGAAATTTCAGCAGGTTCAGCGACGCGCGCTGCTCGCGATAAGAGCCCGCAAGTAGGTGATGCACCTCATCCACGACCAGCATGCGCGGTGACATCCGCCTGAGAATCTCGCGAGCTAAACGTTCAAGGGCTGCCAAGCCGGAAGCGGCATTGTGCGGAGCACCTAGCTCGACCAGTAAGCCTGAATAGAATCGATGCTGATCAGGGGTCGGTGGCATCTGCATCGCGACGACCGGACAACGTTCGACCCCGCTTTTCTCGTCAAACTCGCTTGGATGTGCGCGGCGAAATTTGGCCGTAATTTTCGTCTTGCCAATATTTGAATCACCGTGCAACAGCAGGCACGGCATACGCTCTCGGCGGGGCGTCTCAAAGAGGCGCTCAAGTTGCTGCAGGGCTTGCGTCGCGCGGGGATAGTCGATCCAGCGGTCTCGAAGAAGTCCAAGGATTCGTTCGTCGTTCCCTAACTCGGCTTGCTGTCTGGCAGCCGGTAGCAGATGCGCAAGTGCCCCACCCTTCATGTTTCACCTCACCATTGCTCCACATCGAAGGCCTGAACTGGCGTCGCGTAGTCGACCGCCTCAGCCTCCTGCTCCTTCAAGTCATGCCTGTACGGGACAATCCTGTCGCGCAACTCTTCCAATGGGACGATCTTTTTGCGTGACCGTCGACGTGCACGGGCCGTTGTCTGTTTGGCTCTGGAAATTACATGCCGTTGCTCTTCTATTGTCCTGAAGATCAGCGACTCAGAAACAGTTTGTTGTCCTTCCAACCTAATGGAATGCAACGCTGCCCGGTGTTCAAAAAGAGAAATTGCCGGCCGCCGCATGTCTGCGTAACGGACTTCGAGGTAGTTGCCGCTCCCTGCTGTCACAAAAACCCGCGAGAGGTCCTCCGGATGATACCGAACGGTGACCGCCCGCCGCGTCTGGCGCCAGGCGACGAAAATCGGATGCCAATAACGAACATGGAAGAGCGTCAGTCCGTCAGCCTGGATTTTCCTCTGCACTACAGGCAAAAACCGAATCAGGAACCTGAGCTCAGCGTCGCTGGAAGCGGGAAGCTGCCGCGAATCAAGGCTAAGGGCAAGCATCCGCCACGTGTCAGCTGGCGTCGCTCCAAGCAGCCCGCGATGCGGAACGTGGTGGTAGCGTCTGGCGATCTCGATCGCGAGCCATTGCTCGAATTCTCGAAGCGTCAACGAGGCCGTCTTTTCAGACTCTCGCGCCTTCCGTCCTTTGGGAGACGATCCAGTCGCCCCCGGTAAGCCCCGGACACGCTCCATCAGGGTGCGGTTCAGGCGTTCAATATGGCCGCCAAAATGAGGCCGCCCGACTGGACGATACATCAGGTGGATACCGTATTCCCGACATCCACTGCGAAGCGCCCTGCTCTTGAACTCGGCAGCGTTGTCCAGATGTAGAACGCTCGGAATCCCACGCATTGGCCACTCTGCGTCCGCCTCGATCTTCGCGAGCCAGGGGCCTTTGGGCAGTGCCGCCCTGGTCAGCAGCAAACCAACGGTAGCCGCTCCCGGACGCTCCATACCAACGTAAAAACTCAACACGCACCTGGTTGCAACGTCCAGAGCGATAGTCAGCCACGGGCGGCCAATCACCTGTCTGTCGTGTTCGCTAACCAAAACGACGTCCGCCTGGGTATGGTCGACCTGAACGATTTCCAGAGGATACTTTGCGACAAGTGAACCTGGCGCTGCCAGCGCGCTGGGAAGGGCCGCGCGCTGCAGGGCGTCTGCCTCGCGATGCTGAGCCCACCGCCGGCCTATGGTGGTTCGGCCTGGTGGTTGCAGTCCGGCAAGCTCACATCTGCGTCGAACCTCCAGCACGAGATCGGTTGCAGGATGCGCCAAATGTCGTTGAGTGGGCAGCCAGACGTGCACTACTTCGTCAATCACTGCATCAACGGCCCCTCCCAATCGATGGCTGCTCTCAGATGGGCCTCGTCGTTTCGGGATGACCGCGCTCGCTACCGGGTTTGCCAGAAATTTCCGCCGCAGACGATAAACAGTAGTCCAGTGGACGCCGAGCAGATTGGCAGCCAAAACCGCGCGCTTCTTCGAAAGCGGTCCTCGCCCCAATGGCCGGAGGACATCTGCTACTTTTTCCGCTCTGCTAACTGCTTCCTCGGAAACCGTCATTGCCGCTCCTAATCGAGCCTCGTCAGACGCGTTAGCGGAATTAAAGGACAGGTAGAACGCGTTAGCAAAATAAACGGACATCGGATCGTGCGCGCGTTGCCAAAACGCAACGCATGAAAAGACGCGCGAGACGGCAGCAATGCCTTATCTCGCGGGGCCGTGGCCGTGTCTTACATTAGCGTAATCTATGGACACGATTAGCAGTTTTTAAGGGCTTCAACACCAGTTCCCCAGCGTCGCCACCGGCACGCCCAGCCTGCGAGCGGCTTCATGCTGACCGACGCTCTCAGCGAGCCGCACCGCCTCCACCTTGAATTCCTTCGTGTACTGCCGTCTCGGTACCACGTTCTCTGCCATGATCTTCTCCATACAGGCAAAAAGTTATCAAACTTCTTGCTGTACGTGCAATCGAGGCAGGGTCACTAACACTCTGCCTAACCTCGCCGGGGAAAGCCATCCAACCGTCGAAGTTCGGCGACCATAGCGTCCCCCCGCGACCTCAGCAATTCTGCGAGAATTTCCGCGTCGTTAGCCGCATCGATCGGGTCGCGCTGCAGGGCGCTCTCCAGAGTTCTCTTTAGCCAGTCCGACGCGCTCGGGTCGCGTATCACCTGCTCGATCGGTGTCATGCTGCCTTTCCTGCTGGGTCACGGTATGCGGACGTAGCGTGGCACACTTTCCCGAAACGCAGAAATCATACGATTCGGCCCTCGATGTCTGACATACCTGGTCGGGCAACCCGCGCAACATGAGCAAAAAAAAAGCGCCGTTGCCCCGACCAGCATCTGTTTGCACACCTCATTCGCGTTCTTCTGATTCATCTGAGATTTCCTGGAGGATGAGAGACGACTGCATCGACGTCTCGATGGGTTAGCCTTGCTTGCTACACATTTGCGACATCACTCGCGTGACGGACCAAGCATCAATCGCTTACAGTCGCACTGACGTATGCTGCTGATACTGGTGGGAATCGTGACGTAGCGACCGCTTGCCCATAACGGCATCATGTCCGCGTACCACATCGAAAAGCGGTTGCCCGACTGGCCCTCCGGCATCGCGAAGCGCGCAGCATCGGGGTCGGCCATGTCCACTACCATGCGCATCGCCGCGGCCATCTTCGTCTGATATGGCGCGACCTCATCGCTGAAATCGTTGCCGCCGACGTTGACCGTCATCATGTCGCCGCCCACCGGCACCCGCACGTCGAACCAGCGCGCGAGCCACGGCACCTGATGGAACGGCCGGTGCGGCGCGACCGCAGCGTGGGCATCGCCCCAGCGCCACGCACGCATGTCGCGGCCGTAGCGCTGCGTCAGCTCGCGCAACGCGGTCCGCAGCGACGCACCGACCTGCGCGGCGCACGGATGCGCGGTCTGCGTACCCGTCCCCGCCGGGCACCACGCTGCGCCAATCGCAGGATCGCGCAACGCATTCAGCAGCGCCTGGTGCAGGTTGCGCTGCGCCCAGTACTCCTTGAACAACTCATGACCGGAGCGCGGCTCGAAGATCGCCTGCGTGACCGCACGTTCCCATGCGTTCGCGATCAGCGGCTCGGCCCGGTCTGCACGCGCTTCGCGATCCCACGCACTGAGCCAGGCCAGCGCCTGCGCGGCGTCCGGATCGGCTTGCGGCCCCGCCTGCGCGATCAGCAGCCCGAGCAGATCGTCCTGTGACAGCGAGTGAACGTCGGCCTGGATCGCTTCAAAGCTGTCCAGCGTGTGTTTGTCCCGCGCGTCGAGCAGCGCGGTGATGCGCCTGTACCGGTAAGGCATCACCCACTCGCCGGTCAGGAAATGCGGATAGCCGTTCGGCACGATCCGGTTGTTGGCCGTCACGATGCGACCTTCCGGCGGGTTGAACGCCCGCGGCAATTCCGCGAACGGAACGAATCCGTTCCAGTCGTAACGGGCCGCCCATCCCGGCGCCGGCACCTCGGTCATCAGATCGTTGTCGCGCGCGCGCAGCGGCACGCGTCCGGGCGCGATGAAGCCGATGTTGCCGTCCCGATCCGCATAGACGACGTTCTGCTGGGGCACGCCGAACTTCGACGCGGCATCGAGAAACGCGTCCCAGTTGCCCGCGTGATCGAAGCCGATGCCCGCTTCCATCGTGGTGTCGTCCGGCATCAGGGCCGTCCATTGCAGTGCGAGCACGTACTGGTCGGACTGGCGAAGCGCGTCCCGCGCTTTTGCGGAGACGTCGCTGACGACGGGGCCGTGGCGCGTTTCGCGCACGGTCCAGCGCACCGGCGCCTGCCCCTTCACGCGGATGATCTCGGTGCGCGTGGAGAACGGCGCCCAGCCGGCCGGCGTACGGTATTGGTCGCGTTTCGCCGGATTCACCTGCTCGATGAAGAGGTCTTCGACGCTCGTGCCCGTATTGGTCAGCCCCCAAGCGATGCGTTCGTTGTGGCCGATCAGCACCAGCGGCAATCCGGGCACCGTACCACCGGCCACATTCAGGCGATCCGACTTCAGATGGGCCAAATAGAACAGGCCCGGCGTCGACAGCGTCAGGTGCGGGTCGTTCGCGAGCATCGGTTTGCCGCTGGCCGAGCGGCTGCCCGCGATCACCCAGTTGTTCGAGCCGATACCCTCGACACGCCGCGACGGCGCCGCGGCGAGCGCACCGACGGCCGACTCCGCGAGCGTCGACAGGTTGCGGTACAGCGGCACGTAGTCGGTCGTCGCCATCCGGGTCGAATCCTCGGGCGACGTCGTGATCAGTTGGTGGATCTGCTCGATCGGCAGCTTCTGCGCGAGCCGCATGCGCTCGATCTGCATTGCCATGTTGCCGCTCAGGTCCCACGCGAGGACCGACAGCCACGCGGCGGAGTCGGCCGGCGTCCACGGTGCGGGCGCCGGCGCGCCGGTCATCAGGTACTCGACCGGCAGCGCCCCGCGCCGCGTTTGCAGATAGAAGTTGATTCCCGCCGCATAGCGCTCCAGCGCGAAACGGCCGTCGGGCGACAGATGGCGGACGATGCGCTCGGCATTGCGCCGCACGCCGAGCGTGCGCATGAAGGTGTCGACCGGCAGCGCGCGCGCGCCGAGGACCTCGGCCAGCGTTCCCGACGCGATGCGCCGGTTCATGTCGAGTTGCCAGAGCCGATCCTGCGCATGGACGAAACCCAGCGCAAAATACGCGTCGCCGTCGGTTGCCGCGACGATATGCGGAATGCCGTGCGGGTCGCGCGCGATCTCGACGCGCGCGCCGACCCCGGCCGGCCCGCCAGCGATGACGGTGCCGTCCAGCGCCGGCAGCGACGCCCGGCCATACAGGGCGACCCCACCCGCGCCCGCCGCAATCAGCAGGACGACGATCAGCAACGACCAACGGAAGACGCGATACAGCAAGGTGTTCTGCTCCTGGAAAGAATGACGCCGCGGCATCCGGCCGCGCAAACCTGCGCCGGCCGCCGACGCAGCTCTGACGTTACTCCGCTTCGGCGAGCATGGATGCGGCCTCTCGATCCGCCGCACCCGGTTGCCCGGATGGCCAGACGTCCACGCAGGCGGCCCCGAGCTTCGCAAGCAATTCGCCGATCTCGTCCGCAGAGATCGTCAGCGGCGGCAGCATGCGCAGCACGGCACCGAAACGGCCGCCCGATTCGACGATCAACCCGCGCGCCAGGCACGCCCGCTTCAGCCGGCGCGTCGTGTCGCCGTCGGCCGGCCGGCGCCCCGAGCGATCCGGCGGCCCGTCCGGATCGACGATCTCGACGCCCCACATCAGCCCACGCCCGCGAACGTCGCCGAAACCCGGAAAGCGGCTCGCCAGCTCGCGCAAGCCGAGTTCGAGCTGCCGGCCCCGCTCCCGCGCGCGGCCCGCGATATCGTCGTCGCGCATCACCTCGAGCAGTGCGGTGCCGGCGGTCATTGCGATCTGGTTGCCGCGAAACGTGCCCGCGTGCGCGCCGGCTTTCCAGCCGTCGTAACGCTCGTGATACAGCACCGCGGACAGCGGGAACCCACCGCCGATTGCCTTCGAGATCAGGATCGCGTCAGGCACGATGCCCGCGTGCTCGAATGCGAACATCGTGCCGGTACGGCCGAATCCTGTCTGGATCTCGTCGATCACGAGCGGGATGCCGAAACGTTCGGTGAGCTCGCGCAGCCCGCGCAGCCACGAGGCCGGCGCGGGAATCACCCCGCCTTCGCCCTGCACGGCCTCGACGACGATCGCGGCCGGCGCGACGATGCCGCTCTCGGGATCGCTCAGCACTCGCTCGATGTAGGCGAGCGACAGCGCTTCCGTGTCCGAGCCGTCGGTGCCGAACGGGCAGCGATACGCATACGGATACGGCAGGAAGTGCACGTCCGGCATCAGCGACGCGACCTCTGCTTTCGCCGTCAGGTTGCCCGTCAGCGCCAGTGCGCCCGCGGTCATGCCGTGATAGCCGCCGTGAAACGCCAGGATCGACCGCCGCCCGGTGGCCGTCTTCATCAACTTGACGACGGCCTCGGTCGCATCCGCGCCGGACGGCCCGCAAAACTGGATGCGGGCATGCCGCGCGAACGCGTCGGGCAGCGCGTCGAACAGCGCTTCGATGAAGCGGCTCTTCGCGGGCGTCGTGATGTCGAGCGCCTGGAGCAACTGGTCCGATTGCAGGAAATCGATGACCCGGTCGCGGACATACGGGTGATTGTGGCCCAGTGCCAGCGTGCCCGCGCACGACAGGCAATCGAGATATTCGTTTCCATCGCTGTCGACCACGTGCACGCCCCGGCCTTTCACGAATACGCGGCCCAGCGCGTTCGCATAGGTGCGCGCGCTCGACTCGCGTTGCCGGACGAACTCGAACATGTCAGGTCGATCGGGTAATTCAGTGTGCGGTGCATTCATCTGCGTCATCCCAGAAACAGCGTTATTCAATCGACTGACCGGCGTTCCGCCGCCATTCTCGCGCTCGCCACGACCGCCTGCCCGACTGCAATGCCGCCGTCGTTGGTCGGCACGTCGCGATGCGCATGCACATCGAAACCCCTGCGCCGGAGCTCGACCAGCGCGTTCACCAGCACGAATTCGTTCAGGAACACGCCGCCGCTCAGCACGACCGTGTCGAGCGCATGCCGGCTGCGCAGCCGTTCGCAGAGCGATGCGATCGCCTGCACGATCGTCGAATGAAAGCGCCGGCTGATCGCGGCCGGCTCGACGCCGCCGGCCACGTCCGCCACGACCTGCCGCACGATCAGCCGGTAGTCCAGCTCGACGGGTGCGTCGGCGGGCGTGTCGCACGCATCATGGCGGTACGGCTCGCTCATCGCGAGATCGCGCGCGAGCAGCCCCTCGAATTCAATCGGCCCGTGCGCTTCGTATTCCGCCCGCGAACAGACGCCCGCGAGCGCCGCCACGCCGTCGAACAAGCGCCCCATGCTGGACGTGCGCGTCACGTTGAGACCGTTGCGCCACATCGTCGCGTACACGTGCCGCGCTTCGCCGCCCAGCGCCGCGAACGCGGGCACGCGTGCCAGCACGCCCGTATCGCCGTCGAACGATTCGAGCGCAAGCGCAAGCGCCGTGCGCACGGGTTCGTGCACCGCCTTGTCGCCGCCGAGCAGCGACAGGTAGCGCAGGTGCCCCGCGCGCCGCACGTCAAGCGCGTCGCCGACGAGAAACTCGCCGCCCCAGATCGTGCCGTCGGGGCCGTAACCCGCGCCGTCGAGAATCACGCCGATCGCCGGCCCGTCGAGTCCGTTGTCGGCGAGACACGCGGCCATGTGCGCATGGTGATGCTGTATCTGCCGATGCGACGCATGCGTGTCCGACGCGAGCCGGGTCGAGCGGAACGACGGATGCATATCGCACGCGGCGACGGCGGGCGACACGCGATACAGGTCGGCCAAGTGCGACGCGATCGTCTGATGCGAACGGAATGTGTCTTCGTTGCCGAGATCGCCGATATGCTGGCTCACGTAGATCCGCTCGCGATCGGCCAGCGCGACCGTCGTCTTCAGCTCCGCGCCGTAGGCCACGACCGGCGCCATGGTCCGGCCGACCTCGATCGCGTACGGTGCGAAGCCGCGTGCGCGCCGCAGGAAACTGACCTGCGGCGCCGGCAGCTGCGGGTGGCTCGAGCAGCGGATCACCGAGTCGTCGATCCGAATCGCGATATCGCGATCGTTCAGCAGCACGCGATCGCATACCTCGAACAGGCGGGCGAGCGCTTCCTCGTTGCGATACGCGATCGGAAATCCGGACACATTACCGCTCGTCATCACCAGCGCCGGCATGTCGGGATCGGACAGCAGCAGGTAATGCAGCGGCGCCGACGGCAACATCACGCCCAGGTTCGGATTGCGCGGCGCGACGTTCTCCGCCAGATCGCCGCCGTCCCGCTTGCGCAGCAGCACGATCGGCCGCCCGGGCGACGTCAGCCATTGCGCCTCGAGTTCGCTGCATTCGGTTCGGCGCCGCACCGCGTCGACCGTCGGCATCATCAGCGCGAACGGCTTCGAGCGGCGTCGCTTGCGTTCGCGCAGCCGCGCGACCGCGTCCGGATTGCGTGCGTCCGCCACGAGATGGAATCCGCCGACGCTCTTGACGGCGACCGTCAGGCCCGCACGCAATGCGTCGATCGCCGCGCGCAGCGCGGCGTCGCCGGCCGACAGCATCTGCTGCGCGTCGTACAGCCCGACCCGCGGCCCGCACACCGGACATGCGTTCGGCTGCGCGTGATAGCGGCGGTCGGACGGGTCGCGGTACTCCGCCTCGCACGACTCGCACATCGTGAACGCGCGCATGGTCGTGTTGTCGCGATCGTACGGAATCGCATCGATCAGCGAGAAGCGCGGCCCGCAATTCGTGCAGTTGATGAATGGATAGCGATAGCGGCGATCGGCGGGGTCCGACATTTCGCGCAGGCAGGCGTCGCACACGTGCGAATCCGCCGGCAATTGCGCGAGATGGCTGCCGCTCTGCTCGCTGTGCCGGATCACGAAGCGTTCCGTCTCGTCGAGCAGCGGCGCGACGCCGTGCGAGCGCAGCGACGTCAATCGCGCGAGCGGCGGCAAGTCCGATCGCAGCGCCGCGTCGAAATCGGCCAGCACGTGCGCGGCGCCCTCCACCTCGATCAGGACGCCGTCGGCATCGTTCAGCACCCAGCCGCGCAAGGCGCGCGACGTCGCGATCCGATAAATGAACGGCCTGAATCCGACGCCCTGCACCACGCCAGTGACGCGCATGCGCCAACGGATCACGTCGCACGCGCCGGCGTGATCCGCGCGTGGCGCGACGGCGGTTGCGCCTCCGGTCAGCATAGGCGCGGCAGTTCGGCGCCGGCGAGCTCGTCGATCGTGCGCAGTTCACCGTTGCGCTCGCGCATGACGACAGCACGCTTGCCCGTATCGCGCACCTCGCCGATTTCGACCGCGTGCCTGCCGTACGGATGTCCGCGCAGCACCGTCAGCGCCTGCTCGACCTGTTCCGGCGCGACGAACAGGCACAGGCAGCCTTCGTTCGCCATGTTGATCGGATCGATGCCGAGCATGTCGGCTGCCATCGCAGTCTCCGCCTGGATCGGCAGATCGGCTGCGCGAATTTCGAGCGTCGCGTCGAGCGCGGACGCGTATTCGTGCATCACGGCGGACAGGCCGCCTCGCGTGACGTCGCGCACCGAGCGCAACGCGCCCTCCGGCATCGCGTCGAACAGTTCGGCCAGCATGCCGTTGAGCGGCGCGCAATCGCTCAGGACGCGCGTCTCGAAGCCGAGCCCTTCGCGAATCGACAGCAGATGGATCGTGTGATTGCCGATCCAGCCGCTCAGGATCACGCGATCGCCCGGCCGCACCTGTTTCATGCGCAACGGCGCGCGCCCCACGAAGCCGACGCCCGTCGTATTGATGAAGATCCGGTCAGCCTCGCCCTTGCCGACGACCTTCGTATCGCCCGCGACGATCTTGACGTTTGCTTCGCGCGCTGTGTCGCGAATCGATTCCAGCACGCGCACGAGCGTGCCGAACGGCAAGCCCGCCTCGAGTATCAGCGCGAGCGACAGGTACTTCGGCGTCGCCCCCACCACGGCCAGGTCGTTGACGGTGCCGCACACCGCAATCTTGCCGATGTCGCCGTTGCCGAACAACGGCGGATTGACGACGAACGAGTCGGTCGTCATCGCCAGGCGCCCGCCGTCGACGTCCAGCAGCGCGCTGTCCTCCATCTCGCCGACATAGGTATCGCCCAGTACCGAGACGATCATCTCCACCAGTTCGCGGCTGAGTTTGGCGCCCGTGCCATGGTCCAGCATGACCGTGGAACGAGAAAGATCATTGATATTCATGGATTCGTTCGATCGAATGATTTCGAGTGCCTGCATTCGCCCGCCGGCCGCGTGCGCGGCACGGCGCCCGGCGGGCACGTACGTCACGGCGTCTTGATGACCTTGCGCGGCAGGTGGCCGAATTCGTCGATCGTGCGGAGCACGTCGGCCGAATCGGTCACGGTCGCGCAGTAGCCGTCGAGCCATTCCAGCGCCCGATTCTTGTCCGCTTCCTGCGCGGACACGACGCAGTCGGACGGCACCCAGATGTTGTAGCCACGGAAAAACGCATCCGCCGCCGTGGTTTGCACGCAGATCTGCGTCTGCATACCGGTCACGACCACGGTGTCGACGCCGCGCGCCTGGAGCATCTCGTGAAGATCGGTCTCATAGAAGCCGCTGTCCTTGTTCTTCTCGACGACCAGATCCGATTCGGCAAGGAAATCGGCAATGATCTGCGCGCCTTCGCTGCCTTTCGTCACCGGCAGATAACCGTTGTAGCGCTCGGCATTCTTGTCGTCCTCCCTGTTGATGAGCTGCAGGTGCACGATCTTGCAGCCGCGCGCGCGCATGCCGTCGAGAAAGCGGCAGAAATCGTCCTTCGCGTCGGCCACCGCACGAATGCGCTCAGGGTTCTTGTTGACCAGTTCGTACTGGAGATCGTTCGTCAGTACAGCGATGTTGCCTGCCATGTCATGCATTCCTGTCGGATAGGTGGGTGACGGCCACGGTCGCGTTTGCTGCCGCGCCGTCGTTCATGGTTGATTCCCCTGCACTGCCGCCGGCCGGCCATTCGTCAAGCTTCACGCGGCCGATCGTGTAGACCGTGCAATAGATCGCGCCGAGCGATGCCGCCGGCGCGATCGTCACGGCGATGTGCGGCGTGCCGGCCAGCCAGTGCGCGAGCACTTGCACGCCCAGCATCCAGCCGATTGCGAGCACGATGGTCTTCGCGGCGCGCAGCGTCGGCGCGTCGGTGCGGAACCGCACGACCGACCACTCGATCAGCCGCGTTACCGCATAGGTCATCCCGAAGCTGCAGATGCCCTGCACCACGGCCGCGCGACCGGCGGTCCAGGGCCCGAACGCATGGTTCGCATATGCGGCCCACGTGCCCTGCACGCACATCGCGCCGAGCGACGCCAGCGCGCTGCGGCGTCCCGGCGTCATGCGTCGTCCTGCTGGCCGGACGCGATCGCGAGCTCGGGCTCGTCGCGGGCCGCCGTTTCGCGGCGGTGCCAGAATGTGTTCGTGCGCTGCTGGTGCGCGATCACGTCGTCCACGTACGCGCGCAGGAAATAGCCGGTGATCACGCGGCCGTTCACGCGAGCGTAGTCATCGAGCCGACCGTACTCGACGAAGCCGAGACGACGCCAGAGCTGCTCGGCCTTGCCGTCGCTGCGCACGTCGATGACGATCATGTCGCAGCCCATCTCGCGCACGCGCTCGAGCGCGAGCCGCCAACCGTCGATCAGGAATCGGCCGCGATACGCGGGTTCGATCACGCAGCGCTTCATCTCGACGATGTGCCGCCGCGCCGGCAACGCCTGACGCGCGAGAATCAGCATGCCGATGATCCTGCTGCTCGGCTGCTCACGCGCGATCAGCAGGTCAACGGCACGCACACGGATGTCGGCGTCGAGCGCCTCCATCATCGTGAGGCCGACAGACACCGGGATCAGCTCGAAGAATCCGAGTGTCGTCTCGCGCGTCGACACCGTATTCATCAAGTCGACCAGCTCATTCATGTCCCGTCGCGACAAAGACGACGGCCATTCGAATTTCATCGGGACCTCATGCAGTGGACTGACGAATCTGGGCGCGTGCGCCGCGGCGACGGATCACGCACGGCACGAACGGGATACGGATCACGCGAGCGCACCGCTTTCGGCTGCAACGCCGATGGCCGCCACCGGGGTCGTCACAGCGGCCTCGAGCGGATTCGGCGCCGATATGCGCGCACTGCGCGCGACTTCGACGAAATACGACACGAACAGCGCGTTGATCTTGACGAGGTGCTCGACGAAACGCGCTTCGTCCGCCGGTGTCTTGACCGTGCGCATGATCATGTTCCAGACCATGTTGACGTGATCGTCCTCGATATCCTGCTGCAAATGGCGCCGTGCGCCCTTCGTCAAATCCTTGCCGAGATGTACCTCGACGCTGTCGAGCCAATCGGGCTGCGTGCGGCCGGCGACGAACTCCAAGTAGAAACCGCTGACCATCGACGCCAGCGGACCCTCCGTCGCCATCGTGTAATAGAAATAGCCGTTCAGAAGTTCGGTCGCGAACGTCGGCCGCGTTGCATAGATCTCCTCGTCGGTCATTCCGACTTCATGCAGGTCGCGCGCGAACATTCGGTCGTGCCGGCCTTCCTCGGCACCGTACAGGCCCCACTCCTTGCAAAGCTGCGGATCGCGCGACGCCCAGTAGTTCGCGACAAGCGGGTCGACCGCTCGCTTGAGCGCGATGCGCAGGATCGTCTCGACGTTGTGCCGCTTGTACATGCCGAGATCGAACGCGTCGGGCTTCAGCATGTCCCCCGCCTTCTCGATTTTCTCGTAGAACGCGGCCTCGAACTGCGCGAGCATCGCGTCGATCCGGGCACGGAATTCCGGGTTAAGCAACTTGCTATACGTGTTGAACGACGAACTGGACGGCATGTAAACCTCTCCTGTAAGGTGGCTGGTTTTTGTGTCAAAAGACATCACGGCATCGCCGCATGACGCGGCAGGTCATCCCGCACGTCGAACCACGGGATTCGCTCCGCGTCGAAACCGTGAAAGGTCGGTATCACGTTCGATGCGTCGTCGAGTGCGCCGACGAGAATCTCGATGCGATCTGCATTGATATCGCCGTTCGCCGCGACCGTATAGTTCTGGTTTGCGAGGCCGGTATCGGTGATCGTCGTGGTGCCCGTGCTCGTCAGATTGACGTTCTGGTTCGCGAAGGTCTTGCCGACGGAATGTCACCGTTCGCATTGAGGACTACGTTGCCGGCCGTCGCCGACAGGGGGCCTTGCATGTTCGCCCCCAGTCCGGCGGCGTTTTGCACGATATAGATCTGTCCGCTCGTGACAGATCCGTACTGGCTCGCGTCGATCGCAAGGCCGTTGGCCGTCGGGATCGCCGTCGCGATGTTCGGCACGCCGTTCGACGCAGTGCCGTAGGTCACGCCGGACGCATCCGAAGCGGTTGGGGATACAAGCTGGTTGCCAGTAATGACGTTTACGCGCTGATTCGTATACAGCGGTGCCTGGATCGAAACGGTTTGGCCAATCAGATCCAGGTTGCCCACAGTGCCTTCGATACCCGCGCCGGGCGTACCGTTGTTGCCCGCCGGCCCCGAAATTGAAATCGAACCCGAGCGAACGTCATAGGCAACTGCCCCGGCATGCGCGAAGTCGGTTGCCGTGCCGCCAACCCCTGTGAGAAACTGGGGCGTGCCCGTGGTCAGCGTCAGGTTCGTGACGTTGGTGACGCTCAAACCCGACACGGAAACCCCGTTGGGCGACGCGATCACGACGGAAGCGGGCGCGCCAAATACCTCGAGCGGGCCGTAGAGGCCGGTAGCTGGCCCGGTCGACGTCACCTGGTTGATGATCAACGTAGCGGACCGACCTTTCAAATTCGGGTTGGCGCCCAAGGTCCCGCCCAGCAAGGGCGTCCCCGCGACGGTGCTGTTATTCAGCACCAATCCTTTCGAATCGATTCCAAACGACTGATATTGATTCAGGCTCACGCCGTTTGAATTCGGCGTGGCAATGTTCACCGCGGCCACGCCTGAGCTCGTCTGCGTGATCGTGGGCTGAAAAGGAATAGGCGCGCGCGGATCAACGATCGGCGCCGCATGCGCGACTTCGTCGGCAAGGAAAACGGCTGGCGCAAAGTAGGTCACCGCAACCATGATGATCGCCGTGACGCGCATCCACAGCGGTCGCGCCGCGCGATCCGAAGAGCGTTGCGCGGCGAAGCGGTGGTTCATCAGGCCTTGTTGGCGCGCGCTTTCGCGCAGAGCATGACGTTCGGCCAACGTCCGTCGCAGGGTCTCTACTCGCATTTTTCTTGATTCTTGGTGTGCTTGGTTTCTCTCTGGCAGTCGTTCGGTAGACACAGCAAACCGCCGCCAGAAAACGTTTGGGTTGAACTTAGCACAGCGAATCGTGGAAAGTCACTACCGCTGACGAGATTTGACGATTGTTGATTTATTGAAAGAATGGATATGATCGCGATTTAAAAATAAATCAAATATCGATAAATTACTTTATTAATAATTTAATAACGATTCTACATAGCGTCGGCCATGCAGCTATCGGGTTGCGGACCAAAATTTTTCTGGCTACGCTTCACAGTCCATTTCGCGCAGGAGTGCGTATGATGGATCACTGGCGCCCTGGCGTACCTCGGCCTGCGGCACTTCCCGCATGAACTGACCGAGTTCGAACTCAACACTTTCTTTACGTTCTCCGCCCGCGAGCGCGCCCTGATCGACGGCCGCCGCTGTAGGAGTTCACAATTAACGCTAACCGTGCCCAACGGAGCGCTAGCAATGTTCACTAATACTGCTAGCGTAGTGTTTTGCTCAGCCTAAACGGTGGGCATCGATAACGTGATATCGCCCGCAGCGCGGCGTCGAAATTCCGAGCTCTGGCGAAAATCGATTGCGGAACAGTCTCGAGCAGGCTGTGGTGCACCCGGCAGTAGTCGGCTGACGGATCGAGCCACTCCCTCTTCCACCGTGACGCAGTGACATCGGCGTCGTTCAGAACAAGACATCTGAAGCAATACACCAAGTACTTCTGGTCGAAGACCCACTCATGTGGCGTCTGGATCATGCTCAGAATGCCGTCGTTGAGCCGCGCTACGCGAGATAGACGGCTCAGGGTTGGGGATGGAACTGGGGGAAGAGGATCCAGCCGGCCTTGGTCAGGCTAGGCATCGCTACTACGCCTGTGCCCGATTCCCAGATCAAGTCTACGCTCGTCTGATACCGCGCCGCGATTCGACCCAACCAGCTACCAAACGCCTCTTCCAGGAAGGGGCGAGGGGCGAGGTGCGAGGTGCGATGGGCCATGGCCTGTGGGTGTCAGACATGCGCGCGGGCAACTTGTTCAAGGTGAGCGATATCGATGCACTCGTCACCGTTCCTGATCGCCAACTCTGCTGCTTCGTTGAGGATCGTAGATATGGCGCCAGTCAGCCCTCCGCTTATCTCGAGAACGAGCTGGACAATCTCACGTCGCGACAGATTCGATGGTTTTCGTAGCGGCAAGACTTTCTCGAACGCAGCCATGAGCCTGCGAAGACTTTCACTTTCCCTCCACCTTGGGATCTCGAATGGTCTGTAGCGGCTGATCATCTGTGAATCGGTCTGAAGCCCTAGAACGGCATCGCGCGTACCGACAAGGACCATGCTAATCTGCAGGTCGTTGGCGAGGTATTTTAGAAGGTTCAAAGAGGCGCGTTGCTCACGGTACGTTCCGGCGAGCAGGTGATGAACCTCGTCTACGATTAGCATCTGCGGCGACATCCGCCGCAAGATGTCGCGAGCGAGCCGCTCGAGTGTGGCAAGCCCCGCGGCGGGGTTATGTGGCGCACCGAGCTCAAAGAGCAAGGCGGCGTAAAAGCGGTGCTGATCGGGGGTGGGAGGCATCTGTACGCTCACGACCGGACACCGCTCTACCCCGGTTCTCTCGTCGAACTCGTTGGGGTGCGCTCGCCTGAACTTGGCCGTTATCTTGGTTTTCCCGATATTCGAGTCGCCGTGCAGCAGAAGACACGGCATGCGCTCGCGTCTCGGCGTGTCATAGAGCCGCTGCAGTAGCTGCAAGGCTTCAGTCGCTCGGGGATAGTCGATCCACCGGTCACGTAGCAGACCCTTTATGCGATCCTCTTTTCCGAGTAGGACCTGATCTCTTGCTGCGGGTAGCAGATGCGCGAAATCACCTTGCTTCATGCTGGCCCCCTACCACTGTTCAACGTCATACGCAGTAACTGGTGCGTCGTAGTTCACCTGCTCGACCTGCCGCTGTTCAGTGAGTGAAAGATCTTCGATGCTGCGCTTCGGAACCAAACCGCCAGCTTGACGTGCCATGCGGCGTCGCGCTCGAGTAGCCCGCTGGGAAGTGACGACCAGTTGTCGCTGCTGCTCAACAGTCTCGAATATCTCCCTCTCCGATACTGCCCGTTGTCCCCTAGCCCGGATAGCTCGCAAAGCTGCTCGCTGTTCGAACAGCGAGATGGGAGGCCGACGCAAGTCCGCGTATCGCACTTCAACGAAACTGCCTCTGCCAGCGCTTACGAAGATGCGCGAGAGGTCTTCTGGGTGATAGCGGATCGTCACGGACCGGCGTGTTTCCCGCCATGCCGCGAACAAGGGATGCCAATAGCGGATCAGGAAGAGCTTGAGGCCGTCCCTCTGAATGGTCCGGGATGCGACTGGCAGGAACCGGATCAGAAACTTCAGTTCGGCATCCGGTTGAGCTGGCAAGCATCGTGAATCCGATGCTCGCCATGTTTCCTGCCACTTTTGCACGGGCTGAAGTCCCAACAAACCGCGGTGGGGGCCGCAGTGATAACGCCTGCCGATCTCGACAGCCAGCCACTGCTCGAACTGCTTCAACGTAAGTGAAGCTGTCTTTTCGGCCTGGCGCGCCTTGCGCCCTTTGACTGACGATCCAGTCGAACCAGGGAGGCCACGCACGCGCTCCATCAAGGTCCTGTTCAGCCGCTCGATGTGGCCACCAAAGTGCGGCTTGCCCACCGGTCGGTACATCAGTTCAATGCCGTACTCGCGGCATCCACTGCGAAGGGCACGGCTTTTGAATTCGGCCGCGTTATCAAGATGCAGCGTTCGAGGGATACCGCGCATCGGCCAGTCAGCCTCGACGCCTAGTCTTTCGAGCCACGGCTCTTTCCGCAGAACTACGCGCGAGAGGAGCAAGCTTACCGTCGCAGCCCCCGGCCTCTCCATTCCGACATAAAAGCCAAGCACACATCTCGTAGCAACGTCGAGAGCCACAGACAGCCACGGTCGACCGATAATCTGTCCGTCCAGTTCGCTAACGAGCAGGATGTCCGCTTGCGTGTGATCAACCTGCACGATATCTAACGGATGTCGGACCTGGAATGTGCCAGGGGCAACTGCAGCGTTCGGGAGCGCAGCTCGTGCCAAAGCATCCTGCTCGCGATAGGAGAGCCACCGTCGAGCAATTGTTGACCTGCTTGGAGGCGATAGACCTGCAACGCTGCAGCGACGTTTCACCTCAAGTACAAGATCAGTTGCAGGATGCGCAAGGTGTCGCTGATCAGGGAGCCATTCGTGCACGGCCTCGTCGATGACGCATTCGACGGCGGCGTCCAGTCTGCCCCCGGTCGCCCTACCCGGCTGCCTTGGCTCTAATGTGCTGGCGACCGGATCTGCGAGGAAACGTCGACGCAGGCGATATACGGTGGTGCAGTGAACGCCTAATAGCTGTGCTGCTCGTTCAGCCTGCTGTCGGGAAAGCACGCCGTTGCCAAGCGGTCGAAGCACGGACGCAATCTTCGCTGCTCGAGCGGCCCGCTCTTCGATCGAAGCCATATGGATCCCTATCAATCCACGCGACACGTGCGCTAGCAGTATTAAAGAACACGTGCAACGTGCTAGCAACGTTAGTGAACATCGGCCAAGTTTCTGTTGCAGAAACGCAACGGCTAAGCAGCCGCCAGAAAACTTCAAAAAGTCCCTGTTCGCCGAGGCTTCTTTGAGAATTTCCGCTAGCAACGTTTCTGAGCACGGCTAGCGCTAATAATGAACGCCTACACATCGCGACATCCATCGTGAGCAGCTTGAACGCGACGCGGCCTGAACTGGCTACCCAGCCTGAAGGCAGACATACGCCGGGCCGGCAGGCGGGGCCGCGAGCGCTGCAGAGCGCCGAGGCCCACGAGTTCATCGACCGCATCCGTCCATCGTCGGACCGTAAAGCCGCAGACCGCACGCAAGTCGATGTCGGGAATGGGCCGCCCCTGGCCGAAATCGAGCAGTGGCACGATCAGTAACGCGACCAGGAATGCATCGTCACTCAATGCATACTCGACGAGTTGCGCAAGGAAGGTCCGTTGCGCATGCGAGAGTGCCGCATGCAATGCCTTGATCGACATCGCGCCCGGTATCGTGAAGTCATCATGCACGTCGATTGCCGTATCGCTTCGCATACAAGCCTCCCCTCGCTCAAAGCGGCGTGAACTCGACGCGCCGGTTGGCAAATCGACCGGCGGCAGTCAGCGTGCCGGCCGCCGGACGGTCCGCGCCGTATCCCCGTGTGACCAGGGACGCAGCCGGCACGCCTGCATTCACGAGAAAACCCCGGATGGCATCAGCGCGTCGCTGCGTCAGCGCGAGCAGCCGCTCGCCGTCGTCCGTACGGTCCGCATGGGCGGCAATCGTGAGCCGGAGCATCTGATTGCGTGCGGCACAGGCCTTCATCAACTGGGCGGACATCGAAAGGTTCTCGGCCGCGGACGGCGGCAGCTTGTCGTCGCCGGCGGTAAAGTCGACGATTTGCCGGTTCAATACACCCGCCGCTTGCCACGGGTTGCACGTGGAATCACCCTGAAGCAGCGCGTTCATCGCATGCAGAAACGAATCGGACCCGCGTGCAACCGCGGCAGCCTTGTCGAACACCTGCACGTCGAAAGCCGGCCCGAGCGCCTGCTGCAAACGCTGCCGCCAGCCTTCCGCGCGATCCGGCGCCAGTCCGCCGAGCATCACGCGATGAGGCGCGACGGTGAGTTCGGCACCCGGTACCGCGATGAACGGCAACAGCGCGTCGAGGCGGTCGAGCCAGACGGACGCCCCCGTCCCGCCCGCCCTCAGCGACGCCGAGAAGTGCCCCTTGCCGAAGCGTGCCAGCAGGGGTTCCACCACGGCCGGACGCTGATCGTCACTGTCGAGCAGGGCCTGGACGGCAGGCGCTCCCGACGCGTTAGTGTGCGTGACGAGCCACGTATCGGATGCGAGCGCTTCCATGTCCGCGGCCTGCGCCTAGGCGGCAAGCTCGGCAGCAGCGGTTGCGCTCGCGGCCGCCGGCGTGATCGCACCGGAAACCACGGTCCTCTGGGTAGCTTGCGTAGCCGCGCGAGCCGCCGATTCGCCACCGGATTGCGCGTACGCACCGATTGAGATCACAGCGACAGCGCAGCCGATCAGCCATTTCGCGCGGGAGAGGGTCGGGTGTGCGTTCATGTTGAGGTCCGGAGAGAGCGTTGCGTCATGCGGCGCGATAGAGCGACGCAATCGCGTCGGAATATTCGGCAACGTTGCAGGGGTTGTAGATACTGACCGAGTCGAGCACGCGTTTCGCCTGCTCGCGGTACGCATCGAGATTCGCGTCGTGCCCGGTGAACGCCTGCAGCAGCGCGCGGCCGCCGGCCTGGCTGTCGAAGTCCGGATAGAAATACCCGGCCTTGCCGAGGAACGGCGAGTTGTGGATCAGCGGATAGTCGCCGTACAGCAGCTCGTAATACAGGTAGTTCTGCGCGTTCTCCCACGTGTGCGATACCACCGCATCGCCGTACGCGGCCATGAACTCGTACACCGCATAACGGCTTTCGAACGTCGTGATGCCATGGTTCACGATGTCGAGGCTCTTCGCGAAGTGAATGAACGTCGTGTGATCCTTCAGGTGGATCGTGTTGCACACGCGCACGAATTCGAGGAATGTCGGATTCGCGCGGTAGGCTTCCTCGGTGACCAGCATCGGAATGATGCTCGTCTTCACCATGCAGATGTTCGGCTCGAACATCGTCACGCGCCAGCGCGGCTTGCCCGGTTGATAGCCGAACGACAAACCGGCGCCGAGCGTCGCACGCGCCTTGTCGAACAGCATCGGATGCCAGATGTGCGGGACGATCGTGACGGGCGCGCGCAGGCCCGTCTGGTAGTAGTGCAGGCACGAGCGCTCGAATTCGGGAATCGTCCACACCGCGTCGTACGGCGCGCCCGAGAACAGGAAGCCCGACGGCTTGTCGAACATCGCGCGCTCGATGTCGATCACATAGTCGTTGCCGACCCGCATCGTGACGACCTTGCCGCCGCGCTCGCGGAACGCGCGCAGATAGTCCGCGCCGAACTGCGCGCTCATTTCGATCAGCACGTCGCAGCGCTCGAGCGCTTCGTCCATCGACAGCAGCGGCACGTTCCACTCGCCGAGCATCATCTGTTGATCGGCAACTTGCTCGCCGCCATTCACCATCACAGCTTGAGCGACGAGCGGCGACTGGCGCAGCAGCAGGATCAACAGCAGGCAGTTCTGGAAGATGCCGTTTTCCCACAGCGACTGGCCTGCGCCGCGCACGAACAGCGACACGCCGACGACGAGGCGTTGCCCTGCATCTGGTGCCGGGCAAGTGTTTAACCCTGCCATGTATTCCTCAAGTTTGAGCAACTTCGCGTGAATGAAATATTCGACTTCGATGGCGCCGTCCACCGTGTCACGAAGAGGCTCCTGATCTGAATGACCCGGCCAATGTCTGGCCATTGAGTCGCCCAAGCACCACAAAACACTGAAGGAACTGCATCGATATATTCGAATGACCGGAATTCATTCGCATCACGTCGGTCAGGCCGTCGTGCAAGCCCGTGGCGATTGCGGAATGTCTTCCATATAACGCGCTTGACAGCCCAAACGCATAGGCAACCCTCGCATCGTCACGGACCTTTTTTTCGTCCCGCCGATCCATCAATGCATCCGCGACACGCTCGAACTGCTGCATCGATCTCTCTACCGCTCCGGCGGTAGAGCGCTCCACTTTTCTTAACCGATCCGGCCTGCCGGTATGGTAACCTTGGACCCACTGCGCCCCGGCCAACGCTGCCGTGCGCAACCCGTCAACGCCCTCTATGCCTTCCACCACCACCTGTCTTGCATGATTTCGGGCGCGGGCCACCGTTTTTTCGAACCGATTGCGTCGCACCCGGTCACGACCGTCGGTCGGCAACAAGCGACCGGCGATCTTGATGATGTCCGGCGAAGCGATCCGGGCGCCATTCTCGACGCTGAATCCATCGCCGAAATCGTCCACGGCAATGCTGCAGCCCATGCGCTGCAGGCGCTCGACGAACACACGCCCCGACACGGGCGACAGTTGCGTGGTCTCGGTAATCTCCACGACGAGCCGACACGCAATATCGGGCCTGCTCTCGAGCAGCAGGAGAATCGATTCCCACCACCGAATTTCATTCACGCTCTGCGCGGAAATATTGACGCCCAGGCGCAGATCGACGTTCGACTCCATGAACTCGAAAGCCATGCCAACGACATAACGGTCGAGGAAACGCATAAGTTCTAGTCGTTCAAGACTGGGAATGAACGCTGACGGATACGCGATCGGATGATCGTCCGCGCCGAGAATCCGCACCAGGCACTCGTGATAAAGCACCTGTTCGCCGTCACGCACACTCAAAATCGGTTGCGCACACAGCATCACCCGGTCCCGAGCAATCGCCGCCAGCACCATGCCGGCTGCCCTCATGTCCGAATCCGCGTGAAGCCTCGCATCTTGATCGAAAGCGGGTTGCATCAGTGCTCTTACGCAGTAACTCATGCTCCCCACCCTACTGCCGAATGATGACGATCTGCCTGCCTCACCGGGTGCTTGACTGGCCTTGGAGTTCGACATGCACGTGCTCCGGTTCAGGCGACGAGGCGCGCGACGAACGCGTCCAGGTTCGCGGGGTTGTCGACCGAGACCGACTGCAGCAGCCGATCGGCTTTCGCGCGATAGTCGTCGAACCGCTCGTCGTGATGCAGCCACGCATCGTGTAGCGCGTGGGCACCTCCAACGGAATCGAAGTCCGGGTAGTAGTAGCCGGCATCGCCGAGCAGCGTCGAGTTGTGGACCAGCGGATAGCCGCCGTACAGCACGTCGTAATAGAGGTAGTTCTGCGGGTTTTCCCAGTGGTGCGACACGACCGCATCCGCGTGACGCGCCATGAAGCCTGGCAGGTCCATGCGAGGCTCGAACGTCGCCTTGTGTTGGCGCACCAGATCGAGGCTGTTCGCGAAGTGTACGAAGGTCGGGTGCGACTTCATTTGCATCGCGTTGACGACGAACAGGTGCCGCACCGCGTCAGGCCGTGCACGGTAGAACTCGTCGCACACGAGCATCGGGTAGTGGCAGGACTTCACGACCGAGATGTTTGGCTCGAGCGTCGCGAGATGCCATGGGCGGCGGCCGGGCCGATAGCCGAACGTCACGCCTTCGTTCGCCAGCGCGGCTATGCGGCGATCGAGGAAGTACGGCAACCATAGATGCGGAATCGTATAGACCGGCGCGCGCGTCAGCGTGCGCAAGAGCGGCACGTCGACCTTCTGCGACTTCTCGAGCACCCACACTTCGTCGAACTGCGTGCCGTTGAAGATGTGACCCGACGGCTTATCGAAAATCGGGTTTTCGGCGAGACCGCTATAAGTATGGCCGACGTAGCACGCGACGAGCTTCGTGCCGAGCACCTTCACGTGCCGCATCCATTCCGCCGGCAACTGCGCGCCCATCTCGATCACGACGTCGAGCTCATGCGTGACATCGGCGGGTTTCACGAGCGGCACGTCGAGGCCGTCGAGTTCGAGGCCCGCCGGCAGCGCGTCTGCTAATGGAGTAGATTCCGAAGACGTGATATCCGCTTTCATCTTCGACGCCAACTCCGCGAGCACACCCTTGACGGCTTCGGCGGTCGGTGATTCCAGTTGCATTGCTCCCAGATTCGGAAGCCCCTTGCTATTCCCTGCCAATGCGGACGGCCCGTCCGACACGCCGAGAGACGACTGCATCGGAAAC
The DNA here is from genome assembly GCF_003858025.1 of Burkholderia sp. Bp9004. Classification (NCBI taxonomy): domain Bacteria; kingdom Pseudomonadati; phylum Pseudomonadota; class Betaproteobacteria; order Burkholderiales; family Burkholderiaceae; genus Burkholderia; species Burkholderia sp. Bp9004. The sequence continues at coordinate 112,823 of NZ_QTQD01000010.1, read as the reverse complement.
TGCGCCAAGTCAAGTATCGCTTTCACACCCACCTGCTGGAATCACGACTGATAACAACGCAAAGTGCCCCTCGAATCGGTCCCTCGCAGTCGCTCACAGAGCAATGAGTGCCGGCCCCTTACGATCGGTCGTAATGCTTACCGGAGGAACAACGACATCCCGCCGAGTAGCTTTTCGCCCCGGCATCTGGAGCACCCCATCGCGGAACCGGGACTTCAATCGGGATTCAACAATACATGCTGCGATTGATTCGCAAGGGTAGGCAGGCGAAACTGCTGCCCGAAACGCGAATGGATGGTGTGCTAGTCAAAACCTCGATACGGGTACAGCCAGCAATCAGCCGTCATGCCGTCGTTCATTCGGTCGCCCGAATGCGTCCACGACGGACACCCCCGAATATGTTTCATTGCAGAATCCAGAGCCATTACCCCGACGCCGTATCGTTGCCGGCAACAGGTAACAGCCCTGCCCATCTACATGTCCTGTTCGCCGATCTCGAACCGCCTCCGGTCCTTGCCTTTGATCCAGTGCGGCTCTCTTCCCCGGCCGCTCCAGGTTTTTCCGGTTTCCGCGTCGTAATACTTCGGCCTAGCCCTACGATTCGGCCGTTTCTCGGTGTAGGCACGTCGATAGCTGATGAGGTCGTCCAATCCGATTCCTCGTTTAGCCAGCATGTTGACGACCTCGCCAATAAACTGGTGAACCTCAAGCTTGCGGGCTGCCTCGACCTCATCTTTCAGGTCTCCGAACCGTTGGAGCAATTCAGCATATGCACTCATATCCAGATCCTACAAACAGAAAGATGGCCTCGGGTCAGCGATTCAGCGATCTGCTTCGACCAGACGTCAGCTGGACCGTTTCAGGCATGGCCATCGTTGCGATTCAGCGTAACACCACCCGGGAATCCGTATCCCAGGCGGCGCTACGCGTGCATTCCATTTAGCGCTTGTCGCCGACCACCTCGATGGTCACGCGCCGATCGGGGGCAAGGCACCGGATCGTGGCTTGAGAAACACCGTCCGGGCAATTCGTCGTCACCGGCGACGCCTTTCCGAGTCCTGCTGCGGACATCGCCGAGTCCGGCACGCCGCGCTGCGCGAGATACGTGCGCACGGTTTGCGCGCGCTGCAACGACAGCTTGTCGTTGTAATCGTCCGTACCGATCCGGTCGGTGTATCCGGTTATCTTGATCGAGTCGATCTGCCGATATCGCGCGCTCAGCGTCGACACGATGTCGTCGAGTTTCGCCCGGCCCTCGGGGCGCAAATCACCGAACGCCCCCTTGTCGAACGGAAACAGCACGCCGAAGTCGAGATCGAAGCGCTCGGGGGCAGGCGCGGGCGCAACCGCGGCGACAGCCGCCGGTTTCTCCGTGAGGTATTGCGCGCACTCCGGCTCCTTCCAGTAAGTCGCCTTGACGCGCGACTGGTCGTCATACTGCACCTGATACTGGCACGTCACGAAATCGTTGCCACGTCCGGTCCGGAAATTGAAGATGTAATTCCAGACATGCACGCCGAACACCCCCTCACTGAAGTGGGGCTCCTGGATCAGCGCGTAGACCTGATTCTTGCTCAAACCCGGTATCACCTGTCGAAGGTTATTGACATTGGGAAAGGTGCCCTCCTTGATCCACGCGCTGCTGCGATCCGGAAATTCAGGCGTCCCGTCTGCATTGAACCGCGCAGTCGTTCCGCAGCCGGCAAGCAGCGCACCGCTCAGCAGAACGGCTGCAAACAATTGCATCGTCTTGAGTTTCATAATTGGTCTCGAAGCCATTTAGGTTGAAACGCGACATTGCGTCCGACACGGGCGCAGCTTCGCGCGAGATTCCGCCACGGGTGTGGCGGAATCTCGATGCCTGTCAGTTGAATGTGTGCGATACGCCGACCACCGCGCCGAAATCCGGCGTATGCAATGTCGGCGTCACCGTCAAGCCGCCATTGACGCGCCAGCGCCCGTTCTCCGACGTCCCGCCCAGCCCAAGCGCAAGCCCGACCTGGCCGTGGTAATACCCGGTAGCCGCGGCACCGGAAATCTTGCCGGGCCGATCGTCATAACGCAGCCCGGAAATCGCGATGGCAGCGGCCGTCCCCGCATAGGCGGCGTCCCGGTTCTGCGATATCTGGTTCTGCAAGTTGCCCAGCCCATTGGTGAGCTGGTTGACGTTCACCGCATCCGTTCCGTTCACGCCCGGCCTGACGTTGCTGATCGTCCGTTCGTTGCCAACCGAGCCGACCGATACCGTATCCGGCGCACTCGCCACCGAATTAGCACCGATCGCAACCGAATTGGATCCGATTGCCACCGCCTTGTTGCCGATAGCGGTACTGCCGGTACCGGACGCGACAGCGCCGCTGCCTGCTGCCGTACCATCCTTCCCCGATGCAACTGGCGGCGTGTAGGTGGTCGGATTGCCCGTAATGTAGGTCGGTCCGGACCCGGAGCCACCACCCGGATTCGTCGGAGTCGTCGTAATGGTCTGGATTACCTGGTTCAGCGACGACACCGCCCCCTCGAGCTGGCCGAGGTTGACTGCATCCGTAAGCTGCGTGCCGGGCGCAACGTTCGTGATCTGACGCAGCGAGCCGGTCGAGCCGACCGACACTGCTCCCATCAGCGTCGAGAAGCTTGCGCCGGTGATCGGATCAAGATACGTGCCGGCCGCACGATCCGCGATCGAGCCCGCGCCCAACGCTACGCTACCGGCCACCACGGACGACGCACCATTGCCCGCCGCGATACTGTCGGCACCGCTCGCCACCGCCACCGGCCCGATCGCCACCGCATTCGCCCCCGTCGGAGTCGAGTCCGCCAGCGTCGAGTTAGCGTGAAAGTACTTGATGCCCGCGCCATTGTTGATGTTCATCACCGTCGCATTGACCGCATCAACTGCCTGATTCGTGGCGTACAGCTGCGAACCGTTGACCGCATCCGTCGACGTCCCGCTCACCCGCCCAGCCGCCACGTTCGTGATCGTCCGCTCCGCGCCCGGCGCACCTACGCTCACCGTGCTCGTCGGCACCGTGCCTGCATAGTTGTATGTCGTGCCGGCAATTGTCGTGCTGGTCGTTGCAACAACCGGTGCGGTGGTCGAACCGGCTCCCAGCGCCACATCGCCCGCATTCGAACTCGCGACCGCACCCGCGCCCAGCGCAATCGAACCCGTCGCGCCTGCCGACGCACCGTTGCCCGTCGCGATACTATCGACACCGCTTGCCACTGCCACCGGCCCGATCGCTACCGCATTCGCACCCGTCGGATTCGAATCCGCCAGCGTCGAATTCGCGTGGAAGTACTTGATGCCCGAGCCGTTATTGATGTTCGTCAGCTCCGCGCTTACCGCGTCGACCGCCTGATTCGTCGCGTACAGTTGAGAACCGTTGATGGCATCGGTACTGGTGGCCGAAACACTGCCAGCAGCCACGTTGATGACTTGGCGCTCAGCCCCAGGAGCACCCACGCTCACCACGCCATTGGCTACGGAGCCCGGGCCGGCAAACGTGTAAGTTTGCCCGCCTATGGTTGCGCTCGTCACCGTCGTGGCGGCGCGATCTGCCGATGCATTACCCAGTACCACGCTGTTGGCCTGCGTAGTCGTTACGCCATTACCGACAACGAACGTGTTGTTCTGCGCGATGGTGTTGTTGTTGCCGAGCGCGTAGCTGCCGTTGCCGCTGATGATGTTCGGATCACCGAAAGCGCCCGAGCCGTTCCCTGTGACCTGGTTGCCCACGCCGACAGCGGTGGAGCTTGCACCCGTCACGTAGTTTTGCCAGCCCACCGCGGTGGAACCCACCCCTCCGGCGAAACTCTGCCCCATCGCCACTGCGTTATCGCCACCGACCACAGCACCGTAGCCTACTGCAGTGGAGTACAAACCTGCAGCTTGGGAATACGTCCCAATCGCGGTGGCCCAATGAGCTTGGGCTCTGGCCCCCAAGCCGCCCGCGAAAGCCCCAGCCCCGGCGGCTTGGGAGTTAGCGCCAAGGGCCACGGAGTAGCCATCTGAGGAAATGGCTCCCCAGCCAATTGCAATGGCGCCGTAGTGGGGGTAGCCGATGGCTTGCGCACCAGCGCCAATGGCAATGCCGTAAAACGTAGGGGATGCTGCCCCCGCGCCAATCGCCACGGATTGATTGCCCGTCGCCACGACGTCAGTACCAATGCCCACGGAGGTCTGCCCCGGGACGCCAGACGTATTCACACGGCAGCCGATGTTGACCGATATTGTGTTGGGCCCTGTCAGATTGTAGGGGTTGACACAATCTGCCGAGGTGTCGCCCACTACAACGTCGGCCATGGCCACCTGGGACACTCCCATCAGGCTAGCCAATGCAACAGCGGTCAATGTCTTCAACGCCGCGTCAGTCTTGCGGCCCGCACGCGACTTCTTGCCGCGGGCAGACGCGATTTCGGAAGTTGCCACCCAAGCGCCCAGCGCTTCGTTCCAGATTGCTTTATAAGCGGTATTCATAATAAATAATATGGAGCATCAATTTTGAATCTTTGATTTAGCGACATCAAGACATAGAGTTCAAACGACTGCGAATGCAGCAAATGGGATGCGTCGCCTTGCTTCTCGCGTCTATCTTGCCCGTCTGCCCCAATCCGTTTCTGACTTTTTTTGAAAATGCGACAAGCTGATGCGCGACGCGAATTAATTTAAATCGATATATTTAATGTTAATCTACCCCCTCCCAACAGATAAATAGCCCTCCTGGCGCTTGGCAACCAAGTGCTAAAAAATTCGATAGATTGAGGTAGCGCCTATCACCGCCACCTTGCACCGTGAATCGCAAAATGCAGCGGCACTGTCTGTCGTGATCAGCCGTATTGATGAACTGATCAAAAATTCCGGACTTTTCTGCGCTTTTTCGATTACATATTCACGGGTAGCCTCTTTAATTCACACCACCGCCTGCGATTGGCAGATCCACGCACCGTGCTGGTGACCTAGCCGCCCGATCACTGTCAGGATGCGATCGAACTCGTCGCCCGTTTCGTCGGAACCCGAATGGATGGTGTCGTCAGCCGATTTGGTCGTTACCGCTAGCGGCAATTTGGTCTCGAACATTGCCATCGAATTCATTAGCGATGTCTCGTAAGCCCGAATAGCTTCCAGATCCGCCTTTTCCTTCAACAAGATATTCAGCACGACACAGACCCCGTCGCGTAAGACATGCGCCGCTTGCTTGGCAGTGCCAATCGACAGCCTCAAACTGCACGTAGCCTGCGTGCGAAATAGTTCGCTGAGTTGCACAAGCAGGATGTCGCCATGCGAGTCCTGGCTTCGCTGAACCCACAACGAGGTGACACGCCCTCGGCCCGAGTCTTTTGCGATTCCCCGTTGCATCTTGAGTCTCCCTTTATGTAGCAGCCCTATCGCCGAACCCAGAGGCCTGATCCGCTTGCCCAGCGCTCCCACGCTGATGCAGCCGTCTGGTTTCCAAATCAGGCGATTCTCGTTCCGTGACAAAAAGGGTCGGTTTTGTCCAATTATCGGACGGAACGAAACCGCTTGATGCGACGGGCCTGTGCTTGGCACTGGATTCTTTTTTTTGCAATTTTATACAAAGAACCAATTTTGTCCAGCATGATTTAGATTAGTTAAACCACATTAACCATCTTTAACATTCAGACACATCATATAAATCATCAAGCATCAGTGAAACGTTTGCGCATCAATGGGGCTGCGAGCATCTAGATAAAATCGTTACCAATAATTAGACTTTTGGTTTCACCAGATAAGTGGATTCCCTTAGGTAGAAACCCGCTATTTTTCTATCGAAACTACAAGGGGCGACTTCAGAAAACTGAAAATATTGCACGCTAAGGTCGGCCGGACTCGACGCTACCGTCTTCCGAACGCCTGATTGATTTCTCGGGCGCGTAGGATATCGTCGCCGTGCAGGTACATTGAGGTCGTTGCGATTGACGCATGGCGCATGGGTATCGCGAACCGTCGTCAATCCGGCACCACGAGCAAGGGCGTGGCTGGCATGGCTATGGTGCATCCAGTGGGGGCTTGCCCGCTGTAACTTCTCGGCGAGCGCGGGATGCGCTGATTTGAGGATATCGGCGGCCTGCAGAAAGAACCGGCGCATGATGTGCCACAGCCGCGCGCCGACAATACTGGCGTCGCCATCCTCACCGAGGTTGGCTACCAATGACGCCCGGGGATTCCGCTGTGTAGGCGTGCTGGCAATTGGCGCTGTACGAGACATTGGTCGAGTGCGTCGCGCGCGAGCGGTGGCAGTGCCACACGGGCGCGCTTGCCTCCCTTGCCAATCACGTGTAGCCATTGGTCGCCGTGCTCGTCAACGTGCACGTCGCCAAGCGTCGCCCCAACCAGCTCGTTGGCGCGCAGGCCCGTCGCGTAACCGAAGTCGAGCAGGAAGCGCAGTCGCTGTGCAGCCGGCTCGGACCAGCCATATGACCACTCCAGGCCGTCCGCGATCGTGCGTAGCAGCAGCCACTCACCTTCAGTGAAGCCGCGCGTAGTATCGAGGGCTGGACGCAACACGTGGCCACGCACCTTAACTCCGGCGAACGGATTCGCCAGCACGTATCGCTGCTCGATCAACCAGCGAAACAGCGCTGAAAGTACGGTCAGCGCGTAGGCGGACGAACGGGCCGACAGGCCACCCGAGAACGACGAAATCCGCAAACACAGTATTGATCTGATGGGCATAGCCAAACTGTAGTGGTCTAATGAATCCGGACACTGATTTAGGCGAGAATGGTCGCCATGAAGAGGTGTCTGATGAGCAAGCAACGACGTACGTTTTCCCCGGAGTTCAAACAGCAAGCCGCCTGTCTGGTGCTCGACCAGGGTTATAGCCATATGGAAGCAAGCCGCTCGGTCGGCGTCGGCGAGACGGTGCTGCGCCGCTGGGTGCAGCAACTTCAGATGGAACGCCAGGGCGTCACGCCGCAGGGCAAGGCAATCACGCCGGATCAACAGCGTATTCAGGAACTCGAGGCGCGTATCGAACGCCTCGAGCGTGAGAAGGCCATTTTAAAAAAGGCTACCGCGCTCTTGATGTCGGAAGGCATCGAACGTACGAAGTAATTGATCAGATTGGCGCAAGCGAATCGGTCGAACTGATCTGCGCGGTATTCGACGTGTCGCGGTCCTGCCTGTATGCCCACCGAGGGCGAGCCCGACGCGTTGATGCCGAGCGCATGGCACTGCGTAGCCGGGTACACGAGCTGTTCATCGAGAGTCGAAGCTCTGCTGGCAGTCGCAGCATCATGGGCATGATGCGCGAGGAAGGTGCCTAAGCACCTCGGAACCTCGGACGGGAGGTCACGCCTTGCGGCCACGGCGCTCCAGTTCGGTCGTGGTTCGCTCCAATTCTCGAGCAAACGTGGCCTCATCCGGCAGGACCATCTGATACTCCGCTGCGAGTATCTTGTTCGGTAGATTGTCGAGTGCATAATGCGCCTCTGCCGCGCCTTTTTCAGCACACAGAATCAAGCCAACCGGAGGGTTCTCGCCGGGCTTCATCCAATGTTCACGCGCGTAGTTGAGGTAAAGATGCATCTGCCCCGCGTCCGCATAGCTGAAGCGCCCGACCTTCAAATCGATAATGAGCAGGCATCGCAAGCGCCGGTGAAAAAACACGAGATCGACTCGAAACCAGGTGTCATCGATCCGTAGACGCCGTTGCCGACCTATGAACGCAAAGTCATCGCCGAGCTCGAGGAGAAAGTCCGCCAAGTGCTGGATCAAGGCCGCTTCGAGATCCGACTCCGAATATTCGTCCTTCATGTCAAGAAATTCGAGGACAAACGGATCGCGGATCGCTTCCTCAGGCGAGAGAAGATCGCCGGGTTGCGCTACAGCCGCCTTTCCGAGCAAGGACGCCTTGTTGCGTGACAGCACCAGCCGCTCATAGAGCTGACTGCTGATCTGACGGTCAAGCTGTCGCACAGACCAGCCCTCACGCAACGCTTCAGCCTCGTAAAAGTCTCGAGCAGCTTGCGCTTTCACCGCGAGGAGGCGAACGTAGGCGGACCAGGGCAGCGGAAAAGCCTGAGCGATAGCATTCAGCTCAAACGCCACGCCCGTCGACGCCTTCACAGCGGCCTCGGTTGATTTTGCAGACGCTGTCGGGACAATCCGGGCGGGCGTGGATTGTGCAGACAGTGTCTGCACAATCCGATCCGCAGGCCACGTCAAGTAAAAGGCGCGCATCTGTGCGAGATTGCGCCATCCGAAGCCGCGACCGAATCGCTCTGACAGATCGGCGCCCAAACGGCGGATCACCGCCTCGCCATAAGCGGCCCGCCCCTCCCCGCCCTGCTCGAACTCAACGATTCGTCGCCCGATCTCCCAATAGGTCGCCGTCATCAGGGCGTTCACCGTGCGAGCCGTCGCCTCGCGCGCCGACGCGACTACATCGGCAATTTCACGGTGCAGTCCCGCATAAGCGGCCCGCCCGACATCACGCTGCGTCACAGTGCGTTCACCACGTCCTTGAACGCCTTGCCGGCGGTGAACTTCACAGTACTCGCGGCCGGGATGGCAATCTCCGCGCCCGTCGTCGGATTACGTCCCGTGCGGGCAGTGCGCTGCCCCTGCGAAAACGCGCCGAAACCGATCAGCTGTACCGATTCGCCGCGACTCACCGCGTCCGTGATCGCGTCCAGGACCGCCTGGACGGTCTTGCTCGCGTCGGTTTTGCTGACGCCCGCGCCCGCTGCGACCGCGTCAATGAGTTCGTGCTTCTTCATGAACAGCCTCGGCAACAAAGTCAAAGCTGCACCCTACCTCATCCCGCCGCACGCACGCAAATCGCTGGCCTCCGCCCCACCACTGCCTGCGGCGGGCAGCCCACCGATGAATTCCGGCTTACACCTGTCGCGCCCCGCTCGCCAAGAGCGATCGCGAACGTTTTCCGCCCGGCCAGCGCTCATACAACTAGCGCGCCGGTGCGGGTGTCATCACTCGCGCTGACGACGTGGTCCGGCTTCCGGTGTCACACAACCTGACTGTTTCTCCAGCCGAATCTGCCCGGCCGACCTGCGCGGACTACGGCATCGGTTCGTGCCGCGTCTCCGGCCTCCCCTCTGCCCGCCACCGGCAGCCGGGCCTAGACTCAACTTCAGTTGTGTGAGCCCCACGACGCTTGCACAACTAAATCTGTAACCAATCCGGTGCGGCGCAGCATTTCCGGCAATCCCTTGATCTACAAGGCGAAGCGGCCGGATGCGATTTCAACTAAATCTGTAGCTATCGCGTCCGCGACGTCAACTAAATTTGTAACGTACTGCGCGATTTCAACTAATCTTGTGTCGTAATGGTCGACGCGCTGGCGGAGGCGACCGATGGCACGACGCTCACGCTTACGGGCAGGCGGTTCCTTGAACGACGGCACGGGATTGAACGACGTCGATCTTGCCGCTTGGCCGTCGATCGACGAGCTCGCGCTTTCCGCCGAGCGACGCGCGCTCTATCGGCGACGCGAGCGCGCGATCCGCCTGTACCTAAACGGCGCGACCGACCGCCAAATCCAAGCGGCCTGCAGCCTGGGCCGCGTCCAGACGTACCGGCTGCTGACCGAGCGCTGCCTCAAAACGCACCCGGATGGCCGCGTCAACGGCTGGCGAGGCCTCCTGCCATATACCCGCGTCAAATCCTACGAACGAACTGCACCGCTCAAGCTCAACGCTTGGAGCGGCGGAGCCGTGGGAGCCTTGCAGTGGGTGTTCGAGTCGCCTGCGGGGCATGGCCTCGAAGAGCGCCTGCGTGAGCGGATACTCGGCAAACGTAGTGACCTAGAAGCCTCGCGTCGGCCGCGCATGGCGGTGTTCCGCTGGTTTCTGGCCGAGCTGCGTGCACGCGGTTTCGAGCGTCGCGGCGAGTGGCCGTTCAATGTCGAGAAACGCGGCTACGTCACGCTCGCCCGCTACATTGATCGCGTGCTTGCCGAGCACCCCTCTCGGGCGCGCCAATTGGCCGGCGGAGCCGAGGCGGTGCGCAAGGCGCGCGCCGGCGACGGTACGCGCCGGCCACCGCTGGCGCCGTTCGACCGCGTCGAGTGTGATGCGCACAAGCTCGACGCCCGTATGACAGTACTGGTGCCGTCACCGCATGGCGGCACCGAGCCGCGCCTGATCCACCGCCTGTGGGTTGTGGTGTTAATCGAGGTCGCCTCGCGCGCGGTGCTAGGCTACCACCTGAGTCTGCGGCGCGAGTGCGCAGCCGAGGACGTGCTGCGCGCCGTGCGTTGCGCGCTCGTACCGTGGATGCCGCGCGACCTGCAGTTCAGCGACGACGCCTATGTGCCGGGTGCTGGCTTGCCGTCGTATCGTCTTCCTCCGCTAGCCGGCGCGTGCTGGAACGAATTCAGCGTCGACGGCGCGCTGGCCAACATCTGCGCGCGCGTCGAGGGCGTGCTGCGCGACGTGGTGGGCGCGACGCTCGTCAAGCCGCAAGATCCGGCGAGCTACAGCCGCCGACGCAGCAAGGACGACCGTCCGTTCGTGGAATCTTTCTTCGGGCATCTGGCCGCCGGCGGCTTTCACCGGCTCGCAACCACGACCGGCAGTTTGCATGCCGACAAACGCGGCGCCAATCCCGACGCGGCCGCGCTCGCCACGCAGTTCCAGCTCGAGTACGCGCAGGAACTGCTCGACACGCTGATCGCCAACTACAACGCCACGCCGCATTCGGGACTGGGATACCGCAGCCCGCTCGAGCAGCTCGAACGATTGATGGCCGAGCGCGCGTGGACGCCCCGCGTGGCTGATCCGGAGGCGGTCCGCCGCATAGTCGGCGTGCGCAAGCTCTGTACGCTGCTCGGCGGCGTCAAGACCGGCCGCCGCCCGCATTTCAACTTCGCCAACGCCCGCTACTCGGCCGAGTGGCTGTGCCTGCGTACCGATCTGCTAGGCCAGGCTTTCTGGTTGCAACTCGACAATGAGGACGATGCGCGCTATGCCGCCGTGTCGACCCAGCGTGGGCAGTTCGTGGGCGTGGTGCGCGCTGCACCCCCATGGCACCGCACGCCGCATTCGCTGTACGTGCGCGAGGCAATTCGCGCGCTCGAAAAACGCCGGCTGCTGCATCTGGCGAACCACGGCGACGCAGTCGAGGCGTTGATCCGGTACGCGGAAGCGGCGCCTGCCGGCAAACTGCCGGTACACCCCGCCTATCTTGAGGCGCGGCGCATCCTGCAGCAGCACGCGGAGCGGCTCGCCGGGCAATCGATGGTGAGCCTCGCCAAACGCCCCGAGGAGGCTGCCGTCGCCACAGCACCCGCGGCGCAGGAGCCGCGTCCTCCCGCGCCGTTGCCACCGATGCGGAGAGCGCAGCAATGGTGACGTTTCCCGGGCCTGCGGAACCGCTCGTAGCCGCCCATGTGCCACGCGATCACCCGGTCGTCACGCGCGACTATTCGTTGTTCACGGTCGCGATTCACGACATGGTCGAGCGTATCGGCACCTGGCTGGACGACCAGATCGACGGCGCGACTATTTTCGGGCCGTCGCGCTTCGGCAAGTCGAGCGCCGTCGACCACTGGCTGCAGCGGCTGCTGTCTGAGCGCTACGGCGGTTATGTGCCGCTCGTCGTCTGGAGCCATACGGACTCAGGCAGCGCAACGGCCGTGGGACGCTTTTACGCGGCTGGCGTCCGCACCGTTTCACGGCGTGCGCACGGTAGACGAACTCGCCTATGTAATGCGCGGCTACGACGAGGGTAGTGAATGGCCGGCCGGTTCCGGTTGCTCGTTCACAGCAGGCCTGGCGCCACGTCCGTGGGCCGGCGGGTTCCGGATGGCAGATCAGGCCGAGGCGCTGATGCTGGCGATGCAGGACGCCTTGCCGCCGCGGTACGCGGGACCGGTCGATTTCCCGATGAAAACCGTCGCGCACGCGTGCCGGCACGTGTTGCTGCGCGTCGCCAGCGGCGCGGACGTTGACTCAGAGACATCGGCCCCGGCCTGGCAAGCCGCCGTCGAGAATGGTGGCCACCGCACGCTGATGGCGCTGGTGTCGGCGACCGCGGCACTGCGCGGCGCAGGTCGCCGAGAATCCGGCCATGCCTGAGGTCCGCTTGACGTGGCACACCGGTAGTGTGCTGCCGTACGCGTCGCTCTGGCACACGGTGCTACGCGCCTGTGCACTCAATGCGCTGCATCCGCGCGACTTACCGTCGTGCCTGGCTCGCCCGCCCGCTAACGTAGAGTTGATCGAGAACCGCGGTCATGTTGACGAGACGGCATTCGCGCTCGCACTTGGCGAGTCGCCGACTGCCTTTCGGTGGTCGTCCCTCGGTGCGCTCCCACCTTGGCTGGATTGCGCGCTCGTTGTGCCGCGGCCGCGACTGTGCCTGGCCTGTCTGGCGGCTGGCTACCATGCCGCGCTGTTTTCCATCGCGCTGCTCGATACGTGCCCGATTCACGGTGTACCACTCGTCGATCGCTGCCACTGTGGAGCGCCATTTCCTGCGAGGTTACGCTCGCTGACCGACTACGGGACGGCAGGCAGTTGCCGATGCGGTCGACTGCACTTTTTTACCCGCGACACTTGCCGTCAGCCCGTGCTCACCCCGGCCGCGACCCGCTGTCTCGATCCAGTTGCCGCTTGGCTGGAAGCGATGTCGAGCCTGATCCGCCCCGCTCGACTAGAGGAGGCCTTGCGTCAACCAACGGCCGACAGCATCGCATGGCTGGCCGCCGCTGCCGACACACTCGGCGTGCCGTTTCCCGCGTGTTTCCGGACGATTCCCTCGATCCGTGCCGCGGCAGTAGCGTACGGCACCCGGGTTCCCGCAGTACCGTTGCGTCGTCCCGTGTCGCAGGAAACCGTCGCACGAAACTATGAGCGGACGTCGTATTGGCCGGCGACGCCCGCCATCACGGTTTACCGAGCGCTCGCCCGCCACGTCCGACGACATCTGGCACCCGGCAGCGCGCGCTGGGTGGCTGGTTTCATCGACGCCTGCGATTCGCTGGTGATTGCAGAGCAGGTGGCCGGTAGCCACCACGCGCGTCAAGCCTTTGTCGAGTTGCTCTGGGGGCGTGCGACCGAGTCCGGCATCGAACAGCGGCGCTGGCCCGATCGGCCGCCGCCGGAGGGGGTTAGAGCGAATTTCGTCGAGCCGGTGGCAGCCGATTGCCTAATCCGAGGCGCGGCGGATGTCGAGGCCGCGGCCCGACACTGGCTCGCTTGCCATGCCGCGCGCGTGAGCCTCGGTGCCGCTTGGCGCGACGCGCAAGCGCGCGCGACGGCTACTGCGCGATCCGGTGTGGCCGACTGGTCGGCCACCGCATCCATCACGTCCTGGCGCGACAGCGCTTGGCTTGCGCGCGTGACGCCCGCCGGGCTTGCCTTCGTCTCCTCAAGCCAGGCGAACTGGGCAGCAGCGAACCATGTCGACAAAGCGACGCGTCAGGCGACCGATGCGGCCCGCCGACAGGTGCGTCGAGACACGATGTGGGCGGCCAGCCGGGGCGCGTGCCTGACCTGGTCCGACGACGTTGGATGGCACGTGATCGACGCCATCGCTCCAGCCGATGGCGATCTGCGGCGGCGCAGACTATTGGGGCTGCCTGCTGGACGCCCTTCGTGCTGGCTCTATCGGTCCGCCGACGGCCGCTTTGTCGCGCGCGTGGACGGTGCCCGGTTGCAGGTGCTGGCAGCCACGCCCACCGCAGCGATCATGACGCTCCGACGTTGTGCGACGGACTATCGCCGGATCTGCCAAGTTGCGTTGCCGCCCGCGGCGTCGGTACCGCTTGTTGTGCCCGAGCCGCTCACGGCACGATCGGCGGCCGACTATCGGTTTTTCGTCGAATGTGTGCGGGGCGCGCGAGGGTTCTGGGACGACGCGAGCAAGCTAGCCGAGGCGGCACGTTGCTATCGTCTCGCGCAGGCGCAGGTAGTACGTGCTGAACCGTGATGCGTAGAGGTTCCTGTGCCGTCAGAAACTGTCCGCATTTTTGTGGGCGAGGAGGTTGAACAACAGGTTATCGGCGCCCTACCGATGACCGGTGGTAACAAAATTAGTTGAAAACTAGTAACAAATTTAGTTGTGTAAGCGGTGCGCGCATCGCACGCAGGGGATATTGTCCCGAAATGAAGGGTAACATAGCCCTTACTATGTTACCCTTCACTTTATTGGCAAATTCACGCATTTTCTGAGCGAGCCTGCCGCTCATGCTTGCCCGGCAAGGCTCGCCGGCCGGTCGACGACCACCGGGGACGCGGTGTTGCCCTCGCCGTCCGTCCTCCTCCGACGAAGTCAAAGGCGAGCGGACGCCGCTGCGCCGCAGGACGCGTATCAAACAACACAGTTTCCGTATTCCCTTGAAGCCGCCCATGACGACCGCCGACGATCCAGACGTGCTCGACGTCGAGTTCCGCGAGCTGCCGGCCACGCCGCGCCGCGCGACCACGCCGGCCGCGCGCCGCAAGTCGCGCTCGCGCGCAGCCCGCCGCGAGGCCGCCGCCGAGCGCCGCATCGGCCTGCAGCACCTCGCCTTCTTCCGAGGCTATCTGGAAGGACTGGATCTCGCCGAGCTGGCCGATCAGTACCTCGAATTCGGCCGCGACGCGCGCAAGGCCGCTGCGACCCGCACCTGGCTGGTCACCGCCTTCGTCGCCGCCGCGCGCAAGCGCCAGGACTTTGCGACCGCGCGCCTCCTCGCGATCCGGCCTGCCGCCCTCGCCGCGACACCTGCGGTCGACGCCCCGGCGCGGGCCATTCCGTCGCTGGAGGACTTCGCCGCCGAGCACGACCCGGACGGCTTCTATACCGAGAAAGAGCTGCTCGACCTGTTCGCCGCCCGGCATGCCGGCGCGGACACCGACGCCGGCGCGGCCCTGCGTCGACAGCAGCGCAACGCCCGCCTGCGCGCGCGGCAGATGGCGGCGCTCGAGGCACTCGCGCGCCTGGTGGTCGAGGATCCACGCCCCGAACACCACGTGCTCGGCTGGTTCGAAACCGCCGTCGCGCTGCGTCTGGCCGACGTCGGCCTCACCACGATCGGCAAGCTGGTCGAGATCATCAACGCGCTCGGCTACCGCTGGTACCGACGCGTGCCGCGTCTGGGCGAAGTCGGCGCGCGCCGCATCACCGCGTGGCTGGGGCACTACGGCGATGTCGCCGGCCTGCAACTGGCCGCCGGCGTGCAAACCCACCCGTCCGAGCACACGCTGGCGGGCCCGCCGCTGGCCGCGGCCGGCCCCGTCACCGCGATCGTGCCGCTCGAGCGCTTCTTGCTGCCGCCCGAGCTGGACGGCTCGCACGGCACGCACCGCAATCTCGTCAGGAACAACAGCCGCGCCAACAACGACCGCGAGGCGATTGATTTCTGGCTCGCCGACTACGAGAACCCGCATACGCGCCAGCGCTACCGCACCGAAGCCGAGCGGCTGCTGCTCTGGGCGATCTTCGTGAAGCGCAAGGCGCTGTCGAGCCTCGACACCGATGATGCGCGCGACTACATCAACGGCTTCCTGACCGATCCGCAGCCTGCGAGCCAATGGGTCATGACGGGCACCGCGCATCGCGGTGATCTGGGCTGGCGGCCGTTCCGCGGGCCGTTATCGGTCAAGAGCCGGCAAGACGCGCTGTCCGCGCTGAAGAAGTTTTTTGGCGAGCTGGTCGACGCGCAGTACCTGGATCACAACGCCTTCGCGAAGGTGCGCGTGTTCACCGGGTCGACCCACGACGCCGCCGGCAATGAACGACGCGTGGCCGCGAAGTCGCGCCTGCTGATCGAGCGCGGTTTGACCGCCGATGCCTGGCGTTTTGCGATGCGCGTCCTCGACGCGATGCCGGACACGGCCGCCGCGACACGCATGCGTTTTGTACTGAGCTTTGCGTACAGCACCGGGCTACGGCGTGCCGAGCTGTGCGGCGCCTTCACGGACGACGTGCAGGAGCGCTACGCCGGCCCCGAGTTGGGAACCATCCGATTGCTGCGCGTGGTCGGCAAGCGCGCGAAGGAGCGCTTCGTGCCGCTGGTGCCGGCGGTGCTGGAAATGATGGGCGACTATCTGGAATCGCGCGGCCTGCCGCGCGATCCCCTCGCCTGCCCTGCCGCCACTCCGTTGATCCCGGCACTGCTGTCGAATGCCGAGATCGGTCGAATCCGGCGCGCGGCGAAGGCAAACAAAACAGATCCGGCGCCCGACCTCGCTGCGCGCGCGCGGCAAACCGGGCCGATCCATCCGATTCAACTTTATAAGGCGGTTAGGCAGTTTTTCGCGATGGCAACTGCCGCGGCACTACGTGAGGACTCGCCACACGCACGCGCTTTCAGCGCAGCCAGTCCGCACTGGCTGCGACACACGTTCGTGTCGCATGCGCTGGCCAATGGCATGAGTCTCGAGAGCGCGCGAAATTTTGCCGGCCACGACTCCCTTGATACGACGTCGATCTACGCCACGGCGGAACTGGGTCGCCAGTACAGAGAGGCGGAGAACTTCCTTAAAAACGGCGCGCGATAGTGCGAAATTGCAACTCGACAGCCATTTTTCGACTCGCATGCGTACGCACCCGAGCATCCCGCTGGGTCATCAATAAAGTGATCCGATCAGACATTTGCGGCAGTTCGGCCATCAGCCGACCACAAGCCCGTGAGCCACATTGACCTACTGAAACTCCAAGATTAGGTCGGGGTTTGTCACGCCAATTCCAACAAAGTCCCAGACAAACTACCACTTCGAGCTTGCCCTCCAAAAGATCTCCCAGATAATCTCCGACTTCGGTCGAGAGCGCATCCGACTTTCGAGTGGTCGACCGAAATTCGGTATATAAGATTCCCGCCAGACCAAACACTGAAAATTCAGCGGTCACGCTTTGACCAACTTCCGTTGTCGCCCACGCCCAATCTCCACGTGGAGATCGAAGGCCCGTTGATCGCGATGTAGCTGTCCATGCACCGAGCAAAATCATTCCGGCGCGAGACATCCTGACCGTCATTCAGCAACCACACCGAGTCTCCACGTGGAGATCGCGAAGACATTGATTTTTCGCCGGGCAGGAGATATTTTCGAAACATAATTCTTGAATTCCATGATTCGTTGGCTATACTGCAGGCGTTCGATCTCCACGTGGAGATCAGGCACACCTCCATCTCGGATCTCCACGTGGAGATTCCGGGTGCTCAACTGAATGCACTGCTATTGGCGGGAGACGAAATGGGCCTAGTGTTCGCTGTTGCAAATCAAAAAGGTGGTACCGGCAAAACAACGACAACGATCAACCTCGCCGGAGCGTTTCATGCCGCTGGCTACAAACCACTAGTGGCAGATGCAGACGCGCAAAACTCTTGTCTCCGCTGGAACGCTGTTGCTGACGA
Source organism: Burkholderia sp. Bp9004 (assembly GCF_003858025.1). Taxonomy (NCBI): domain Bacteria; kingdom Pseudomonadati; phylum Pseudomonadota; class Betaproteobacteria; order Burkholderiales; family Burkholderiaceae; genus Burkholderia; species Burkholderia sp. Bp9004. Next base: position 95,499 of record NZ_QTQD01000010.1, on the reverse strand, counting down.
TGACAATCCTCTTCCATTCAAGATAGTCAGTGTTGCGGGTCACGGTAAGCAGATTGGGAACGTCATTACCCAATTAGCCGAAGATTCAGAAATCGTCCTGGTGGATTGTCCTCCCAGCATTGAGTCCCCAATTACGGCGAGGGTGCTGATGGTCGCCGACGCAACGATCATCCCGACCGACTCGTCCCCATTGGACCTATGGAGCAGCGAGGGGATGATGCGTCTGGTCGAACAAACCCGCGCGATCCAGCCAAACGGGAAATACGCGATTCTTCTCAACAAAGCAAATCCGAAAACCATGCTCCATGGACAGATGCGAGAACTCCTCTCCGAGAGCAAGGTGCATCTATTGAAGACAACCATTAAGCACCGGGAAGTCTACAAACTTGCGGCCGCATTGGGGCGAACGGTATTTGACGCGAAAGGGCTAAGAGCAGTGAAACCTGCCCGCGAAGAAGTGGCCGCGCTTCTGGATGAGCTGATCGCCTTCTACAACACTGAGGACAGTGAGAATGAGTAAAAAACTCGACCTCAAAAGCAAAGTGCGCACCGGCATGGCCGCCGAACGTTCCGACGTCGATGCGCGACTGAACACGTCCGGAGTTGTGAGGGCCGCCCAGGCCGAAGCTGCTCATATACTCGATCCGGACTCGCGTGCAGTTCTGGACGAGAATGCCGTGCAGGACGCGATCGCCCCGAGTGAATCGCTGGAAGACGAGGAACGGTTTCACATCCTTCGGCTCGACGATTGCATCTCCAACCCTTACAACCCGCGGGCCTTCTACAGTCCCCAGAGCATTGACGGGCTTGCGGCAACCCTAGACAAGGAAGGTCAACTCCAACCTATTCTTTTTACGCATTTACCAGAATATCCCGGTAAAAACATCATTGTCGACGGTGAGCGCCGTCTGCGGGCCTTGAAGACATTGGGGCGGCTAACGATCAAGGGTATGTATCGACCGAACCTATCGTCGCAAGCCTTGTTCCTTCTAGCGTATCGCGCGAACAAGGAGCGCGACGATCAGACTGTTTTCGACGATGCGGTCGCCTGGAAGCGTTTGCTCAGCGAGAACGTTTATCGCGATCAGATTGAGTTGGCCGCAGCGGTAGGTGAAGACAAAGGTGTGGTCAACAAGGTCCTCTTGCTCAACACCTTACCGATGACGCTGCTTCAACGCATGGTCGACAACGCCGACAAGGTGAAGCTGTCTCACGCCTACAACATCAAGCTCATATGCGACAAAGTAGGCGACGCGGTAGCAGAGCACTGGCTTGACCAGGTGATCGCCGGACAGGCTTCGGTCCGCAAGCTTGAGCAGATTGCGACCAGTGACAAGACGACCGCCCGTGGTGCGAAGAGAACTCACTACGAGTCCAGAGTTAAATTTGCTTCGCCGCGGGGATTCGAACTCGGCGAACTGAAGGCGTTCGCTGACGGTAGAGCCGAGTTGAACCTCAAGGGAGTGAAGGGAGTTGCACAAGAACGGTTGATCGACAAACTGACCGAGGTCGTGCAATCCTGGGCTCGCGATCTGAGTGAAGACGATGTCGACGCGCCGACGCGAACACTGAACACCGACGCGTAAACGCGCGGCCCGCGTTCAAGCCGCTCAGGCCAATTCGCTTGAGCGGCACATCAATACTCTTGATTGTCGGATTGGCCGTGTTCGCCGCTCACGGCAGCGCGTAGTCCCGACGAACGCAAGGACTACCGAGAACTTGCGCCGCTTCCAGCGAGCACGAAATTCAGGAGATCGCGGTCTGTCGGCTTGCCCCAAACGTCCTCAGCCAGCCAGTAGAAGAACGCTTGCTCGGCCGCCTTCTTCGGCTTCTTGTTCGCCGCGAGCTTCAGCTGTGGCGCCACCTGATTCTCGTTATAGCGATTAACACAATCCCCTTGCTCGCCAGAATCTAGCTCGTTGAAATACCCACGAGCTTGCTCGGCTCGATCTGCGAGGAGCTTAGACAAGAGTTTGTCCTCCGCTTGCTCCGACGAAGAGGCGATCGACACGACGTTGCTGTCCGGTTTGCCCCGTCCGCTTTCCAGCTGGTAGCCGTTTGCCAGCGCTTTCCGAAAATACGATGCGACATTGTCCAACGGCTGGGCATTTTTCTTCTTCACCCGGACCTCGGTGTACGCAAGCGCTTGGCGCACCGCCTCGGGCCCATGGTGGCCCAACAGCTTCCGCGCCTCGGACAAAGGGACCGAGAGTTTCGTCATCGCGGAAAGAACGTCGAGGTCTTCTTCGGACGTTGCCTCAGATTTTCGCTTTGGCGTGATGAAGAATTGGACCTCCGTAACGGCGCGACCGGTCTTATGCTCCTTCAAGACAAACTCATGATCAGAAATGTCGTTGATCTCCTTAAGGGCCGGCACCAAAATTCGGCTCTTGAAAATCTTGTACTCAGCGTATGAACCTTGCGCCCAGTCCATGCCCAGCAAAAGATCGCGAAGGGTATTGACCTTCATTTTTCCCGTCTGGCCAACACCTTCGTAGCGCACGACGTTCTCCCAGAGGGTCAGCGCGTAACCGCGCTTGAACACCCTGGCGATCCGCATATCGATGCTCGCATACACTTCGGGGCTGAGTAGCAGCTCGCTGATGTTGTCGGAGAACTGATACTTTAAGGTTCCGCCGGATAACTTCGCGCCGGCAAGCAGCGCGCTAGCGTTCCACTCAGACTTCGCGGCCAACTGGTCCCAGTTGACTACAAAGCCAACCAACGAGTTGATCGTTGCCTTGACGTACTCGCGATTTTTCGAGTTCAGCCCGACGTCAGAGATCAGATCCCCGATCGAATACTCGAACCATGTTCGTTCACCTTCCTTGCGCTGCTCGATCGCGTTCTTGATCAAGGCGTTCCAAGTCTTCGCCTGCTGCAGTGAGATCGGTCCGGTCTTCGGCGCCATGTGGATCGCCGGCACCGCCTTCCGAAATGGATCCGGCATCTCCGGCATTTGGAAGAGGGCGATTTGCATGGGTTCGCGACCCGTGTCTTTTTTCGTTGCCACGAAGGGATACGCTCGAATGGAGATGAACGGTAACAATACACTGTACTTTGTTCACCTTCAAGGATAGGCGCGACGTCGACGGCCGGAACCGCGGCTGCCAGCCACTTGGAGAACCATAGACATTCACCAATGACGCAACCGGTCACTTTCGGTGGGCTCTTTTGCCATTTCACGTTCTATTTCAAGGGATTATGAGTCATGGTCACCGGCAACGCGCTGAAATCTCGGAACCATAGACGTTCACCCTCGCCAGACGAAAGCTGGGTGGATTCGATATCTCTTTCCCGGAGCGCGGAACCATAGACGTTCACTTTTCGGTACCTTTCCCGGAGAGCCCGCCGTCGCCAGTCAAAGAGAACCATAAACGTTCACCTTTGAACCTCTTCTCCTAATCGTCCCAAATTGGGCAGGGTATCAAAAGCGCAATCTTTTTTATAATCAAATAGTTGTTGCAAGAAATTCAAGCAAAATCTCAGATAGGCGAGTGTGCCTTTAGAACCATAGGCGTTCACCTTCAGCAGTACCCATAGACCTTCACCTTTCTCCCGCCCAGCCCGGAACCACAGACATTCACTCTTGCCCCATATCCATGTACCTAACGAACCACGGGTGTGCACCATCTGAACCATATCCCTTCACCCTTAGAACCAGAGGCATTCACCATTTGAACCATAGCCATGCACCTAACATCCTTCAAAGCCTTATCCAGCAAGGCTCTGCAGACACGTAAACGTAGTTAAAGGTGTTAAAAGTGTTGAGGTAAACACGTAAACGAGCGTCGGCTTTAAGCAACACCAGAAAACCGCCCCCTGGCCATCACAATCACCGTGCTAGAGCAAGCCCATTAAAACTAGCCGAGCGAACCATAGGCGTTCACCTGACTGTCCGGCCGAGGAGCAACAACGCTATGGACTGCCCAAGCAGGCTAGGAGCAGGGGTGAACCATAGACATTCACCTCGCGGGAGCTGGTGAACCATAAACGTTGACCGAAAGCTCGATACCTTCGTTTGCTATAGGACCGCGACACTGAGTCTTCAACCAATCCCGAACCGCCGGCTCCCGCTTAAAACCTGCCTGTCCCAAGTAGACGAAAGACGCCAGCCTTCGATAGCCGCCCGCTTGGCCGTTGCATCACGAAGGTCTTCGCTCGTGCGTCCAATACCGCCCATCCATCTCGGTCCGCCAACGACTCAATACGCTTCAGGTCCGACGGTTGGACATCACTGAGGATCAGGGCACAGCCCATCACGTACGCTGGAAGCGATGCGAATGCCGCCGCAAACTTCGCTTCGTCGACCGGTAGTCCCACTTTCTTGGCGATCGCTGGCACCGAAGCGGCATACCCTAATGATCGCGCGCGGAGAATCTCCGATCCGAGCGCGACGAGCGACAGGGAATCGCGCCTCACTTTGTATTGCATCACTCGCGCATTCAACCCGCTGGCTGAACACCCGCCCGCGGATCTGTAGGCATCGATCGCGCCTTGTACCGTTGGCTCTTGTGTGCCAATCTCGTCAGCAATCTCGCTACTCGACTGCCAAACCCCGTCTCCAATGGCTTGGCAGAAGATCTCGCCGATCACCACCGGACCAAGCTTCGATCGAACCGCCTCCGCGTATCGACTAAGGTAGCGAATCTTGTCGTCCACCCGTTTAGGAACCGAAAAACGTGGCTTCATTTCGCACGCAGAATGGAATTGATGAGCTGAGCGATATTCGGCGCCTCGCGAAGGATGGCCGGCAGCCTAGCCGACTCGACGATGAGGTGATTCCTGTTTGCCGATAACGAGACCGTAACCTCGTCGGGCCGCGGTGGAGCACCGGTTAGCAGCGCATGCTCAATCTCGGGAATCGACAAACTACTCGGAAGCTGGCTCGCGCGATCAGATACGACAGAGGCGCCTAACTGAGCGACAAAGAAATCCAATCGTTCTGCTAATGAAAACGTGAGTTTCCCGTCACCGCCGACCGCATCTACTAGCGATCTCGGAAGTCGAGCCGCAGTGATGGACCGGGACACGTTCGATGGAGACACGGAGAAGTCGACAGCCATCGATGCCTGACTTGGCCACAGACCGCGTTCGATCACTGCGATGTAAAGCTCGCCTAGTCGAACGATCGAGGCCCCTTCCGCACGCATCTGTCGATGGAGCGAGATTGCAGTTCGTTTGTTCGGCACTTCACGAGAAGAGAAACTTTGTGTCATCGAATCGATTTCGTTGGAGTGTCGTAGATAGAGCGGGCCGCTCGTCCAGGGCCGCACACTTTCAATGGCCGTGCGCTGGGAGGAGTGGCTACACCGAGCGTCGCAGTGGACTGTCAGGCGACACAAACAGCATACCGGTGCGCACTATTTGTCAAATTCAACGGGACGGAGGATGGCTGAACAGGGGACGTACTACGGGCCCAAACGGAAACGCTCGAGGAGCAATTCGACGCACGTAGTCAAATCTAACGCTCCGGATTCTGCAGGAGCGTAGAGGACTAGCGGCAGGCCGGCGCTTGCAAACTGGCTATCATGCAAGACGTTTAGGTAGGGAATACCGCCCTTGAGCCACGCCCGTGCAAGACCGTCTGGCACCGACGCCAAACTACTGATCGCGTGCATGCGCTGCAGGCTGAAGCGATTCGCAATAAGCGTAAGCTCGGGACTCCGGCTATGGCTTTCTCGTTGACCTTCAAGGAGTCTAGACAACAGTTGCAACGCCTTCCCGACGTACCCCTCCACCGACACCGAAGAAACGAGGTAGTCAGTAGCGTCGAGAACGCCGAGCGTCGCACCGGAAATGGCCGGAGACGTATCAAAGAGAACGACATCGTAGTTGGAGATATCGAAGAGCGGATTCTTGCCGTATCGACCTCTTTCGATGAACGTCCGAATTTGATGTCGGCTATCGTGGTGGCCGCGCTCCTCTTCGATCTGCAAAGCATCGAGCTGAAAGAGCCGCAGATCTGCGGGAACAAGGTGAGGACCAAAGTTTCCGTACGGAAACTTAAGCACATCCGTAAGAGCTACGGGGTTCGTCTGACCCTGGAAAAGTAGGTCTCCGAAGTGATGATCGACAATCATCGATTTGTCGAGGTTTGTTCCTGCGAGGTCCGCATCCGACATGTCAGGGTGATAGCCGAAACTGCGGGTAAGGCCTGCGCCGCTATCTAAATCAACCAACAACGTCCGAAATCCACGAAGCGCGAGAACCGTTCCGAAGTTTGATGCGAGGGTAGTCGAACCGACGCCTGTTCTCGTGGCGTAGGTCGTGACGACGATTGGCCCTCTTCGAGCTACTTTCGCTCGACTTGCCGCGCGGTGGTGTGCGATCTCGAAGATGTTCTCGAGAGAGAAGAGCCGCGTTTTGGTGCCGGCTGCTTCTCGAGCCACGGCGACTTCAAACCGATCCGCCATGCGTCGTACCGTATCGACGGTCGTTCCCAAGAGTTGTGCAGCCGCTTGTACTTTGAATGTCTTGCCCGGCAATTGGTCGCCTCGGTTCGGGAAGAGGTGGAACGTGTCCCTGGTAGTGTTGCTAGGATATATGCGCAATACTAGCAAAAATCCTTGCTGAAATAAATTATCATTGAATCCGGGATATTTTACCGTTCGCGACGAATTGCTTGCATATTGATTCGAAAAGAAAACTTAATCTGAGAAAAGGCGGCCTTATGCTCCGGAATTGTTACGAAATTGGCAAAAAGACCCTCAACCGGTTGAGGGGGGGGCGGGAGGCCAGGGCACCGCCGCTCCCGCTCAAACCGTGCGTAAGCCCTTGTATTTGCAGGGAGCGGCGTGTGCCTGTCGTGAGGCACCGGTGACAAAACGGTGAATTTATCGCGTGCAATACGTGCAAGCCGCAAAGGTACATCGAGCTCAGACGATATCTCCGAACCGCAATCTTGATCGGGTGAAAAGCTCACGATTTCCATAGGGCTTTTTGCCGTACACCCCTCAACCGGTTGCGCGCAGTAGCACCGATGGCCAGCGTTTCTCGGCGTCGCGAAAAGGCCCCTGAAATCACGGTCCTTTTCCCAAGTGCCGTTGTCGCCTCGGCTGTTCCAATTGATCCGTCCCAATTGGAACTCCGTGATGCGACTCCCCAGACTTTTTCCCCGTAGCAAGAAGCAGGTCGCCCTGTCGCCGGCGCCCGGCCACTACTCGAACGAGGATCCCGAAAAGATCATCTTCGATCAGGGGACGCGTCTGCGGATCGAAGCCAATCACTGGAAGACCTTCTGTTTCGTCCTCGCGATCATCGCCGGTGGTGCCGTGTACACCCGGCAACCGCCGCCGTCGGTCGTGAAAGCCTATGGCGTTTCGTCGGATGCCGGCGGCAACCCGTTGGTCAAACAGCTAGCGGCGTACAACCCGGACGACCAGGCGAAGCGCACGGCGATCAAACAGGACGTCGAGCACTGGTTCACGATCGAGCCGGTCCTCACCGACGACATTCGAACTTCACGCCTCGCCAAGAACATCAACGCCGTCAAAGCCAAGATGGTCGGCAACGCGAAGAACCAGTTCGCGTCGTGGATCAGCGAGGACAAGCCGTTCGACCAGATCACGACCAATCCGAAGCTGGTCCGCGAGCCGAAGGTCACCAACGTCTCGCTGCTGGAGGATTCGACCGTCGTCGTCGAATTTACGACCTCGACCCGGCAATCGCCCACCGACAAGCCCGTCGATGTCCGCTTCGCGCTGACGATGCGCTACCAGATCATTCCTCCGACCGCAGAGGACGTACTCGGCACGAATCCGTACGGTCTCTATTACCCGTTCTTCACTCTCCAAAAAACCGGCGCATGAAACGACCACGTTCCCTCCTGACCTGGGGCGCGCTCGCGTTGATCGCGGCGTCGGCCAATGCGTTCGCCGCAAAGACTGCCGCGAGTCCTGTCTCGCCGATCCCGGGGTTTGATGTCGGCAGCATCATCGGCGACGCGATGAGCCCGGTGAACCCGTACAACTCTGGCGCCGATCCCATCACGATGCCCGGCGACGCACGCATGGCGGTGTTCCCGTATAGCCGCGACCAAATCTACCGCGTGATGACGGCACCGCTGAAACTCACGACGATTGAACTGGAGCGCGGCGAGAGCCTGATCAGCGAGCCGGCAATGGGTGACTCGGTGCAATGGGTCATCGACACGGACGGTGCAAACCACGTGTACGTCAAGCCGACGAAGCCCGGCCTCGTCAACACGCTGCACCTGAGCACGAACAAGCGCGAGTACGAGCTGACGCTCGTCTCGTCGCCGCTTGGCGGGCTGTTCTACCAGAACGTGCGCTTCAACTACCCGAATTCGCTGATGGCGAAGGTGCGCACGCGCGGAAACGCTCCCGACGACGACCGCGATGCGGACCATGCTGGTCAATCCGATTCCGGGCCGATTGGCGTTCCGCCCGACAAGCTGAACTTTGAATACACCGTGTCCGGCACGAGCTCGCTCAAACCGGAGACGGTTTTCGACGATGGTACGTTTATCTGGATCAGGATGCCGCCGCGCACGCCGTTCGCCGTGCCGACCATCAAGGACGGCGGCGACATCGTCAGCCCGAACTTTATCCGCCGCGGCCCGTACATCGTTATCCAGCGACTGGCAGACGAAGTGAAGCTAACGCGACCGGGCGAGGAAGTCACGATCACGCGCGGCCGCCGCGGTTTGTTCGGGTTCTGAGGTCGGCATGGCAAAACAGATCGACCCGAGCAGCCCGGAAGAGAAAGCCTTGTTCAAGGGCAAGGTGCCGCGCAACGTCATGATTGCCATCGGCGCAATTGCCGCCGTTGCAATCGGCTCGCTGGGCTTCTACACGCAGACGCTCGAAGCCAACAAGGCAGAGGCAGAAGCGCTGAAGGCAAAGCGTGAACGAGCGGCCGAAGCGGTCGACAAAAGCAACGCCGACAAAGCTGACGTCGACAAGATCATCGAGCAACAACAGGCCGAAGCCCGTCGGCGCGCTGCGGAAGCAGCAGCGGCCGCAAGCGCCGCTGCTGCCACGAATGCGAAGAAGCCGACCTTGTCGGCGGACGCGGTCCTGCCGAGCGTAAGCACCGGCGAGCTCAAAGCGGCGAATGACCAGGACACGATCTATGTCTCGCCGATCTTCCGCCCGGGTGTCAAGGTGAAGGACGCCCAGCCGCAGCAGCCGCAACTGCCGAACGGCATCATCTCGCCGCAACAGATGCTGCTCCAGCAGGCGGCCGCTCAAGACGCAGCAACGAAAGAAGCGATGGCGCAGGCTGCTGCACTTGCTTCGCGCGGCGGCCAGGCTGCCGGACCGGTGACGACTCAACAGCGCGACAACGCGTTCATGCGCGACGTCGCACAGCTGAGCGAGGGCGACAAAGACTTTGCGCGAACCGGCTTTGTTGGCCAGTCGCACGGCTGCACGCTGTCGCCGCCGGCGAAGATCCCGGTTCTCTCGAACGAGGCGCTCAACTCGGATCGTCCCGGCACCGCATCGCTGATCGTCGAAAGCGACGTGTACGCAAACAATGGCGATGGGCGTTGCCTGGTGATTCCGTGGGGCACCACGATCGTTGCGCCCTACAGCTCGGACATTCAGCCGGGGCAGGAGTCCATTCTCGTCGCCGGCGCGGAGATGCGACTGCCGAACGGCAAACACGTCCCGCTGTACGGCGCGCAAGGTGCTAACGGTGATGGCACGGCCGGCTTCAGTGGTGACGTGAACAACCACTTCCTGAAGATCTACTCGACCTCGTTCTTGACGGCGATTCTGGTTCGCACGTTCAGCAATAGCGATCAGAGCACGACGACGGGCCCGCTTGGTGTCACTCAAGTAGGCGGCACGGCTGGTCAGATCGCGGCGCAAACGGCGCAGTCGGTGCTCGACCGCTACAAAAACATCCCACCGACCATCACCTCGAAGCCGGGTGAACGGCACTTCATGATGAAGATCAATCGCGACGTGGTGCTCGAGCCGTACCGGGGGGCGCGATGATCAAGCGCATGGCTCTCTTTGCGGCGATCGCGTTGGCGAGCACCTATGCTCAGTCAGCCGTGATCGCGCGGGTGATCAGCCCGGTGAGCATCGTGATTCAAGACGGCGCGACGCGCCAGGTCGCGATGCTGCCGGGCAAGCCGGTCTATTACTGCGGCCTCGACGCTTTCATCGAGTGGGCGTCGCCGCTGATTGGCCAGACCGTGCGCAACTCACGTGAAGCCGGTATCACTGTCTCGATCGACGGGCGTGACGTCGCCCTCGACGACCTGTTCATCGACCGGGGCTGGCTGCAGCCACTCGTGCTGGATGACGGCGCCCAAGCTGCCCTCGCCGAGCGGCGAGGTGGATGGGCGTGCTCCCGGGCTGTCGTGCCGTTCGAGCTGCTGCACACCAACGTCGATCCGAAGATCCTCGCCGGTATCGCCCTGAACGAATCGAACTACCGTGGCCGCGCGTGGCCGTGGACGTTGAACGTCGCGGGTCAGGGCTTCTTCTTCGAGTCACGCGAGGAAGCCTACAAGGCGGTCGAGGCGCTGCTCGCTCGCGGGCGGTCGGATTTCGATGTCGGCCTCATGCAGGTGAACTGGCGGTATCACGGCAAGCGCTTCGCGTCAGCGTGGGACGCCCTCGCACCCGCGTCCAACGTTGCGGTAGCCGAAGCGATCCTCACCGAGAACTTTGCGCGAACCGACTCGGTCGCGAAGGCGATCGCCTACTACCACAGCGCGAATCCCAATCCCGGTCGTTCGTACCTCACGCGGTTCGTTCGACACCTTTCCCTGATCGAGGCAGGCCTGTGAAGCACACGACCAAGATTCTCGCGTGCGCCGCGTCGGCGATCGTGTGCGCGGCCGCATCGGCGGCGAACACGGACCCGTTCGATTTCGACTACGACATCCTCGGCAGCATCTCCGAGCGGCCAGCGCTGATCTTCAACGATGGCGCGAAGACCTATATCCAGCCTCGCGCAGGACAAGTCATTGTCGCCGAAGGCGGCCATACCGAAGGTCCGTATGTCGTCGTCGAAGGCACACCGGCGTCGATCACGTACAAAGTCGGTGCCCATTCGGCCACGGCCCGATGGAAGAAGGCGAACACCTTCATCGGCGGCACCGGCGCACTCGCTGCAATGAAGGACGATCAACCGGCTGGATTCGATGGCTTCACGAACCGACTGGTGCTGATCGGCACGCGCTCCGCGCTCGCGCCGGTTCGCGCGCTTCATGCATCGATGCCGGTCGGCAACGTCGTTAAATCGCTCGTTCCGCAGGGGTGGACAGGGTCGGCGCAGAAGGACGTCGACCTGACGACTTCGGAGTTATTCGCCACGCGCGATGGCGAGAACTGGATGCAGGCGCTCGATCGCTTGATGACGCAAACCGGGCTGTATGCGGACGTCGATTTCGGCGGGCGGCATGTGCGGTTGCATCGCGATCCGCCGAAGTCCGCCGCACTGAACTACGCGTCGTCCGGCCGCGATGCCGACGAGGCCGGTTTGAACAGCGTCGTCGCGCGTGTCACCGCGGAGCCTGCACCGGTGTCCCGGCTGGCCGAGCGCTTTGGCGCGCAGGCGATCCGTGATGGCGACGACACGCATATGCAGATCCGCTTTACGGCGAAACCGGCAAAGACCGTCACGTTCACGACGCCGGATGGGAAGGCGTTGCGCACCAGCTGGGATGAGATCAAGAGCGTGATGACGATCGACCGCGCGGAACGTTTCACCGTGGCCGACGCGACAAGCCGCGTCGACGTGACGCGCGACGCGAAGACGGTCTACGACTTCGATCAGCCGAACCCGGCAAAGCTCGAAGCCGTGTTCGATCGCGAGGGCCGCACGTACTTCAAGTTCGCGGAATCGGTCGTGCGGGTCGGCGTGACGGATGTGCGGAACTTGGGCATCGGCGAGCAGAAGGGGCGCTACTTCATGTTCGAGGGCACGTCCGATCTGTTCACCGTGACGGCCGACGGCAACACGATCCGCGTCAAGCGCCGCAAGGAAGTCATCTATCGCGAAACGCCGGACGCAACGCTGCAGGCGAGCGGAGGGCCAACGTCGTGAAGCACATCGTCTCGATCGCCGCCGCCGTGATGGTGGTCGCCGCGGTGCCGGCGCGCGCAGATTGCCTGGATGACGCGGCCGCATTTCATCGCGTCAATCCAAGGCTGCTGCGCGTCATTGCGCAACACGAGTCGGGCATGCGCGCCAATGCCGTGAATCGGAACACGAACGGCAGCGAAGACATCGGGCTCATGCAGATCAACACGTCGTGGCTGCCGACGCTGTCCCGCTATGGCATCCGTCGCGAACACCTCTTCAATGGCTGCGTGAGCGCGTATGTCGGTGCGTGGATCCTCGCGTCGAACGTGCGCCGCTTCGGGCCGAACTGGAAGGCGGTCGGCGCCTATAACGCGGTGACGCCGTCCAAGCAGCTCGTCTACGCCAGCGCGATCTATCGCCGCTTTATGCAACAGGGTCGGTAACCATGCAGAAGACACATTCGAATCAGGCGCGAGCACGCGCGATCGTAGCTGTAGCACTGGTCGCGCTCAGCGCCGCGGCGACTGCGGCACCTCAAGCAGCGACGAGCTCGATTGATGCGGACGGCTGGCAGGTACTGGCATCGGCGCCGAAAGCGCCATCGGCGGCCGCCGAAAGCCCGAAGCGGGCGCAGGCGATGCCGGCGAGCACGAATGCGCCCGCGTCGTCGACCGACGTTGCTGCAGTCGAGTTGCCGGGTGCCAGTGCGCCAGCCGCGAGCGGCACGCTCACGTTCTCCGTGACACCGGCGGACGTCAATCTTCGCGACGCGCTTGACCGCTGGCTGCAGCAGCAGGGCTGGCAACTGGCATGGAAGATCGACGACGACTTGCCCCTTGAATTCAACGCGTCATTCACGGGCGACTTCACCTCCGTACTACAGCAGGTGATGAAGGCGACGAATCATATGCGTACGCCGACGCGCGCTTGCCGCCATTCGAACAACGTCATCCGCGTGATCGCACGCGCGGGCAACTGCCAGGACTGAGAACCATGCGCGTTCACCTTTTGAAATCCACGATCGCGATCGCAGCCGCCCTGATGGCCGTCGGCTGCGCGGTGACGCAGCAGGACGTCAACGACAGCTACGACGCCGCACACCGCACGATCTCAGATGCGCTCGGGAAAGGTCCGACGCCGATGGCGCTCGTCGAGGACGTGCCGACCGCTTTCCTCGGTGACCGGCTGGTGCCGCTCGCCTATGAGGCGACGCTGCCCGCGGTGTTCCGCGACAAGACGGTCACCCTTCCGGCGAACCTCGGTATCAAGCAGATCGCCACGCTGATTTCCACCGCGACGGGCTATCCCGTGCACCTAAGCCCGGACGTGTTCGTGCCGCGCGATTCGCTGGTGCCGGGGCAAACCGAGTCGAAAGGCCAGAACAGCGCCGCGCGATCCGAGGAGCCGATCTACCGGCAGGCGTTTACCGGTCGAGCCGGGATGTACATGAAGAACATGACGACCGATCTCGGCCTCGATTGGTCCTTCGACGGCAGCACGATCAACGTGAATCGGTTCGTCACGCGCATGTACCAGATCGCGGCGATTCCGGGCAAGGTGTCGATCAAATCGACGATGAGCAAGGGCATGGACACGTCGACCGGCAATCAGTCGGGCAGCGGCGGTGGTGGCAGCTCGGGCGGCAATACGGGATCGTTCTCGGCGCAGACGTCGACCGGCCGCGAAGGCGACTTCGATCAGATCGCGGCGATCACGGCGGAAATCGACAAGTTGAAGTCGCCCATGGGTCGCGTGAGCGTGAACCCGCAGAGCCGACTCGTGATGGTGTACGACACGAAGGAAGCGGCGGACAACATCGGCAAGCTGCTCAAGCACGAGAACGCGATCTCGACGCGTCAGGTGGCCATCACGGTCCGCACGATCCAGATTGCGCTGAACAGGGGCAGCCAGGCGGGCATGAACGCGGACGTTGTGTTTAACGCGATGCACGCCGGCCTCGCGCGCTACGCAATCAGCTTCACGTCGCCGACGTCGCTTGCCACGGGTGGCGGCTCAGTCGGTGTGTCGGTGTTGCGTCCCGATGCGCCGTTCTCCGGCACCAATGCGGTCGTCAATGCGCTGAACCAGTACGGTCGCACGGTCCAGGACAACACGATGACCAAAATGACGCTCAACGGCCTGCCGGTGTCGGTGGCGTCGTTCAAGAGCGACGACTACCTGCGCTCGACCACGCCGTCGTCCGGCTCACTGACGGCGACGTCCGGCGGTGTGCCGGGCCTGACGCCGGGCACGATCACGACGGGCGATTTCGTGAACGTCCTGCCTGCGGTCAACGATCACAACCAGATCGTCCTCGCGTACTGGGCGGATAGTTCGAAACTCAACGGCCCGTTCACGAGCGCGGGCGCCGGGTCTGGTCAGACCCAGCAGCAGATCCAGCTGGCACACACGATCGGCACGAAGGACGACCAGACGATCGCACTGTCGGACGGGCAGACCATCGTGCTCTATGGCGCGATCACCGATCAGGCCGACAGTACGACGAACACTGGCATCGCCGGCATCACGGGTAGCTGGAACAAGGCGAAGACGTTCCAGATCATCATGCTGAAGGCGACGGTCGTTCCGTCGATGTGATGACGATGATGCACATCACGGAACCCATGCCGACCGACAAGCGCGCACGCCTTGTATTCGGCATCGACTGGCGGGCCTACCCGGTGAAGGGCGGCAAGGCCGAGCGTCGACGCTATGCCGATGCGTTCGGTGCAACGCACTATGTCGAATTCAAGGTCGGCACCGAGCAAATTGGCGGCTTCGCGATGCCGGACATGTCGGAGTTGAAGGGCGCTCATTTGTACTCGGGTGCTGCGCGCGTCGCGCTGCACGATCGCATCAAGAACCGAGCCGCGGCGTTGGTCCTGCTGCAGGATGGCCAGCGCGTCTACACGGTGTTTGTGGTGCGTGGTGCGGTGCGCAGCGATGAGGTACTGACACCAGAGGCCGCGCAGTCGCGCCGTCTCGAGATCGAGCAGGAATGCCTGAAGGGCAACCTGTCGCTTGTGTCGCTCGGCATCGGCGACAGGATCGGCGACGTTGATGAACCGTTTCAGGCAAGCGAGCTGCTCGCAAGCCGGAAGCTCGGTCGCATCTCGAAGCTGCCCGTGTCGGTCCCGACCATACTCCCGGTCGCGGCGATCGTAGCGGGTGCATTCCTCGGTGTCCCGAAGCTGATGGACGTGCTTTCGCCTCCGCCGCCGCCACCTCGCGCACCAACGTTCGCTGAACAGTACGCAGCGGCCGTGCAGGAGACGTTCGCTAAGCCGCAACCACGTGCGTCGGCGCTTGCGCCGGCGTTACTGGCAGCCGTGGGCGGATCGGAGACCGTCATCAAGGGATGGCTGTTTCAGGAAGCGAACTGTCAGACGGCGGGGTATTGCACGGTCACGTTCCGCCGTCATGGCGGCACTTTCTCCGGCTTCGATCAGGCCGCAACCGCAGGCATGCGTCCGGTGGCATTTGCGCGTGATGGCCTGACACTCACTTCGCGCGGCGCGGCGGTGCCTGCTGTCGCGTCGTTGACACAAAGCGAATCCACTAAATGGCCCTCCGCACAAGCATTCATCGACCAGTTGCAGACGCCACCGCAACGGATGTCGGCGCAGCCGTATGAGCTGCGTTCGTACGGATACACCGTTTCGCTTGGCGAGGCTCGTCCGCTGATTGCGATGTCCGGCGCCGGCGCCCATATCGGCCGTCTGATCAAACAGGGCGACTGGACGATCGAAGGCTTCCGCTGGCAGTCGCCGCTCCTGGAAAAGCTGCCCGCCAACATGGCGCTCGAGTCGTTGAAGGTGGAGTTGCGTCTCAAAGAAGGCGTCGGGCCGACGACCAGTAGCGATACCGGCGATTCGCCGTACGGCGTCCACTTCACCGCGAAGGGAAAATACTATGTCTTTGATTAAGCACGTCCTCATCGCGGCGGCGGCCGCCGGTTTCGCCGTGTCCGCACATGCCGACCCCGTCGGCGCCAAGCTCTCGATCGACGACATCGACCAACTGGCGCGAGCCAACGTTGTTCGTAGTCTGGGTGGGACCGCGCCGGGTGCCGGGATGTTACCGCCAGGTGCGATGTCTCAACCGCAACCGGGCATCGCCGCTAGCGGCGTTGCCGCTAACGAATCACCGAAGCCCGTCGAAAAACCGATGCGGCCGACTCGAGCCCATGCTGAGCCGGTTTCATTTCTCGGCGCATTCAACGATGAAGCGGGCCCACATGTCCTGTACTCGTATCGCGATGCGATCTATCCCGCACGCGTCGGTGCGACGCTGCTCAACGGCTGGAGCGTCAAGGCTGTTGACGGCTACGCAGTTACCGTGGCGGAAGGCAAGCGGACGTGGAAAGAGCCGATTCGTGGCGAAGCGCCAGTCCAGATGTCGCCGGCGACGGCCGCAGTTCGCTCGCTGGTGGACTTGAGCTCGCCATTGCCCCCAGGCGCA
Organism: Burkholderia sp. Bp9004; assembly: GCF_003858025.1. Lineage (NCBI taxonomy): Bacteria > Pseudomonadati > Pseudomonadota > Betaproteobacteria > Burkholderiales > Burkholderiaceae > Burkholderia > Burkholderia sp. Bp9004. Next base: position 79,026 of record NZ_QTQD01000010.1, on the reverse strand, counting down.
CCGCTGCCGGGTATCCCCCTTGGAGGCACCCGATGAGCTTCTTCTCGGAAATGGAAACGCCGGAGCCGACCAAGCGCGGCTTCTTCGGCCGCCTCAAGGCGCTGAAGCCGGGTTTCGTGGATAGTTCGGCGGCGGCGATGCCCATCGTCGGACGGGAGCCGACCGATGATGGTGAGTCGGCACCCGTGCAGGATCCGCGTGAGCCGCGTTTCAAGACCGCGAGCAAGCCAGTCAATCCACGACAGGCAAATCATAGCCAGCCGATGACGATGGGCATGATGTTGCGCCGGGCACAACAGGAAATCGAAGACGTCGAGGTTCTGGGTGAGAACGTTGGTACGTCGCCCTCTGAAGGGGCGGCGGCCGCGATGCAGAGTGGCGCAATGGCTCGGGAAGCGGCGGCACAGGCTTCGGAAGCGAATGGCGACTTTGCAGCCTCGTCGTCCAATGTCCAAACCGGTCAAGAACCGGCTCCCGACGAAGCGATTGAACCAGGTGCTGAAACTGCCAAGGGCGCGTCCGCCGTGCCGGAGGAATCGACGCGCATTCCGGTTGAGGAGGTATCCGCAGACGAAGCCACCATGCTGCAGGGCGGCGGCTACGACGAACCGCCGACCGTTCGGCGCATCGGAATGGATCTCGCCGAGGGGCCGGAAATGGCGATCGAGACGGGGCGCCCACGGCTTGTGTCTGCCGAATCCCTGACGTTCAAACGCGTGTTGTGCCAGCGCGACCCGAATGCCGCGCTCGCCGTGAGCGATGCGGCTCGGCGCGAGTTCATCGCAGTCGAGCTGCAGGCCGGTATCTCGATCGTGGTCGCGACGCAGCGATTCCACGACGGCCAGCTCTATGCGACCTATCTGAAGGACCTCGCGCGCGCGGATATCTCGATTCACGAAGAAATGGTTGCGGACGAGGGCGTGATTGCGGCCCTCTATGCCATGGAGAAGCAGCGCGCGTCTGCGTTCGTCCCGGAGGCTTCCCGCGCGATTGGGGTTTTCCGAGATGTGATTGAGGCTGCCAAGGCATATGGTGCCGGCGATGTGCACTGGGAATACCGAGACTTCGCAGAGGACGTTGAGCTCCGGCTGCGTGTCGACGGCGACCTGTACTCGTATCGGCAGATGCCGAAGGCACTTGTGCGCCGTTCGTTGTCGGCCGCCTATCAGGACCTCGTCCAGCGAAATACCAACTCGGGCGAGACTTTCCAGCCGACTGCGCCGCAGTCCGCGATGATCCCGCTCGTCGCACACATGGATATCGTCAATATCCGCTGGCAGAGCGCGCCGCTCGTCGGTGGATTCGACGTCGCGCTGCGGTTGCTCGACGGCAACTTCAAGCATGTGAACGTGTTGCTGCCGCACGAGATGGGGCTTGAGTCGAGCCAGCTGGCGATCATCGAAAGCCTGGGCAAAGTCACGGGCGGCGCCACTTTCCTGACCGGGGAGACCGGCTCGGCGAAGACCACGCTTCTGCGCGCGATGTCCTACCTCGTCCCGAATCGCGATCGCATCAAGCAGTTCGCCGTCAATGAGCCGTCCGAAGTGCCCGCTCCGTGGCTGTCCGACATTTCGATTCAGCGCCGACCGGGCGAGACCGAAGAGGACGCGAACCGGAAGATTGTCGAAGTGATCCGCACGCTGATGCGCATGGACCCCGACGACCTGACGATCGGGGAGGTACGGGATGCCGTGCTCGCAGGCCTCGTTGCAGAACTGGCGCTGACCGGACACCCGGTTCGCGCGACGCTTCACGGCAACAGCATTCTCGGTGCGGTGATGCGGCTGGTCGGCGGCCGCCTGAAGCTGCCGATGGACGAAGTGGCGTCGGGCAGTTTCCTGAACGCTGTCGGCAACCAGAAGCTGATTCCGAAGCTTTGCCCGCATTGCAAGCGCTCGGCACGTGACGTCTTGACGCCGCAGCAGATTGGAACGCTCGAGCAGAAGTTCGGACTCGACCCGTCGACCATGGCATGTCGAGATGAGGACGGGTGCGAGCATTGCCGACGCCCGGGATTGTTCACGCGGTCCGGAAAAGTAGCCGCCGGCGTCAAGGGACAGACGCTCGCGATGGAACTGTATCGCCCGACCCCAGAGTTCCTCGAGCGCGTCGCAGAGCGCGACTGGCGAGGTGCGGAGCAGGTCTGGCGCACGGGCCGGAAGACGGATTTCTCGGACGCTGACATGACGGGCAAGACGGTCTATGAGCACGCGCTGTACAAGGCGTCGCAAGGCCTGATCGATCCTCGCTTCATCGATGAGTCGATGTGCGCGTTCGACGCTTACCGCGTCTTTCCCGATTCGGATGGGGTAATTCCATCGTGATCAAAGCCCTTGTCTATTGGATCGTCATGGCGCTCCCGGCGACGGAACGCATGCGTGTTGCGACCTGGAGGTTCCGCGCGTTGCGCGAAATGTTCTATCGCGAAACGCGACTCGACGTGGCGAAAAAAGGGCTGCGGAACAGCGAAACGCTGCTCGAACGATTGACGACACTCGAGCAGCGCCATCGCTCTCGCAAGAACCTGTCGTGGCCGGCGTTCCAGAAGATCGCGCAGCGCATGCGCGCTGGCGATGATTTCGCAACGGCGATGAAGCCGTTCGTCCCCACCGACGAGTTCGTGCTGCTTGAACTGGCAGGCCAATCGCCGCGCGACGACGCCGCGATCCGCGGCCTGGAGCTTGCCGAGATGGCGGCGCATGCGAAGGGTGTGCTGTCGGCGACAACGTCGATGCAGATCGCCTATCCCGCGTTTCTGATCGTCTACCTGTACGCGTTTTGCGTGCTGTTCGGGTCCGAGATCCTGCCGGCGACGCTAGACGTGCAACCTCTCGAGAAGTGGTCGGCGTTCGGGCAATTCGTCTACGCCTTCGACACCTTCTGTGCGAACTACTGGTGGCTGACGAGCTGCATCGTCGCGGGGCTGGTGGCGGGCTATTTCTATACGCTCAAGCGCTGGACGGGTGAGCGGCGAAACAAGGTCGATGCGATGCCACTGATGTGGCGCAATCGGCGCGACCTTCGTGCCGCGCTGCTGATCGTATCGCTGGCTGGATTGTTTGACTCGGGGCTGACGCTGCGCGCGGCGCTGGACCGGCTGACGAAGGCGGCTGACCCGTGGATGAGTTGGCACCTACGGCGGATGAGCACCAGATTGACCGCGAATCCAGACAAACCAATGCAGGCACTCGATACCGGGATCTTCTCGGAGACCACCATCGACATCATGACCGACGCGGCTGGCCGTGATCAGTTCGTTGAGTCAATCAAGGAACTTGGTCAGCACTCCCTGTCCCGCGTGGTCGAGGCAGTAAAACGGAACGCAAAAATCACGCACTACGTGCTGTTGGGTGGAGCGGTGCTGCTGTTCCTTGTGTTCGGCCTCGGCTCGTACTTCGCAACCGGCGCGGTCGCATTCGATGGTGCGTCCACTTCCCTCAATCAAAAATTCTAGGAGCAAGCGACATGAACAAGACCAACAAAATGAACACGGGCAAACGACTGTACATCGGCAAAGGGCGCCGCAAGCAAAAGGGCGAGCTTTCCCTGGTCGAAGCGGCGGGCGTGATGGCCGCGGCTGCGCTGATTGCGCTCGTTGTGTACATGGGGCGGGGTTACGTGATGGACCGGATCCACGCGATGCAATTCAAGAGCGAAGCGCAGTACTTCGTGAGCGGCATTCAAGATGCGACGGCGGGTGAGATCGACTTCTCGAGCGTCACCATGCTGTCGCTTACGCAAAACCGTGCGTTCGACACGGCCGGACGTCGCCTGAACAAAACCTCGGGTGCGCTGACGGGCATCTTTGGGGGCGCGGTGACGGCAGCGCCGGCCACCGTGACGGCTACGAACGACGCGATCGCGGTGACGTATCCGATCCCGGCCACCGTGTGCGCACTGTCGGCCGATTCGATTTCGCAGGCCTATACGCAGGTGAAGGTGAACAACACCACGATCTCCGGGCCGTCGACGACGTTCAGCTCGGGCGCTGCTGCCACGGCGTGTGCGTCTGCAGGCGCGACCGCGAGCGTGATCATGTACGCGACCAAGGGCAACTAAGGAACGACGATGCTCAGCATCATTGAAGCCGTGATCGTGCTGGTCGCAACTGCGCTCATGACGTTGCAGGGTATCCAGCACGACGTCGAAAAACGCCGGCAAGACGTGCTGAGCGTCGAGGGGAAGAATCAGGCGGTAATCAATGCCGCACTGTCGAAATGGGTGACCGATAAGTACGCGTCATTGGTGGGGCAGATGGTCGGCTCGAAAGCGACGGCGGTCACTCCGCCGACGTTCGCGGATTTGCGCGCCGGCGGATATCTGAAGGCGGACTATGCCACCGGACCGATCTGGGGCGGTAGCTACATGATTCAGATGAGCGTCGGCCCGGACAACTGTTCGACCGGATCCGGCTCGTGCCAGGTGTCCTACGTCTTCTATTCGTCGCAACCCGTGACTCGACTCGGGCAGCCGGACGTGTCCGGCGCTGGCGTCGTGGCACAAGCAGCCGGCAACGACTTCGGGTTCTCGACCAGCCAGAATCCCGCGACGATCAAGGGGCTGAACGGAGCATGGCAGGCGGTCAACCCGGTGCCTGGTGCGCCCGCAGCGATTGTGATGGCAACGAACGGTCCGTCGTCGGACGGAAACTCGGTGTTTATCCGGCGTGATGGCTCATTGAAGTGGACGGGGAGTCAGGACGTCAACGGTGTCGATCTGCATAACGTGGGCAATATAGACGCGACCGGAACGATCGCGGCGCCTACGTTGGCCGCATCCAACGTCGCGGTGAGCAACGCCGTTCGGACGCCCGGAACTCTTGTTGTCCAGAATGCCGCGGGCACGGCGCCGGCCCCGATCTCGACAGGGGACAGCACGGTCACCGGACAACTGCATGTGACCCAATCGATTACACCAGGTGCGATCGCGACGCCGCGCGCGTGGTGCCCAGAGAACGGGGCGGTCGCACAAAACAGCGATGGGCGCGGCCAGCTGCTGTCCTGTCAAGACCACGCATGGCTGCCGGTCGGCGGGCCGGCCCTACGGCACGGCTACTTCATGGTTCAGAACGGTTGGGGCGTTCCTGCGCCGAACTGTGCGACAGGAGGGACGCCGCAGATCGTCTTCAGTCCGGTGAGCTTCTACGTGAATCCGACGGCGACGGTCAACGTGTCGGCATCGGGCAGCGGCCCGTGGACCGTGTTCATTACTGACGGCAACGGTAACGGCATCAGCGGTACCGCCGTTGTCGAAACCTATTGTTCATATTGAGGGAGAGTGAGTGAAAAGCTGGATGAAATGGGCATTGGCAGCGCTGATGTCGGTTGCTGCGAGCAGCGCATTTGCGGATGGATCGTGCCAGCCGGGGTTCGGTCTTCGGTCGTATCCGTTCTACGACAAGGCCGGCGCGTATATCGGGATGCGGCAGGCTTGCGCGCCGATCCCGTGCACCCCGGGCTATCAGGATTCGACGTGCGCGGCTCCGTTGCGTAACGGCGCGATCCCGCAGCCACAGTGCCAAACCAGCGCTGGCTGGACAACCGTATCAGCGTCCGTTTGGCAAGGGTCGAGATGGTCTGATCCGCAGTGCAATTACGCCGCCCCTCCCCCGGGTTGTCCGAGTGGTTGGGGTACGGCGAGTCCCGCGACGTGGACCGGTACATACTGGACCGCGCCAGTTTGCACGGCGCCCGCGCAAGATCCTTCTACGCGTGATTGGGCGAGTATCTGCAACGCGGCGGTCCGGACATATGCGGGCGGTAGGTTCAAGGTCACATTTCAGGCGGGAGATTTCCACCAATACCAGTTTGGGACTGGTGTGGTGACAATGATAGGCAGCCACTGGGGTAGCGGGCCATACTACGTAAACGGTGACTACCAAGGGACGGATTACGAATTTCTTTGTGCCGTTCGAATCGACGACGGGACGATCTACCAATTCTACGCAACCCCGATCTCCGGATATCAAGGCGGATAAAAAAAGCGCCCATGATGGGCGCTTTTGTGCTCTGTCGGCTTGAATAATCAGCCGACGACGTTACCAGTCGTAAAGCTAAAGTTCCGTGAGAACGCGGTGCCGTTCGCCGTCCCGTTGATCGTCACGCTATACGCAGTGTTCGGCTGCAACGGCGAAGTCGGATAGGCAACGGCCTGATACTTACCGAGCAGCTTGTTCGGATCAGTGTCGGAATTGAGTACCTGGACAGCGACGGCACCCGACGGCCCGGTAATCGATGCAGATTGCAGGATGATCACATCGGAAAGGTTGCCCATTACGCTAATCGGGGTTCCCCATCCAGTGTTCGATACGTTCGGCGGCATCGGGATTTCACTGGTTTCCTTGTACGGTACGCCCGTCACACCGTCGCACGGGAAGGTTGCAGGTGCGTTCGAGGCACTTTTGCTCGCGATGTTCAAGAGGCTCATGGACAGCCAAGAGCTCGTGAACTGGTAGGTACCACTGCTGGCTTGCGTCTGGTACTCACCGATGCCAACAGTGTCGATCGGGAACGTTGCGACGTCAGAGTGATATACGCCGCCAACGAGCGAGTAGACCGCTTGCTGACCGTACTGCGTGTCGCTGAAACTGCCAGTACCCGTTGCGACACCGACGCTTACCCCGAGGCCGATGGCTCCTGCAGGAAATTTAGCGGCTGCAGCACGGTCGACATACGTTGCACCAGTAAATCCCTGATTCGTCGACACTTCCGTATCGGTTACAGCACCATTGAGACCCATGTACTTCGCATGATTCTGCGCTGCTTGATCCAGCACGGTGTTCTGCTTGAGTGCCGGGAACCCGCATTGCGTGCGGTACTGATTCAGCAGGTTCAGTGCGGCCAGTTGGGCGCTGCCGGCCGGGTATTGAGCGCTATCGACCGTGCCCGGGACCGTCGTCGACGGGGTGCCAGGGTTGGACGGGTTGTTGCCGTTCGATCCCGTGTTCGTGCTGCCACTATCGCCACCTCCGCCACCGCAGGCTGCGAGCGCGAGCAGCGATGCCGCTGCGAGTGCGGAAAGGCTGATGGTCGTGAGCTTCTTCATTGCTTGGAGTCCTCGTCTTGTTGTTGGGCGCGCACCCTGCGAACCCTTAATTTCATCCTACCGACCCGGCGGCGAAGTCAAGTTCGCGCGGCCGGCGGCCCATTTTTTGAAATGGCTTGGGCGAGCCAAAAACCGCCAATTCTAGATTACGGTTCGATTTCGTCAGACTTAATGGTGAATCGGCAAAAAAATCCCGCCATCGGGCGGGGGTCAAGGTCTGAAGGTCATCCGGATTTGTGTCGCTTCCAGTGGAACACGCGCAGCCCGATGAAGGCCACGCCCAGCAATACGGTCGATTTGTACGGAATGGCCGAAGACATGGCGGGGACGGCTGCCGCACCGACGTACATGCAGGTGAGTGCGACCAGCACCTTGCCGAACCAAGGCGTGGCCAGCATTCCAAGTACCTGCGGCGGCTGACTGCCAACCCAATCGGGATAGGCTTCGTTGACCTGCTCGAGTTCGAACGACTCCGCCCGTGTCTCCCGCTGCGCCTGATAGAACCGTTCATATCGCTCGAATCGGCCGTCGCCGCGGCCGTCGAGCCAGGCGGCGTTGCTTTCTGCGACCAGGTAGGCGAGGTCGTCCATGTGTCCTCTAGTGAACGTAGGCTGCTGCCCACGGCAGCGCGGCTCGGACGTCGACGATGACCCGGCCGTCTGCCTCGGAGTAGTACTGCTCGGTTTCGGCGTCATACCAAGCGAACTGCGGTCGGCGATCGCTGTTAATCACAATCAGGCTCGCCGGTAGCTCCGGAAGGGCATGCAGTGCCACGCGTTCGTCGTTAGTCGCCATTTCGCAACCTCGCCTTCGTGCTCCGCCGCTTCGCGCCAAGCTGCCCGGTGCAGGCCGGGCAGTCGAAGCTATGGTGCATCTCAATCTTGGTATCGTTGTTGCTGACGATGTATTCCGTACGGCAGGTCCGGCACGGTGCGATCGTGAGCCGGTTGTCGGCGGCCATCGCCCGCGTCAGGTTGCAGCCGCGGTCGACGGAGATCGCGTGCTGCCCGCCGAAGATCTGCTGGTAGACGTCGTTGGTTGCGATCAGCGCTTGCGGTGCGTTGGCGCCGGATGCGAGCGCAGCGCGGTACAGCCAGGTGAAGATCGTGCCGTGCAGGCGATTGGTCGGCGTCTCGACAAACCAGTTGAGCGAGTTGGGCGTGTTGCCGCATGGTGAGCTGGTGCCGTGCATCTCGACATACCGTTGGCGCATCGCGTTTTGATTCAGGCGAAACAGGCTGGCGGCCGTCGACGCGCGGCAACCGTATGCCATCAGGGCATGTGCGTACGTCTCGTTCTTCTCGCGCGGCAAGCGCAGTTCGCTCCAGCCGGCCTTGCCGGGCGCGCTGTTCATCCTGATCGGCGACGTCGCCATGATCTGGTGCGCCACCATCTCGTCGGTCAGATCGCTGGCGGTGAACTGATACCAGAACGTCGGCGTGTTGAAGCGCCAGCGAAACAGCGGCAATCCGTTCATTCGACCGAGTGCGATACGCAGCTTGTAGGTCGGCACGGACGCGAGGTAGGCGACCACTTCGGTCGTCACCCCGAGAAGCGGAGCGGCCAGTACGCTGAGGTGAATGACGCTCGTGACCAGGTCGAGGAAGACGCGGTTGTGCTGTTCGACCGAGAACTTCGCGAGCGCGTCCAGCGGCGGAAGCTTGCGAATCAGCTGGTCGACCGCGACGGTTGTGGGGGTGTCGTCGACGAAGCAGCGCCAGTCCTCGACCGACTCAAGGGTCGGCGCGACCATCAGGAACGGCGTGCGCAGGAGGTTGCGCAGCGACTCTTCGTTATGTTTGACGTGGTCGATCTCTTTGCGCTCGACGGCGAGAATGTCGTTGAAATCCCCATTCATTTCGAGCAGCCACTTCATTTGATCGACGAGGTCGAAGTTTGTCACCTGGATGCGCTCGGCCAACCAGTTGGGTACGTACAGTCGCTCGATCGAACGGTAGGTCTCGCGCGAGTTTTTCTTGTCCATTTTTCTGAGTCTCTCTTCTACTGCACAACAATAAAGCGTGGCCCGTGCAAAATCAGGCGCGTGCGGCCGCCGTCACCTCACCGTGGAACTTGCCGATCAGGTCACTGAAGGCCTGGAACAGCGGTTTGAAGCGGGCAGGGTTTCCGTCGGCTGTCGCGAGCAACTGCGCACTGTGATAGTCCTGAACGAAGGAACTGAAGGTATCGATCAGCCCGCGAATCCGCTTTTCGAGCACCTCGCTCGCTTCGATCGACGCACGGTGTTCCTGCGCACGCGCCTCAAGCTCGGACAGTTGGGCTTGCGCTTGTTCCAGCTGCGCGCTGGCGGCCTCGAATTCGGCCAGCTTGTCCTTCATTGCCTCTTGCAGGGTCGCGTAGGATTCCGGCAGCGTCGGCACCGGGACCTCGGTCTTCACCGGGTTCGCTTTGAGCTTGACGATTTCGGCAGTGAGCTGCTCGACTTCACGTTCCTTGGTCGCGATCGTGTGCTGCAGTGTGCTGACCTGCTTGCCGGTCGAGGCGAGCGAAACCTGAGTTTCCTGCGCTTTCTCTTTCTCCCGGGCTTGCTCCTGCCGCACGTTGGTGAGTTCGGACGACAGGCGGTCGATCTCTTTCTGAGCGTCGTCCAGCCGGCCGATGGTGGCATGCAGCTGCGAAGTTGCCTCCTCGATGCTGTTGTCCTTTCCGGCGATCTGGTCTTCCAGCGTCGCGATGAGCTGTTTGACTTCGCTCTTCGTGAGCGTCGGGTCATCACGCTTGGCTTCGATGACCTTCTCGATGATGTCGTCGCCAATGTGGTTGTGCACCAGCAGAGACATATCGCTGTACGTCAACATCTCGACCGCGCCGATGTTGCTCGAGAACTTGTTGTAGACACGGATGTACAGGCTGACCGACGACTTCGACTTCTGGAAAACCTTGGTGAGGAAGGAGTAGACGAGCTCGGCCGCCCGGTTCTTGACCTTCTGATTGTCGCCTTGGGTGCTGACGAAGTGGCCAATGACGGATGCATGGATGTGCGCAAAATTGCCGCCGATCCGCATGTGTTCCTGCAGGATCTTTCGCGTCGAGTGGGCGACTTCCTCACTTTCCTGAATGATTGTTCTAATCAGACCGTCCGGCAGACCGGTGAACATCTCGCGGGCGGCGGTGGTGAGTTCAAGCTGGTCCGGCACATGCGCGAACGTGGCTTTCAGTTCGAGATCGCCGTCCGCCGGCGTGGCATTGTCGGGAACGGTAGGGTTGAAGTTCTCGTCGTCTTCGGGTTTCTTAGGCGGTTTCTTGGACAAGGTGTTCTCCGTTGGAGGATGCCTTCCCTGGCACGGGTTAGGCGACTAGTCGGATCGGGGAGGCCCGACCGACGGAAATGAGACCTGGCGGCCTGCACCAGCTTACGCGGCGCTTTTCGGCGCCAAGGGGCGAAAGCTGCACGAAACAATGTGTCTTTCGCCAAATCGCGCACGCCGACAAAATGAAACGGATTGTTTCAGTTTGTTAGAAAATGTAAGGAGGTGGTCAGTTGTTTACGGATGAATCTCCGGCAACTTTATGGCGGTGAGCCGATAGCGCCGATCCGGTCGGGTCGTCCACGCTCAGGCGGCGCACGACGCCCCACGCAGCCTGCACGTTGATGTTCGGATTTCCCGACTTCGCGTGTCGATCCCGTTGGGTACGCAACCAGTAGCCCAGATCGCGCAGGGTGACGAGGGCAAGCGGGAGGTCGGGGGAGAGCGAGCACGTGTCGTTCGCGAAGACGCCGAGGCCCTGGACGTTCCAGACGGAAGGCAACGTGCCGCGGAGGAAGGCAACCTTCGCCCGGTTTTGGCTGATCGGCGAGCGACGCTCCTCGAGCTTGCCGCTCGGCAGGTGGCACACGACCGTATCGGCGCTGCTGCCAGGCGCGATGGCGCCGGCCCAGTTCTTGGTCTCGATCACGAAGATGCCAAACGGCGTGACGACGAGATGGTCGACTTCGGCGGTCGGGAACTCGGTGCCAGGCGCGTGTAGCAACAACAGCGCCGTGGGGTGGACGTAGAAGTCATTGCCGCAGAGTTGTGACAGGACGCGGCGCAACTCGCCGAGCACGCGCGCCTCGCCAGCATCGCCCGATGCCTGGCTGCGGGTAACCGGGGGAGTCGATTGGCGACGGGGACGGGCCTTCGCGTAGTGCTTGGCCAGTGCCCAGACACCAGCTACAAGGATGAGAATCCAGAACATTGGGATGCGCCTCGGTTGATGAAGTGACGCGTCCAGTTTGTCTCGGATTTTTCGAAGTCAAGTTCCGGAGAAAGCTATACGATTTTCTGGAGCATTCTCGGTTTTGCCCCACAACTGGTTGCGTTCGGACAATGCAGCCAAAGCTGTACGCGATTGGCGAGCATTCCGCGTGCGCCGCGCATTGGTGCGGCTTACCCTACCTCTATCACGCGTTTCCGACGCATCGACCTACCTGAGCCAATCGGCTCTGCCGTTTCGCGGCTTGCCCGCGCCTTCCCTGCAATCGGCCCTGAGTGATTTCGTGCGCTGACCAACGAGGTCGCGGACGAAAGCGCTTCGCGCCGATTTCCTTGCTCGTTCCGAGCATCGAAACCACCGGGCGTTGTCCGGACATCCCCTTGTTCGATTTTCTCTGGAGAGAAACATGTTGAAGTCCCTGTTCAGCAGTGCGTTCAAATCGCCTGTCAAGTTCCTCGCTCTGTGCTTGGCGGCCTATATCGCCGCGCACTCGATCATCGTTTTCGTTTTTATGGCTATTGCTGCAGTTCACCACTTCAAGAGCAGCGCGAAGGGTGCCCCGCGTCAGTCGGATCGTGACACCGCGGATCGCCACGATGTTGACGAAAGTCCGCGGCACGCGAAGAGCGGCCCTGTCACGACGGCGAAAGCCGAAGCTCAGGCACCGGCAGTCCCGCAACGTCAGTATGCGAAATCCGCTGTTGTCATCCCCATCAAGGCTTCGTCGAACCGGACGAATGCCCAACACCTGAAAACGGGCACGAAGTAAGTCGCCCCTGTCCGCCCGCGCGAAGCAATTCGCGCAGGCGCCCCATCTCCCACCGGGAACCAAGTTCCCGGTAAGGGGAATGAGGTGCCCGGTTGATATCCGGAGCACGCTCATGAAACCGCAAGTAGCTGGTTGGCAGCTCGACATGTTCGGCGGTGATTCGCCGATTCTCATCACTCCACCCAAACCCGATCCTTTGCCGGATCCCGATCGCTGGGAGCCGCACGTGCGGGAAAAGCTCGCCGAGGCCGTGGTTTTCTTCGCCCTCGACAGCCGGCATAGCGACAACGTCCCCGAGGCGTTGATCGACTGCGCCGAAATGCTCCATCAACGGCTGTGCAACCGACCGGTGGACAAGGTCGATTACTACGCGACGCTCGGCTGGATCATGGAGCTTTGGACGGGGGCGATTCCGTACTCGGTCGTCTGCGCACTCGGCCGTGTCCGACCGCGCGCGATGCAGGACGCGATCCGCGAAGTTCCGTTGCTCAACTATGACTTCAACCGACTCAACCGCTGGTGTAGCGGTCAACTGTCGCTGGAGGCGCAATGGGCGGTGTAGCCATGTTCTTCACGCGCGTGCTCGCTCAGGCCTTCCCCGGCAGTCCGCGGGCATCGGCGTCGACGGTCGAGCAGCCTTCGTCAGCGTGCGGCAGCGCGAAGCCTGTTGGCACTGGCGCCGAAAATGAGACGCTCGTGACAATCGCGGGGATCGTCCATCTGTTCGTCGACGAGGGCGACTGTGTCGTCGAGTTCGTACCGGCATTCGATGACGCCCCTGGCGACACGATGTTCGGCACGAAGATCCTTCCGGCGCTCGCGCCGCACTGGGCGATGTTGCAGCAGCACCCGGCCCCGCTGAAGGACGCGATCGCGACAGCGATCCGCCGCACAAGCGTACCGGCCACTGGCGCTATGGGTATCGCATCGCCAACCGCAGATTCGGAAGCTCGATCGGCACGCTCGTCGGAGGGTGCGGAAACGCCAGCCGACGTTGAGCGCGAAGTCGGTCGCCAGACGACTGTGGGTGAATCGGGTGGGTTCCGTTCTTCACGTCGAGGTAGCGATGCCGAAACCGGCCGTTCCGCTCCGGTCGAAGGCCGGATTAACGGCTGGGGCGAAGAAACCTTCCCCGACCGTCGACCAGGCAAATCTCGGAGCTATCGGTCGTTTGCCCTTCGCCTCCAGACGAGAGGGGGCGAACAGGTATTGCAGGGCGAGGGCCTGAAGGAAGCGATCAGCGAGTGTGGTTGCCGCGTTGGCGACCGCGTATCGGTCAAGCGCCTGCGCAAGATCAAGGTGCCGGCGTTCCGCAAGGAAGACGGTTCACCTATTTACAAAGATGGCCAGCAAGTCATGTGGGACAAGTGGCTGTGGTCAATTACCAAGTGAAGGAGTTCTAGATGGCATCTGTCAACAAAGTGATCATCGTCGGCAACCTTGGCGCCGATCCTGAAGTGCGATACCTGCCCAGTGGCGACGCGGTCGCGAACGCTCGAGTGGCGACAACCGATCGCTATAAGGACAAGGCGAGCGGCGACTACAAGGAAATGACCGAGTGGCATCGCATCTCGTTCTTCGGCCGATTGGCCGAGATCGTGAGCGAGTACCTGAAGAAGGGTAGCTCGATCTACGTCGAAGGTCGCATCCGCACCCGCAAATGGCAAGGCCAGGACGGGCAGGATCGTTACTCGACCGAGATTGTGGCCGATCAGATGCAGATGCTCGGCGGTCGCAACGGTGGTGGTCGCGGCGAAGGTGGCGATCATGCCGGCGACGGTGGCTTCGAACAGGGCACGCGTCGGCAGGCAGCAGCACCGGCCGGACGTTCTGCACCGAGCCAAGCCCCTGCAAATGCAGCACCCCGTCCCCAGCGTGCTGCACCCCCGGCGGACCAGACGCGGTCGTACGGCGGTGGGGGCGGCTTCGATGAGATGGATGACGATATTCCGTTCGAATCGTGGTATCCGCGCAAAGCGTGGGCCGCGCTCTGATCCCGGAAAAGCTCACCATCCTGCTACTCGCTCCCGTTTTCTCTCACCTATAGCGTGCGACGTGCCTTCGGGCACGTCACACGCCGTCTTCCTTCCCACCCGCAATTCCCTGTTCCGCTGACGTTGCTGAACCAAGCCGACGCGCCCGCGCGCGGCTTCGTTGAGCAAGCGTTTCCGCGCCTGTCTCAGGCATCGAAAAACCCGCAGTCCAACTGGAGAGATCCGTGAACGTGAAGTGTTTCTGCCTTTCGTCCCGCTCTGGGCTCTCCATGACGCGTCGATTCGACGTGCCGTTGGAGTCCGCGGCGGTAGGAAGGTTTGTTGATCCATCTGTGCTGGCTATCCGACCGGTGGCGAATGCACGCGTTTTCGCCGTTGTGCGAACGGAGGACGAATCATGGGAGAGCTGAAGAAGCTGAATCTCGCAGCCATCGACTGGCCCAGTGTTTTTCCGCACTACATCGACAGTCGATTTTTGAACGGAAAAGGGCGCTGGTGGTCGTGCCCGCTTTGCGATGGGGAAGAGACCTTCCGGCTCTATCCAGCCGAGAAGGACCCCCGCGGTGGTTGGCATTGTGCGCGCTGCTTGAAGGGCGGTACCGGCGTACAGCTGATTCACGAAGTGACCGGTAAACCGTATCGCGAGATCTACTACGAGCTCGGAACCGGCAACTACAACGGTGGTATTCCGGTCGCGGTGGTCCGCAAGGCAAAGCCGGTCCCGGTCCGGCCTGAAAAAAGCGACGAGCAGAAGTGTCGTGAAATGCAGGCCGCGTGGGACGGCGCCGCTCCGGTGACGGTTGATTCGCCTGTCTGGACATACCTATCGACGCGGATTCCCGGGCTACGGCTCGAGTGGATCGGGCGCGACGTGCGCTGTCACCCAGGCTTGGAGTACGTCGACGCCTTCGGCAAGAAGCAGGGAAAGTTTCCCGTGATGCTTCAGCGCGCGCGGTCGCAAGCAGGGAAGCCGCGGCGTGTCCATCGCACCTACCTCACGGCCGATGGCGAGAAGGTTCCGTTTCTCACGAAGAACGGGAAGCCGCGAGCGAAGCTGGAGATGAGCGCGCCGGCCGGCAGTTTCGGTTCGTCGGTGCGGCTCAATACGACGCGCTCTCGCACGCTAGCGCTGGTGGAGGGCGCCGAGACTGGTTTTGCGGTCGTCGCACGGTACGAGAATCGCATCGAGGTCCGCTGCCTGCTGAATTGTGGTGGCCTGGAGCATGCCGATATCAACTGGAACGACTACGACCACGTGATCATCTACGCCGATCGAGACAAGGTAGATCACCGGCGCGGCTTCAGGCCGGGTGAACACCATGCGCAGCTTCTTGCTGATCGCATTCGTGCGCACGGCAAGCGCGTTTCGATCGTGAAGTCGGTGGTCGAGGGCGTGGATTTCTGTGACGTGTGGAAGTTGCAGTACCAACGGCGGGCGCAACAGCGTGACCATGTGCGCGCTAGGCAACTGGCGCGGGAGGAAACGCGGAAAAGGAACCTGACGCGGATCCGCACCAGTGGAATGTGCGCAGCAATGTGACTTTGGTGCCGGCAGTAGCCGGCATTCATTTTTTTCTTACCCGGTGGGGATACGTCCCCTCCGGGCCGTATTGCGCCGGGCCACATCACGAGGTGAATGATGGGCTCGTTTCGACTGGTGCTGGATGAATTTGAAGTGATCGAGGTGCCGCCCAAGGTGGCCTCAGAGGGGGCAGCGGACTTCACCGAAGGTCCGCGCTTCGACGTGATCGACCGGCTGCTCGAAGGCGACGATCGCTACATCCTCCGGGATGAAGCGTTCCAGCCGGCTGTCGATTTTTGCATGGCGTGGCTCGAAGAAAAAGAGAAGAGCCGAGCTCACTAAACCTGAAGACAAGCGACTTCCCTCGGGAAGTCGCTTTTTTTTTGCTTAGTCGCCCACGATAGCCAGGACGAGAAGGAGGATGAGCTTGAATACTCTCCACGCCCCGGCGGCCCAAAATGTGCCGATCGCGCCAACAAGAAGAAACAGACCGGCGATGTCGCCCGCGCCGTGGTTGTGCATGAAGGCGCCGGCCACGAAGATCAGCGAATACACCAAGACCAGAACGAGGCGACGCAGGACAAACGGAAGGGCCCGGAATCCACGGATGACCGTGGACGCGGTGCCGGCGACGGAGTTCATTGCTCGTCCTTGGCATTGGCCATATGGGCGTGCCATGCCTCGACGCAGTATTCGGCAGCAATCGCGGCCGCCGCGATCGCCAGCCAAAAGTAGGGGGATGCGAGCTTGTGAATCAGTTCACCGTTGCGAATCCACTCGATCAGTTCCAGCATCTTCTTCTCCTTATCTATCGGTGCAAGACGTGGCACACGTTTTGAACACCTACCTCGTACAGCAATTCTCTCAGGTCTATACAAAAAGCAAGCCGCGAAAAAACCGACCGATGGGCTGTCACGCCCATACCCCGAGCTGATCGTGAAGCGAGTCAGCGAAGCCGGCGCCGTCAAGACTCCCATCGCCAACGCTGAGTACCTGAAACGCGTCGCTCTCGTCGGCGCCAGTCGCGCGCGCTTGCGTAGCCTGGGGTGATGCGGGCGCGACGAGCGGCGCGGCCACTGCAGGCGTTACGACGAGCGCCTGCCCGGTCAATTCGTGACGAAGCGCTGATTCGGCCAACGCCTTGAGGACGGCGGCCCGGCGACGGGCCGACGGACACGCGCTCAACCGCTCGAACAGCAGCGGCGACACGAGCTCGTTGATCGTGATGGTCATCTCGATCTTGTCGCTCATGCCCCCTCCTTACCGGCGTTCGCGCGCGACGCTCGATTCCCCGACCAGCAGGAACCCCCGAACGTTCGCGAGGCACGGCGCGTCGATCACCTCGATGACGACCCGCGGGAACGCTTGTCGGATGACGGACGCGTAGAGTGCCGCGCCTCCGCCGGACAGGATGATCGATCGAACGTTCGCCAGACGGCCGACGTTGTTTTGCATTTCCTTCACGACGCCCGAAATCAACGGCTGCGCTTTCTCGAGATAGGGCGCGAGGTCGATGTCGTTCCCGTAGAAGAAGAACGGCGTCTGCTCGCGCAGTGCTTTGTCGATCCGCTCGATGTCCTCGACCGCGTCGCCTTGGTCGCGTGCGATCAGCTGGGCGATGCGCTGATAGATCTGAGATGCGCCGCCCGGCATGCCACCGCTGCGCTTGTCGTCCATCGCGAAGCCGCTCGCGTACACCCAGTCGGTCGTGAAGTAGCCGACGTCGACGACGAGATGTTCAACGTCGCGGCCAAACCCGCCTTTCCGGTTGCTGGAGGCGAGGACGAGCGAGCCGAGCGGCTGCGGGATCACCATCACCTTGTCGATCTTCACGCGGCCCGCGCCGAAATCCAGTGTGCCGGTGAACCGTTCCATCAACGCACCTGCGTACTTCTTCAGGTTGTGAACCGGCAGGCCGAGCACCAGGCGTTCGACATGGGTTACGCCGGAAAAGTGGATCGCGCCGAGGAGCAACGCGGCATAGTTGTTCGTGAGAATGTAATCGTCCGCCAGCGCGCGTCCGGTATTGCCGTATGCGGCAGTCAGGGAAACGTCCGGGCCGACCTCGTACTCGACCTGGTCGATCACGATGGTGGCTACCTTGCGGGTGGTCAGCACGCTGTCTCCGTAGCCGGCGATCGAACGGCTCGCCGCAAGCGGCGCGAGCGACGGAAACATTCCGGAGGCCACGGCGTTGTTCGCGGCACGGTGTGCGTATTTCGTATTGCCGTAGCCGACGTCGATAGCAAAGACTGCAGTTTTCAAGGGCGACTCCTTTGGTCACTGGTTCATGGAAGGCAAGTGCAACATCGAACCCGGAGTCGAACTTCGGCACAGCGACTGCACCAAAGTCCTAGATAAAGTCGGACATTGAGAACGGGCCGTTACCGAAGTCGGACATAAAGTGGGAGATTGCAATGGCGAGCCCTTGAATCTCCCGGATAAAGTCCGAGATTGCGTGATTCAGTCTATCGAGCGGTACGCAAAGTCAAGTTTTGGAAAGCGGCGCACTTCCCGCCAGCTTTCGCGCGGCTGAGCGTGACAAAACCGCCTATTCTGGGCATCACCTACCGCGTCATCGACGCATCGAAACCGAGCGCCAAGCGCTCACACCTCTCCTTCCGGCCCGCTTTGGGCCTCCAACGCAGTGAAATGTCCGGGCCGCAGATTGACGCGGCCTTTTTCTGAAGCAAATCAAGTACACAGTGGTCCACCTTGAGGACCCCTGGACAGTGCGATATCCATACGATCGGCGGCGGTTTGCCGCAATGGGACGCAATGAGGACATGTGGACACCGGACACCGGACAGTCCACGCAACCTCGATTGCGTCTACTCACGCCCTTTCAGCGAACGAGCTGGGTGCGTTCAGGAAGCCCGATACACCGCGGCGGACATGAACGTGCTTGGGGGCGGGGGAAGTCTTGCGAACCGGAGAGACCGGCGTCGCGATTCCCTGATTGGAAGAACGAACGGTAGGCGCAGCCGTAACCCAAATGCGCAACAGGAATTGCCCGGCACGTAGCCCGGCGCGGCGACCGCGAGGTTCGTCGACGCCGAGACGCGCAAGCGTCAGGCTGGCAGGGTAGCCACGAAGCTGGACTGGGCGGAGGCAATCCGCGCAGCGCGTCCGACAAGCGGGCGCGGAATGATCGGTGACGGTTTGCGCGAAGCGCGGGCCGCGTCGGTCATGGCAGCAGGATGGACGGTCGGAACGCATGTACTTCCCATGCGTCGGGCTGATCGGATGGAATCGCTAAAGGACGGGAAGCAGCAAGACCGCGCCGGCGGATACCGGCAGAGCCATACGCGCGAGCGAGGGCGAGAGAAGTAGCCGTTGTCGCATCAGGTAGGGACGCGCAACGGACGGTAAAGGTGAACGTCTATGGGGTCGCCACGAGCGCTCCAGACCGACCCGCACCGATTGATGTGGGGAGCGTTTGCGCGAAGCGATGGCCGCCGGCGGATTACGGATCGATCGCGTTAGCGGGATCGGCCGCGCACCGCTGCGCAGCGCAAAGCGGTTCTTGACCGAACGGCCGCGCATCGTACGATGGATTCGCGAATGGCGTCTGTGTCGGTCCTTGGGATCGTGGTGGACGATTTCGCGAAGCGCAATTGGCCGGCTGCCGCCGCGGCGAAAAGCGGGGCGCTCAGACGATCGATCGAAGATAGGAAATGGCGGGTGAATTCCGCCAGGTGTAAGCGGCATTGACCGCAAGGAGTAGAAGGATGGCTGCGATCCTCAACGTTCGGGCTGTTGTGGGCCGCTATCGACTGTCGCCCGAGTTTCGCGACGCGTTGCTGGTGTTGTTCGACCAGCATGTCGCCGAGATCCACAGCACGACGCGGATCAGCAAACGATCGCTGTCGATCAAGACGCAGGAATACCGGGCGACGGCGATCTGCAAGGCCTTCGTCGAATTGCGCGAGGGTGGTTTCGCGCTGCAAACGCCGTGGTCGCTGAAGACCAAGCACGTCGAGTACCTCGTTGACCGTTGGGTCAAGGATCAGCAGTCGGGCGGCACGATCGAGAACAAGCTCACCTACTTGCGAGCGCTTGCGCAGTGGCTTGGCAAGGCGAACCTCGTCGGCACGCTCGGCGACTACGTCGATCGCCGTGAGGCGGGCCTCGAGCGCAGCTATGTGGCGACCGAGGATAAGTCGTGGGTGGCGAACGGGGTTGACGCGGTCGCGAAGATCGCAGAGATCGCGCAGACATGTCCGTACACCGCCGTGCAGCTCAAACTGCAGGCAGCGTTCGGGCTGCGTGTCGAGGAGAGCTTCATGCTGCGCCCGGTAGAAGCGGTTCGGGATCCGCATATGCTTGCGGTGACTCGCGGAACCAAGGGTGGGCGGCCGCGGCAGGTGCCGATTGAGCGGAAGATCGCGATCCTAGAAGAGGCGGCCCGCCTGAGCAACGGTGTCACTGGGTCCACGATTCCCGCCGGCCGGACGTTGAAGCAGTGGCGCGACTGGTACTACTACGTGCTCGGCAAGCATGGCGTGACGAAAAGCGGCATCGGCGTGACGAGTCACGGACTGCGTCACGAGTATCTGCAGACGCTCTATGAGCAGGTGGCCGAGGTGCCGGCGCCGATCAAGGGCTCGTCGTCGCGGCCCGATCCTGCCGCGCACGACGAGGCAAAGCGGCGGGTGGTCGAGGCTGCCGGGCATAGCCGGGTGTCGAAGGCGAACGCCTACCTGTCGACCTTCACCCGGCAGGCCGAGCTGAAGAATGCGTTGCCGACCGTCGATGAGGCGAAGGCTGCGCTCGAGGCGGCCAGTGGGAACAAGACACATGCTGCTGGTGCGTTGGGCATTTCGCGCCAAGCGTTGTATAGGATTCTTGGGGCGCGATAGGGAAGCGCGGATTGAGCGACTGCAACTGCGGCCGCGATACGCGCGAATCCCAGCGCAATGATCGGTTCGCCAGAATGCACCTGAAAATCGGACGTGATACGGGGATCGCGTCGAGCCACGACTCGATAGACTGAGTGTGTCTCTCAGGTTCTGGCACTGGCCCTCGGAAATCGCTAGAACCCTCGTTAAGCCGGCGCAAGCCGGCTTTTTTTTGTTCAGCGCGGGCGCTGCCGGACACTGCGAACGACTTCGTCGAGAACTGGTTTGATGCGTTGCGCGAGCTTCGGATGCGCATGGAGGAATCGCGCTAGCGGCGGCGATACCCGGTAGTACGTCCGGATCGCCCATCGGCCCGGCTTCGTGGTCCGGAGGACATTGTCTCGGAATCCACGGAGAGCAAGGACTTCCGGTGCGTCGTAGTCGCCATAGACTGCAGACGCGATGAAGCACATGCCGAACCGTTTGTAGGTGGCTGCGCAGTACGGACATACCGAGCGCTCCGGACGCCCCCGATGCGTGATGATCCGCGGGACCATCTTCTTCTTGCATGCAATGCATTCGACGCGATCATCGCGATGTTGCGAGGCGGGCGCTCGCGATTGTCTTTCGACGATCCGCACTTTGGCCGCGCGCGGACCTCGATTGTTTGAAGTCGCGTCGAACTCGACTATGTCACCGTCGCGTGGCGCCTCGGCCCCGATGACGTCGCTGACGTGAAAGAAATAGTCGGTGGCTGCTTCCCCGTGGATAAAGCCGTGGCCCTTATCCTTCGAGAACCACTTTATGGTTCCTCGCATGGTTCTGGTTTTGTAGTTGGTTGGTCGAGTTCGTAATGATATCCGTCCGGCGCCTGGTCGCCCGACGTGTTGTGGCGTTCACCAGCTACCACCGATCTCGGTCGGGCATGGCGTCCACCGCGATCGCGATCCGATCTTCAAACAGAAAATCACGATGCTCGCTCGGCGAGTGGATTTTCGGGAACTGGACATAGTCCTGGCCGTCGACTTCGATCCACTTCGCCAACTGGACGAGTTTTCGATATCGTGCTGCGTCTTCGAGTACCGGTGCGATCGGCCACGTATCGAAGGTGACGACGGTCGCGTCGACGATGCGCTGCGCCAACATCTTGAAGACCGGACCAATCTCGTTCCAGTCTCCTTCTACGCGGGACAGCATGTCGAGAACCTGCTGCGCATCGCAGGCGCCGAGCTCTCTCTCGATCAGCCTTCGCAGGTCCTCATCCGTTGCCTTCGGTCGATTCAAGCGCCGGTTCCATGTTTCGGCGCAGCGGTCTTTCGCGGCCGCTTCGTCGTCGCCGATCGTTTCCCACTGCGTCGACATGCCGCAACCTGTGCAATAGATGCAGACCAATGGTTCGGTCAGCGGAGCCTCGGGCGGGCGGGGAAGTACGTCACCGATGTTCGGGGGGCCGCCGAAACGGCCGAACTGGCTGAAATCGAATCGGCGATTCTCGTCGCACTCGACGAGTCGTTGCGATCGGCCGACGGTCGGCCGGCCGCCACAGTGCTCACATGGATAGAGCTGTTCGATCATTTGTCGGAAGGTTGTAAGTTTCTCGTCGCCGGCATTATTGCTGTTTTTGCATGCCGGCAAAACTGAGAAAAGCGCGAATATTCCTTCCGGTAATTCCTTACTCGTCTGAATTAATCGCGTGAAGCCCGTAGTTCCGCAACGCGAATAAGGGACAGGAGCGAGTCGGTGGACGTGTTGGATGTGTCGCTTGATTCGGACGATGCGACGACGATCTGGCCGGAATCGGTAGGAAATACCCGTCGCGCGGATTGAAGATCGTCGACGAACCAGAAATGCCATGCCCGCGCGTAATGCCACCAGGTGCCGGCGCGTTCCAGTTCGTCCCACGACGCGCGGAACTCGAGGATGGCGCCGAAGCTCGTGAAGACTGCACACCGCAGTCCGCGAGCGTCCGTCACCGCGACGGCGAGCTGCCGTCCGCCGGAGAAAGAGTCGGGGTGACCGCATGCCATGGAGAGGGCGGGAAACTGCGGACCCCACTGATCGGTGCGGGAGACCGCGCGATGGAGGAAAAGCGACTTGCCGTGCATAGGAGGCGTCCAGGTTGAGAAGATGCCTTCATCTTGCCGGCGTCGTCGCGATGTCAAGGTCTGGCGCTTCGTCGCGCAATAGGAGGGAAATGGACATCGACCAGTTGACACCTATCGATATCCCACTCCACGGCGTGGATTCCGCGCGCCATGCGGAGACGTTGCTTTTCCCGCTTGCGAGCCTCGTACTCGGCGATGCCATTCATGCCATAGACCTCGATGTGGGTTGGTTCCGCGGTGTCTGTTAGGACGAAGTCCGGCAGCATGTCGGTGCCTTCATTTAGCCGGATCGGCTTGTCGAAGGCGCGGCCTTCGGCAACGAGCCGATTTGCCATAGCGACTTCGTGGATGGAATCGCATGTGATGTACGTGGACGAGCAAAGCATCGCGGCCAGATCGACTACAACGTGATGGCCCTTCGGCGTGCGCTCTATGACGAGAATCGCGACGACCCGGGCGTCGCGGTCGCCGAACGCGCGCATCGCGTGGCTGTATCGCTTTTCGGCAAGCGCGATCAGCTCGGTATTGCAGTAGTAACGCTTTGCGCTCTGTCGCAATGTGATCGAGCGCCCGTAAGGGGTCACGCCAATTTCTGAGATCTCGCCGATGACCAGGCCGCGATGGTTCGTGCCGTCGCGCTGGACAACGCGTGCGAGAAAAGCATCGAACTCGGCGTTGATGGCGGTGCGATCTGCTTCCTGGAACCTGCGCATGACGTGCAGAACCTGCTCGGCGGGCTCGCCGTTGATCACCGCGTCGCTGATCTCGGCGAGAACACGCGCATTGCAGACGCCCCAGTTCCGCGCGCGGTCAACACCGGACCAGCGATTGAGCCCGGCGACTTGCCAGAGCGTCTGCAAGAAGCCGAGGAGCGGCGCCGAGCGGCGCGAGGTCGTGGGTGCGCCGGCTTGCCGTGGGCCCTTTGATACCGCACCGACGGTGCGCTGTGTGAGGGCGACGTCGAGCGTCGCGCGCAAGCCCACTGCGGTGGCCACGATGCCTGGCAGGGCCTTTCCGGATTCGCTGCTCCCGTCATTCGGACCCTTGTGGAACGAACAAGACAGGCGGTCGTGCAACGGTCCCTCGTCCGGCCACCCGGCAAGATGGAACAGGCTCCCGTATCGGCGGATCTGGAGGCGCAGCGGCGAGGCCGCGCCGCGGCATAAGCACTGCGCGTAGCCAGGGTTGATTTTCGCGCGCTCAAGCTGACGGACGAAGGCGGCGGGGTTTTCCTGAACGTCATCGACCGGGACAGCGATGCCCGAGAACGAGACCTTGGTCGGCGATTTGTAGGTCGTCATCAGGCACTCCGTTCGGATGATGCGGTGCTGCCGACGGCATTGCCGTACCTGGCCACCAGTCGATCCGCGCCCGGTGACGAATTCACCACGGGACGTTCGGTACGGCGCTGCTCGACGATGCGCAGATCGATCTTGGTCAGGGTCTCGATGGATACATGGCCTCGGACCAGATACTCGACCGCGACTTCCTCCTTGGCCCACTCTGGAATTAGATCGCTATCGGCAATCGCTCCGAGCATTCGATCGGTGAGGGTGTTGCGGTAGATCGCTATCCGGGATGCGGCACGGGACGCAATGGAAAATGTGACGATCCCGGCCGGAATGAGTGCTGCCGCAATTGTGGTGCTCCGACCGAGCCCAGAGAGCGTGATCAGCGACAGGACGCCGAAGCCAGTGGTGATCATGCCGGCGATCCGAACTGCATATGCCGGTGAGTCGCGTTCGAGTTGCCTTGCGAGGCGGCCGAGTGTTATGACACTCGTTGACGGATTGCCGTTCATGGTTGTCATGCGTGGTCTATATCCATTCGTTGATGGGGGGATGCGAGAGCCGCGGCGGGATGTATACCGTTCCGGTGTCCTTGTCGATCAGCAGCCACTGTCCGTTGGTGAGCCGTTTCACGTGGCAGTGCGGGTGACGCATCTGCATGATTCGCGCGGCGCGGCTGCGCTCGTAGTGCCGAACGGTGGCCATGACGAGTCGGACGGTACTGGCGGCCGCAATAAGCAGCCCGGCTATTGCCAGGATCGCGAGGCATGACCAGGCCCTGCCGCCGCCGAGCTGGGTGACCAGTCCGGTGGCGATTGCGGCCAGCGCCGCTAAGGTCGAAGAGAACACGATCGAAAGCTGAAGCGTCCGGTTTCAGCTAGCGAGTCGCCGGCGAAGCGCGGCGCGATCGCGGCCGAAGAGCCCGAGCCCTATCGCGAGTGCTGCCGGAACACTCACGACAATCGCATAGGCCCACCAGAGGCGTTCGCCAAGATCCCGAGCCAGTGCCGCGATCGGCCGCTGCTCGAACCCTTTCGACTGGCAGATCGGAGACGCCGGAAGCGCATGGTCGGGAATTTTGTCCTTGCATACCTGGATCGAAAGCGAGCCGGGCTGCGCGGGTGGGTTGTTCGCTGTCTGTGCGGCGAACTCCAGGATTTCTCGTGGGATCGTCTGAAACGAGAAGTTGCTGTACAGCGCGAGAGCGCCGCAAAGAATCACGCTCGGAAACACGAAAAAAATGTAGAAGGCCCATTTCCCCACGAACAAGGTGTGGCTGGCGAGATGGCGGGCGCGGTCCAGAGGAGCGCGCATGGATTGACTGGTCATTGTGCGGGTGCCCGGTTGGTTTGACGGGGGCGACGGATGCGCCCACTACAACCATGCAGCCCTCTGAACGCTACGAATACTGCGAAAGCGCATCTGTTTGCTGGAGCTTTTCGCCTTACCCCGCTCAACCGGTTGCGCGGCCCAGGTTCTGCTTAAAAAGTGAGCATCGAGCTACGAGCGCCGCTAGGCTTGGGCGGCCGCGACTTATCCACAAGCTTGTGCAGCGTAATTGTGGGTATCTCGGCTGCTTGGCCACCGTGGCGAAAGCGTGCCCGAACCTGACGGCATTTCGGGCCCCCAGTTTGGGCATCACGCTTTACCATCCGTTCCAACCACCGCGTCTACGACGCATCGACCTACGGCCGCGCGCGGCCCATCAACTTCACCCCTACGGGATCACTCCCGTCGGGCGTGCTCTCCCGTCATCAATCTGGAGAGCACCATGTCCGTTTCAACCGTCCGTACGCTGGAGGCCGTCGTATGAGCCGAAAGAGCGCGGAAAGAAAGTTTGCACGCGCAGCCGATCCCCATCAGGCTGAACTCGTGAAGCTGCTCAAGCAGTTTGGCTATGCCCATCAGATCAATACTGTGTTTGCGGATTTCGTCGAGATATCCGCTATCGCATTGAGCAACAGCGTGGACAGGCCGCAGTTTGGACCGCGGGAAAAGCGCTACCTAGAGATAGTCGGAAAATACAAAGCCGAAGAGCTGCAACTGTTTGCCAGGATGTTCGCGGAGTTGACACTCTCGTTCGAGCATCGGCTTGGCGTCGACGACCGCCTTCCTCCGGGCGCGCTGCCGTGCCCAGGAAACCTGACGGACGTGCTTGGCGAGACGTACATGATGCTGGACATCGGCAACGACCGGGCCGGACAGTTCTTCACGCCCTACTGCGTCTCTCGGTTGATGGCCGGCATCTCGATCGGTAGCCGCAGCGAGGTCATAGAGCAGGAGGGGTTCATGCGGATGCAAGAGCCTGCATGTGGTGCTGGTGGGATGGTGATCGCGACGGCAGATGCATTGCTGTCGATCGGCCAGAACTATCAGCAGACCATGCATGCAACGTGCATCGACATCGATGCACGCTGCGTCCATATGACGTACCTGCAGCTGTCGATGATGCATATCCCAGCGATTGTCGTGCATGGGAATGCACTCACCGGGGAAGTGTGGGGCATGTGGTACACCCCGGCGCATATTCTCGGCGGTTGGCGGGCGAAGCTTCGGCAGCGCAGGCAGGCAGATGCTCTGCGCGAAGTATTGGCGCTGGACCGGAGCGCGGTCGCTCCGGACGCCGACGCAAAGCAGGAACCGGACGATGACCTGATGTTCGATAGTGAGGTCGCCGTGGCAACGACCGTCGAAGTGCCGGCGGTCGCGGCATTGCCTCCTGCCGATACCCTCTGCGATCTCTTCGACGACGCTGTCGAGCAGTCGAGGGCCAGTATCTTTGCGGCCGTCGATCAGCTGGCCCTCTTCTAAGACGCGCGGTAGCGCGACATCCTCTTACACCAAGGCCCGATCGTTCGATCGGGCTTTTTTTTCCTTCAGTCCCTGCGGGTGCCGCAACCGGCAACCGGTGAAAGCTAGCGCGTTCTTACGGGCTTTCCGCCGAGTTCCCGAAAATTCAAGCGGTATCTTTTCTTCATCTACCGCGTCTCTGACGCATCGACTCAGCCGGCGCCGCCGGCATTCCTTTCCAACCCCATCGGGAACCACTCCCGATCGGGGGCAGGTTCCCTCTTCGGAGAACCTGCCATGCAACAAACCCCTCTGCAGCAACCTACTATCAAGCTCGGACGCATCAAGCTGGGCCGGAACCCTCGCACGTACTTCGATGACGCCAAGATGGCCGAAATGAAGGCGTCGATCTCGGCGCGCGGTGTTGATACGCCGGTTATCGTCCGTCCCCTCGACGACGGATTCTTCGAACTCATCGCCGGCGGCCGTCGGTACAAAGCCGCGCTCGAGACGCGCGGCGATGACTACGACATGCCGGTGAACGTCAAAGACGTGGATCCGGTTGAGGCGGAAGAAATCGCCTTCACCGAGAACATCCAGCGTGACGACATGTCCCCCGGTGACGAGGCAGTCGAGGCGGCGCGCCTTCTCGGCCGCTGTCAAGGGGATCGCGAAGAGGCTGCCAGGCGGATCGGCTGGAGCCTTCCCACGCTCAACAGCCGTCTCGCGTTGCTGAACTGCAGTAACGAAGTCCTCATCGCTCTGAACACGCGCCAGATCCTTCTGGGTCACGCGGAGCTGCTTGCCGCGCTGTCCAAGGAAAATCAGGATCGCGTGCTTCCGGTGATCATCTCCGAGAAGAAGTCCGTGACCGACGTCCGAAAGCTCGTCGAGAGTGCGGCATGCTCTTTGGCCGCCGCGATCTTCGACAAGACCGATTGCGCGGCGTGCCCGCACAACTCGGCGATGCAATCCGAGATGTTCGGCGAGTCGATCGCGACCGGTAACTGCACGAATCGCCAGTGCTACAACGGGAAGACGGACAAGCAGCTCGAGGTCACGGCCGCGGGTTTGCGCGACGAGTTCCCGACCGTGCGCATCGTGCGTGCTGGCGACAATCACACACGGGTTCAACTCGCAGTCGACGGGGTGAACGGCGTTGGAGCCGAGCAGGCGAAGGCGTGCCACGGCTGCCAGAACTACGGCGTTGCGGTCAGCGGGCTACCGGATTCTCTCGGCAAGACATTCCGCGGCCAGTGCTTCGACACTGTGTGCAATATGCGCAAAGTTGCGGACCGGATCACGGCTGAGAAAGCGGCGGCGAAAGCCGCGACCTCTGACGCCAAAGGTTCGTCTGTTCCGACTAAAGCAGCGGGCAAGAGTGCATCGAGCTCCGATGCCTCCGCGCCGGCAGCGGTAACCGTGGTCGCCGAATCCGACCGGGTGAAGCAATACCGTGAGGCGCTGTGGCGGAAGGCACTTCGGCGCGACGTCGGCAAAAATGCGGCGCTCGCTCGACAGTACCTGATCGCAATCGTCCTCGCGGGCTATGCGCGTCAGATCAAGGACGAAGTTTTCCGATCCGTCTACGAAAAGGTGACGGACGAGAAGGCTCCTGCGGCCGATCTCCCGAAGGCTCTTCTTCTTGCTTGTACCACGTCGGATGAGCAGGCTGCGATGCTGGTCACCGGCATGTTTGTCGCGGCGATTGAAGGTCTCGACGTCACGTATCTCAAGCAACTCTGTAAGCACCACAACCTCGACCTGACGCAGTACTGGAAGCTCGACAAGGAGTTCCTGGACCTCGTCACCAAGGCCG
Source organism: Burkholderia sp. Bp9004 (assembly GCF_003858025.1). NCBI lineage: Bacteria > Pseudomonadati > Pseudomonadota > Betaproteobacteria > Burkholderiales > Burkholderiaceae > Burkholderia > Burkholderia sp. Bp9004. Next base: position 50,635 of record NZ_QTQD01000010.1, on the reverse strand, counting down.
AGATGATGGTGATCGCAGACGAGCTCGGGCTGCGCGCGGCGATGGGCGACAACTTCAAGAAAGTCTTCTCGAAGTCGAAGGCCGAAGTCATCACGGCGCTGCTCGCCGTCGAAGGTTTCACCTACGAGGGCAAGCTCCTGAAGGTTCTCAAGTTCTAAGCAGCGGGCGGCCCCTGGCCGAGTCGCATCGACATTCTGCGCCGCCTCGAGCGGCGCATATTTTTTTGGAGATTCAAATGTTTCAAGCACTCGAACCGCTACTTCGTTCCGCGGAAAAACTCGTCTTGTCGTTGACGATGGACGGCGAAAACATCGTCGTGTTCTTGACGCCGGCAGGCGGCAAGGACGCGATGCTGCGACAGCCGTTGATCCTGAGGGCGACGGCCGTAGAGCTCGACGAGGGCTTCGCAGCGGCGATCAGCAGCTTTACCGCTGCGCATCAGTCGCTCGGCGATCAGGTGGCGGCGACCAATGCGATCCTCGAGGCCCAGCAGCAGTCGCAGGCGACGAAGGCCCAGAAGGCATTGTCGAAAGCGTCGAAGCCTGAGGCCGCAAATGCGGCTGTGGACGAAGACGCTGATGCCGATGAGGAAGGGGCCGGACCGACCGCCGCCGCGCCCGGGGTGACGCCCCCGGCCGACGAGAAGCCGGCCGGCACGGATCTGTCGTCGTTGCTCCTGTGAGGTGAACCATGTCGATCAGCATCGCAGTATTGGTTCGCGAGTTCACCTACAACGGCATGGCGCTTTTGGATCCCGGTCCGACGTTCTCGCCTGACCAGGTACGCGATCTCTACACCGCCCAGTATCCCGAACTGACGACCGCTGCGGTCGACGGCCCGGAAATGAAGGGCGGGGTGGCGCACTACAAATTCGTCCGCGCGGCGGGTGCCAAGGGCGCCCATGCGTAAACGCGTTCTGCTCAAAGCCCTGTCCGATCCGGATGGTGGCTTCAACCAACAGGAACCGGCCGAAAGGCCGGTTTTTTTATATGACGAGGAAATGCGGAAATGTTCTTCGATCCTGCACTCCCTGATTCAAGCATCGCAGCTGGCTCGGCCGCGGGCTGGCAACCGCCACGCGCTGCCCCTGCCCGACGTCGACTTGCCGCTGATCTTCTGACGCTTCCGTCCTTCTCGACGGAGGTGCCGGGGGCGGTTCGGCTGAAGTGGCGTGAAGACGTGAACCTGTCGGATTTGGTCCTGAAGCATTTCCAGTATGGGCCTTTGCGCGCAGGTGATGTTCAGGATCCGGCCGACGCCGGCGACGCGTTCCAGCAGGCGTTTCATGCGTGGACGCGACGCCAGTATGGGCTTCTTTCCCGGCTCCGATTCGCGCCGCGTCTGTTCGACGCGCACGCAGTTCGCGATGTTCTCGATGGCCTCGGTAACGGGAACAACGATGACGACTCGACACCACTGTTCTTCGGGTTCTGCCTTGAAGATGAGTGGGTTTACTCGCTTGAAGGGGCGATCGAGACACTGCGGTCGACCCACCCGTTGCTCTTCCGGACGATGATGGCCGCGTTGTACCGCGCATCGGCCCGGACGATGTTCATCCGCCTGCCAGACTGGTTCATGTACGAATTTTCGTGCTGGTACTGGGACGGCGATCCGAACATTTCAGACACGGATGCGGACGAAGCGCTGAAGGAACGGTTCGACGACGACACCGAAACCCGTTCTGGGTATCTGCCGTCAGTTGTTCGGCCACAGCTTTGTCCGGACGACGCTGATCCGTGTGTGTTTAGCGGCGGTAAGTGGCGTTATCGAAGCGCCCTGACGGACCCAGAGCTGATGCGTCTTCGCGCTCGCAGCAGGGGCATGCCTAGGCGCGTCTGCACCGAGGTGCTCAAGCTCCGCGCGCTGATGCGCCGCAGCCGTAGTCGAGATCTGCTTCACGTGAACTACGCCGCAAATCCTGCCTACGCGCTTTGCTCGGTGATCGTTGAGGACAACCAGTTTGTCGGCGACCTTCTCGATTGTCATTTCGACAATGAATCCCAATCCGGTGATGCGACGACCTACAGCGGATTTTCCCGTTTGGCGTCGACCCCGAAGGCTATCCGCCGCCAGTACGCCGACCTGGCACTGGCGTTTCGAATTCTCACTCACCTTGACCGGCTTCTTGCGCTGGTGAGTCAACCCACTTAAAGGAGTGTGTTATGTCTGGAATCTCGGCCGGCAGAACCGGTTCGGATGTCGCGTTGTCGCAAGCGTTGTTGCTCTATACGGGCAAGGATGGTGCGCATTTTGCGACAGCCCACGCTGTCATCGCTGACCGCAAAAGCGGCCGACCCGTCATTGGCGCCGGTCGGCCGCTCGACCGGAAGGTGCTTGTTCAAACGCTTCAGCAGCTCGCCGAGCACGTCGCACCGCGGGCGGAGTTTTTGCCAGCGACGGTGCTCGGGGTGTCGCCTGAAGCAGTCACGTGGTGGTGTCCGCCAGCGATGCGCCGGGTGTTCTTCGAATGCGAGAACCTTGGTAAGCGAAGCGCCGTTGTTCCGCATCCGGGGCTGGTGTTCCAGGCCTCGAATCAGGGCTTTCGCGTGTTCGCGGTGGCATGCAGCGATCGCCCCGTTCGCGAGACGCCGTTGTTCGAACCGCCGTACTTCAACACCTGGGACATGGGCCGGATCTGCATCGGCAGTGCGCAGGTTCCGAAGCGTGTGGATGTGGCGTCGATCGATGGCTGGGAAGCCGGGTTCTTCGATTCGGCCTTCACGCATCCGAACGCCGGCGGCAAACGGATCGAGTACAAGGACGGCGAGTACGCGTTCTGGCGCGACATGCTCGACGGCAAGTTCGGCGAGACGTTTCCGCTCAACGCGCTGGTGCCGATGAAGCGGACGCTCGAGCAGCTGGTCAACGGGCAAGTCGGGAGGGGCGCATGAATCCGCTCGATACCGTTCTCCAGCAGTCCTTCCCGTCGGTGATGGTTCCGTCGCGGGAGGCCGTTGTCCCGATGACGCGTTCGGGTGAGCGCCTGCTCATCGCATCTGATGGCGTCTATCTCGAAGTCCTGCGCCCCTGGGTCCACGTGGTGCGTCGCATCGCGCAGTACGCAGTCTCGACAGCTGTCCCGTACGGGAAGGTCGAAGAGACGACGGCGCTCTTGTGCGGGCAGATTCCGGCCGCGCTCGTCGCGGAGTTTCATGCGATGGCCCGGGCGGCGTTGCCAAACGAGGTCGGCGCGTGGATTGTCTGGAACAGCGTGATCAGTGAGTTCCGTATCGTTGCGTTGCCTTCGCTGTCGCACGGGCCGGGCCATTTGGTCTATGAGCGGCCGCGACTGGCAGACGGCGAATGGCTGGTGGTGGATTGCCATTCCCATGGCACGAGCCCGGCGTTCTTCTCGCGCACGGACAATCAGGATGACAAGCATGACGTGAAGTTTGCGCTCGTGCTGGGCCATTGCGATCGTACGCCGTCCGTCGCGCTGCGGCTTTGCGCGAAGGGGATCTTCGAGAAGTTCGAACGCGCGCCCGAGACGTGGGCGGCGGCGCTGACAATGGAGGGGGTGTGATGAGCGAGGTGATCACTCATAGTATTCCCGCCGACATGCTCCGCCGGCCGTGGCGCGTTGTGGTGGTTGGAGCCGGCGGGACCGGGAGCGCATTTCTTCCCAGTCTCGCGCGGCTGCATCACGCCATGATCGAGCTCGGCCACCCTGGCGGGATCGAGTGCACGGTGTACGACGACGACACTGTCAGCGAGACGAATGTCGGGCGGCAGGGGTTCTATCCCAACGACGTCGGGCATTACAAGGCGTTGCTGCTCGTGAACCGGCTCAACAACCTGATGGGAACCAACTGGGTTGCGGAGCCGCGGCGTGTCGATTCGTCGGTGCGGATCGTCGCCGACATCGTGGTGGGTTGCGTCGACTCACGTCGCGCGCGGCACGCCATCGTGCAGGCAGCGAAGCGCGGGAGTTGTCGTTACTACCTCGACTGCGGCAATGAGACGGATCGTGGTCAGGTCATTCTCGGGGAGTTCGGCAAGGCCCGGCACGACCGGTTGCCCCACGTGGGCGATCTGTTCCCGGAACTGCTGAATGCCAAGAATGACAGGGGCGACGACACACCGTCCTGCTCGATGGCCGATGCGCTGCGCAAGCAGTCCCTGGTCATCAATCAGGCGATCTCGGTACAGGCCTACAACCTGCTCTGGACGCTTTACAGGACGGGGTCGCTGAAGTATTCGGGCAGCTTTGTGAACCTGGAGACAGGTCGCACAAGCCCGATATCGATTGATCCCGCCGCGTGGGCGCGCTTCGGCTACGAGGCGCCCCCGCCGAAAAAGCCGAAGGCTCGCAAGAGCCGGAAAGCGACGGCAGCAGTTTGAATTTGCCGCCTCGCTTCGAGGCGGCTTTTTTTTCATCCAACGGGTGGTAGCCCGTTGGGCGCTGCCCGAGTTCGAGGAGCATTACTTATGGGACGCTCGGGTACCGAGACCGTGCGGGACGTTGATTTGCCGCACGCGGTGATACGCTTCAAGCGTGCGGTTCAGTTCCCACGGTTCAGCATGGCCGAGGGGGAGCGATGGGGGTTCGTCGTTTACGGTAAGACAGCGGACCGAATAGCCGCGATCAAGGCGGGCGATAGGTTCGACTTTGCAGGTGGTCAATGTCTTGCCATCGACGTCGAAATTATCTACGAAGGGCCCGGCAATCTCGATTTCAGCCGGGCCGCAGGATACATCTAGGCAAACTGAATTTCTCTGATACCAGCGCCTCCCGAGTAATCGGGCAGGCGCTTTTTTTTCGTCCAGAGGAAAGCGGGGCAGTTTTCTCGACGATTCCGGCGGGTGATGGCGGCACGCCGGCCTACACTGATCCTGTTTCCCGCGCGTCTGCGCATCGACCCCTTCGCATCGGCTCTGTCCGTGCGTATTTCTCTCACCGACCATACGTCGGCTTCCCAGTCAGGGCAATTTCCCTGACGGGCGATTGCCCTCTTTTTTGAGGCAATCGTCATGTTCAAGCTTCTCATCTCTGTTCTGCTCCTCGCTTCGTTGACCGCGTGCGCTTCGTATGACTTCGGTTCGCCCGATGTCTACCAGCGCTACGACGTTCAGCGCGCGGGAGAAATCGAGGCGGCCACGGTCGTCAGCGTGCGCGGCGTCACGATCAGCAACGAGTCGGACCGTTCCGGTCTGGCATCACTGTTGAGCGCGGGTGTCAGCGCATTTCTCGGCTCCCGCACGATCGGCGGCGGCAACGGCCGATACATCGCTGGCGCGCTTGCTGGTGCCGGCGCTGCCTACGTGTCGCAGCGTCTGTCGGAATCGCTCGCGCGCCACGCTGGCCTTGAGGTCGTCGTGCGCACGGTGTCCGGCCGCACGCTGGTCGTCGTTCAGTCCGACGAGCAGCGCTTCGCCCCTGGCGATCGCGTGATGCTCGTCAGCAGTTCTTCCGGCATGCGCATCACGCGCTGAGCCGTTCATTCGCCGGCAGTGGCCGGCTTCTTCCTGCATAGCGAGGTTCCCGTTTGGGGCCTCGCTTTTTTTATTCCGAGGGCAAGATGTTCAAGGTACCGAAAGTTCTGTACGCGGACCGGCGCGCGGGTGGCGTTGCGTCCGACGCTGCGCTGACCCACCATGCGACGCGGATGCTGCATCGTGTTGCGCGCGATCTGCGGTTGCGAGCAGGTGAGCACGAGGTGGTAGCCGAGCCGGCGAAGGCCGGCCGCGGCTGCCGCGTCACCCTGCGCACCAGTCGGATGATGCTTGAGATTGCGGATTCGACATCGCGCCAGCATGTCGCGGTGTCGTTTCGCACCCGGCGCGGTCACCGCGACCTGTCGGGCGGCGGTGACAACGTCGTGCCGCTCACGCAGCTCGACACGGACGAGGGCTACCAGGCGTTGCTTGGCGGCCTGCGGCTCGTGGATGGTCTCGATAACGACCGGCGATAGGGGGCGGGATGCAATTCGTCGACGTTTGCATCGAGTACCCCTCGGGGATCTCGATAATCGATCGCGGGTCCTATGACGCGGAACTCGGCATGGTCTATGTTTCGGCCCGTGTTCGTGCTTTCCTGGCGGTCGTGCATGAGAGTGAATCGCCGCCGGTGATCACCGCATCCTGGGATGGGAATGAGGCAAAGCTCATTCAATCGACGGTCGACAGCTTTGCTGTCGTCTCGGTAGAGCCGCCGGCCGCCTCGCCGCGGTCCCGGCTGGGCGCGCGACTGGTTCGCGCATCCTGGTCCAAGGACCAGCGGCAGCAGTTCGGGCGGTTCTGCCATACGCTGACGGTCTCGTCGATCGTCGGTGTGGTCGGCTACGTGCACGCCATCTCGGAGTTCTCGATCTGGGCGGCGATGAACGTTGCAGCACTGGTCGTGATCGGTGTGGTAACTTATGTCGTAGGCATGGATTCCATGAACGGAGAATGAATATGTACTTCGGTCCTGTTGCACTGCTTCTGACGCTGGTGTTCTGCGGCTACGGCATCGTCGCATGCGAACGCGGTCGTAAGGCGGAGCGCGACCAACGTCGTTCTCTGCGGCACCACACGCATTAAATCGAACTGACGGTCGCCCATCTGGGCGGCCGCCTATCAATCAAGGGCTGCACCTTTCGGTGTGGCCCTTTTTATTTTCAGGGTTTCCATGTCTGAAGTACTGGAGCGGCCGGTATCGCGGTCGCAGGACGCGTTTGAACTCGAAGGTAAGACGGTCGAGGAGGTTGCTCGATACATCGAGGACTCTCTTCGTGCTACGGAGCTCGAGCCGGAATGGGTGTTCGTTGCCAATCGGTCTATGTATGCAAACGAGGCCGTGTTTGGTCGAAAGCCATGGTCCAAATGGCCGGCTGCTGGCGAGAATAAGCGGCGTTGCTGCGTGTCGATCGAGCGGGGTCAGTCGGAAGGGTGGATTGTCCGTCTCGACACAGTTTGGCTCGATGCAGCGTTGGGCGTCAGCCACTGGCGAACTCAACCGCTCATTCGCATCAAGACGCTGACGCGTTCCCATGGCTGGGCCGTTGCCGCGGTGGTATCGAACCTGCTCAACATCGACTGACGAGTCACCTTCAATTTTTCCCAATCCGGGGCAACTGCCCGGATGGGGTGGTTGCCCCTTTTCGCAAGGACAACCACTGATGTACACGATCAAAACTCCTGACGCCTCGATCCACGTCGACACCCTCGCACACGTATTCCACGTGTTTTTTCACGACGCAGCGTTATCCGCGTACGAAACGACCGAGATCTCACTCACGTGCGGCGGCTCTCCGCTGCCGATCCTGCGCTACAACGGGATCTTGACCGTTCGGCAGCCAGGCACGGCCGAAGCGATCTTCACCGCGCTTTTCGAGGAGATCCGCAACCGCTGGTTTAGCCGGGACGGGCGACAACTGCAGCCTTGGCAAGTCACGCGCAAGCGCTGGGAGGTCTTCCAGTTCATGTTCGAGCTGGCGACGAAACCGGCATGGATGCTGTCCGGCGAGCAACTCGAGGCCGAAGTCGAGGCCGCGCGTGGCGCCGGTCGGCGCTTCCACCTGCCGGATGTCTGTGAGCGCGTCGCAAACGCGCTGTTCGGCTTCACGTCGCAAGGGCCGCGACTCCCGCTCTCAGGCGGGGTAAACGGCCGGCACGAGGTTCATGTGGCCTATGCGCTGTTTCTGGATCGGCCGATTCCTGATTCGGTGCTGGCGGACTACCGTGGCGACGCTAAGCGCTTCCAGTACGACCTGCAGTGGTTCCCCGTTCTCCTGGACGTGCCTGTTCTGCGCAACACGCTCCCGTACGACGTCATGCAGTCCGCGGTGGCGATCTACCGTCACGAGAAAAGGCAGATCGACGCCGAGCTCGGTGCCGGTATCGTCGCCGCGCTGCAGTCCGCGCCGGCCGGTATCTCCTACGTGGAGGTTGACGACCGGCTGTTCGCCGCAGGCCTCGTCGACAAGCCGGATCTTCCCGAACAGTACCAGCGTCCGGTGGACGTCGGCTCCGCGATGTCGCCCGTAGCCGAGCGCCTGCGTGATCTGATCGGGGACGCCGTCCTGAAAAAGTCGCTGGACAGGCTCGGAGCCGACCGACAGAAGGGGCGGATCTCGCTGCGGCAGTACAACCTGCAGGTCGAGATGGCGAAGCTGGAGCGAGGCCGCATGACGTTCGAAGGGGCCAACCGGTTTGCCGCCGATGTTGAGGCGCGTAACGTTGGCGCTTTGCTGTCAGTCCTGGACCACGCGGCCGGCTGGAACGACCAGAGCAAGCGTGTATTGCGCGAGCAATTCGGTGTTTCATTGCGCGGCCTGAACTCGACGCGCCGGCGGCGTGCGATCTTCGCGTTCTGCGGCTATGACGAGGCGGCACAAGCCGAGTGGGAGGCAAAGCAGGACGCCGCCCGCGCGCACCGTCGCGCCGAAGAGACCGCCAACGACGCGAAGAAACAGGCAGGCCTCGCCCGGTACCGCACGCACGACAACGTGCTGATCACGGGCGTCGAGCACGTTGACCAGGCGATCGCCGACGGCTACTCGGAGATCCGGAGCTTTCGCCATGGTGCGGCGACGCGATACGCGTTGGCGAAGCCGGGTTCGACTGAAGGGCGGACACTCCACGCGAAGAACGGCACGCTGGACTATGCGCGGTCGCGGCTCACGTTGCTCGCGGCTTGATCGAGGAGCGAAACATGCGATTCGATCGAACCGTGCGGTACGGGGACTACGTCTGGACCCGCCGAAAGGAACAGGCGTTTCTCAATCGGCACAAACGTATTGCTCGGAAGCTCGAGCGTGACTGCCCGCTGTTCGCAGATCAGCTCGCGCCGGCACCCGAGACCGACGTCGACGCGGAGAAGGCGCTGAGAATCGATAGAGCGCGCCAGAGTGAGCAGGTGATGCGCGATCTCGACGCGAGACATTGGCGCGCCGGTCGTGCGTCCTACTTCGCGTGCGAGCCGGAGATCCGAGCGCGAATCATGGCCGAATGGAGTGCGTGGCGCGGACCGGCAACGCCACTGTACTTCATCTATGTGGTCGAAAAGCACAACGGTGTCGGCGAGGAGCGAACCCGACGGATGCGTGAGCGCGACGCTGAGATCCGTGATGCAGTCCTTCCGATGGTGAACGTTCAGGGCGACCTGCTTGGGACGTAAGAGGTGGTTCGCCACCCGACATTGAACAACCGGCGCCACGTGCGCCGGTTTTTTTTCGTCCATTCGGAACGGGATGGTCTCTAAGCCCCGTAAATTTCTCGATCTTTCCGGCCTGCACGCAGGATGGCGGCTCCTACACTGGCTTTACTCACCGCGTCACCGACGCATCGAATCCGCCGCAATGCGGCCACTTCCAGCCCCAGGGAATCACGTCCCGCCGGGCGTCTTTCACGGGGCGACACTTCCGAGGTCACTCGTGAACCAATCTGAAACTTCCAATCCTTTGCCACCTGATGCCGTGTCGATCGCCGAGATCGAGGTGGCGATCAATGTATGGCGCAACCGCTCGCCGGCGCCGACCGGGCCCGACGAGCTGATCGTTCTCTGTGCCGAGGCCCGGGTTCTCGCCGACGTCTACGGTGTCATGATCGTGAACCGCGCCACGTGCGTTCCGCGATCATCGCTGACGTCGACGCAGGCCGCAGCGCTCATCGGCGCTCGTTCGTAGGCATCAACTCGCGTCTCAGGACGCATCGAATCGCCGCATCGCAGCATCTCCAATCGCCCCGCAGGGTCACGTCCCTGCCGGGCGCGATTCCCGTGGGGCTCTTTCATTCAAGGTCCCCATGAAACTCTCTCCCGCACGCCTCACCCAGCTGCTCGCCACATACATTCCGAAGCGCCTTCCGGTGCTGATTACCGGCCGGCCTGGTATTGGCAAATCCGACATCGTCGAAGCTGCCACCGAGGAGGCGGAGCACGACCTGCTCATCAGTCACCCGGTTGTCGAAGATCCGACCGACTCGAAGGGTTTGCCGTTTCCGTCGGCCGACGGCACGCATGCCCGATTCTTGCCCTTTGGCGACCTCGAGCGGGCGCTGTCGGCGGCGCGTCCACTGGTCTGGTTCTTCGACGATCTCGGGCAGGCTTCGCCGGCGGTGCAGGCGGCCAAGATGCAGCTGCTGCTCGCACGCCGCATCGGTGAGCACCAGTTGCCCGACTGCGTCACGTTCGTCGCGGCAACGAATCGCCGCAGCGACAACGCGGGTGTCAGCGGGATCCTCGATCCGCTGATCTCGCGTTTTGCGGCGGTCGTCGAGCTCGAAGCCACTGTCGATGACTGGACGACTTGGGCGGTACGGCAGAACGTTCCGCCCGAGCTGATCGCGTTCCTTCGCTTCCGACCGGACCTGCTCTGGGAGGCGCGCAGCAGCCGCGATATCGTCGCGTCGGCAAGTCCCCGGAAGTGGGGATTTCTCGCGAAGACGATGCCGGCTGTCTCGGCTGATTTGCTGCCTGACGCAATTTGCGCGACGGTCGGCGAAGGTGCCGGTGCCGAGCTGATCAGCTTTCTTTCGATCTACCGCGCTCTGCCGTCGGTCGACGCGATCCTGTTGGACCCAAGCCGGGGCGCAATCCCGGACGAGCCGAGCATCCTGTACGCCCTCACTGCGGCGCTCGCGCACAAGGCGAGCGATGGCAACTTCGAGCGAGTTCTGCAGTATGCAGACCGGCTCGCCGATACGGGGAAACGGGAGTTCACGGCGGTGCTGGTCCGTGACTCGATCGCGCGCACGCCCGATCTGCAGAACCATCATGCGTTCATCCGTGCGCAGGGCGGTGAGATCGGCAAGATCATCCGCGGCGAATAGCCGCCTTCAAGCCCTGTAGTGCCTTTCCCTGTTGCCACGGCCGATTCCGGTCCGTGGCTTTTTTTTCGTCTCGCCATTTTCTGTCTGTCTGGAGCTATTCATGAACATTACCGATCTGCAATCCAAGGTCATGCTTTCGTCGGTCACGATTTCTACGTGGGTTGCCCGTCGCTATGACGGGAAGGTCACCGAAGAGGTCGAGAAAAGCCATCACGCGCGCGGCATCGGGCGCTTCAACAAGCGCCTGCTGCCGGAGTACGCGCCGAGCTACGCCGAAGTGGTGTCGATCGGCAATCGGATCCGCTCGCACTACTACAGCCGGACGCTGAAGTACGACCAGCTGGGCGTGCGGCTGCTGCCGACCATGATCTATATGGAGCTGGCCGAGCGGCTGCGTGCGATGAAAGACGAGTTCGATCTCGCCGTGTCGATCTTCCTGACGAACTACCTCGACCTGAAGGAGCAGGCGAGGGCGGAGATGAACACCCTGTACAACGAGGCGGACTACCCGAGTCTGGCCGAGCTGAAGGGCAAGTTCGGCGTCAAGCTCTCTGTGCTGCCATTCCCGGACGCCAGCCAGTTCGGCGTTGACTTGCCGAGCGATGTCCTGACCACGTTGCGCACGGAGATCGACGAGCACGCGATGGCATCGATCCAGACCGCGAACAACGACTTGGTCGGGCGGCTGTACGAGGCCGTTTCGACGATGGCGTCTCGCCTGTACGCGACCGGGAACGTCCGTCTCGACGTCGCGAACCATGTGCGAGAGTTGTGCGACCTGCTGCCGAAGCTGAATTTCAGCGACGACCCGAAGCTCGCGCACATCCTCACGGAGGCGAAGCAGCATCTCGCAGCGCACAACGGAGCGGATCTGAAGGAGTCGCGAGTGCTCCGGTCGCAGGTTGCCAGCAAGGCGACCGAGATCGAGGGCTTGATGGCCGCCTTCATGGGCGGCGCGCCGGCGGCGCCGCTGACTGACCAGATTCCGGTTCAGTCGGAGACGGGCCTGTCGTTCCTCGCCGCTGCATGAGGTCGTCATGGACTCACGCATCGCGAAGCAGCGCACGGCGCTGGTGCTCGACCATCCGTTCATCGGCACCTTGGCGCTACGGCTCAAAGTCCGCGAAGACCTGAGCTGCAAGACGTTCTGGACGGACGGAGAGACGCTGGGCTACAACCCGACCTATGCCGAGCGCCTGAACGACTTGGAGGTCCGTGGCGTGCTCGCCCATGAGGTATGGCACGTAGCCGGCGGGCACTGTTGGCGACAAGGTGATCGCGACCCCGATGGCTGGAACGAGGCGTGCGATTACGTCGTCAATCTGATGGTGGAGGCTGCAGGGATGCAGCTTCCGTCGGGCGCGCTCATTGATCACCGCTTCAAGGGGATGTCGGCCGAAGAGGTGTACGGCATCCTCTCGCATGAGAAACGCCGAGTGGCGAAGCAGCCAGGCGGCAAGCAGGCAAGCGAGCCGCCGTCGGGAGGTAAGGCGGGCAAACCGATAGGTTCGCCCGGCTCGCAGCCGCCGGGACCCTCCGACGACAAGGCGGGTGGCCCGGCAGCGTCGTGCGGTGAAGTCCGGCAGTATGCCGGGCCTGACAAGGCGGCGAAAGCGGCGGAGTGGAAGGTGGCCGTGCTGCAGGCGGCCAAGGCTGCGCAGGCCTGCGGCAAGCTCGGCGGCGGATTACAGGCCGCTGTCGAGCAATCTGTCGCGGCGGTGGTCGACTGGCGTTCACTTCTCCATCGCTTTGCGCAGGACGCGGCGCCGACCGACTATACGTGGGCGCAGCCGAATCGTCGCTACTTGCACCTCGGGATGTATCTGCCGTCGCTGAACGAGCCGGTAGTTGGCGACGCAGTGTTTGTGCGCGACGCCAGCGGTTCCGTCTGGGATGAAACGCAGGCGCAATTTGCGGCCGAAATCCTGGCCGTCGCCGATGCGGTTCGCCCGCGGCGCCTGATCGTGATGGATTGCGACGAGCGCGTGACCCAGGTTCAGATATTCGAGCGCGGTGAACCGGTTGAGCTAGCGCCGCTGAAAGGCGGTGGTGGCACCTCGTTCATCGATCCGTTTCAACGGGTCACAGGCGAGGACATCGAACCGGCGTTTCTCGTGTACCTGACCGACATGGAGGGTACGTTTCCCACCGCAGAGCCGGCATACCCGGTTCTATGGGCGTCGACGACATCGCTGAAGCGAGCGCGGCGGGCACCGTTCGGCGAGACGATCGAAGTCGTCTGCTGAGCGGCTGCAATGGCGCGCTATTTCCTGAAACACACCCGGTCCTCGTGACCGGGTTTTTTTTCGTCCTTCGCAAACGCATGCCATCGGTGTGCAGATTAGAAAGGGGAGAAAGCTATACGTTTTTCTGGAGCATTTCGGGTTTGCCCCCTCAACCGGTTGCGCGCGGTACCGCGCATTGAGCGCGTCCCGACGCAGTCCGTCGGGCGCGCGAAAGCTGCTCAATTTAGCCATTCTTTCGGGCGATTGGCGGATGTGCCAGCTTGAACAATAGCTGCATGTCTGAAATTGCCGAAAGTCCCTTCCTGAAGGTCGCACGACTCGAAGAGAACGCTGTGAAGCTGTTCTTCGAGTCGTTGAAGCTGATCGAAGAACCGCTACACAACCCAAACGTCGCCGAAGTGTTGATCAACAACGCGGGCAACATCTGGGTCGAAGAGCGGGGTGTGATGCATCGTCTGGACGCCCAGTTCAATCCGATGACATTGACTGGCGCCATCCATTCGCTCGCGGCCTCCGTCGAGAAGTCCGCGCTGCGGGGAACCGCGCAGGGGATCATCAACGCAGGGCACGACAACCTCCGGATCGCCGCAGTGATGAAACCGACGGCCATCGACGGAGATGCGCTCGCGATACGTCGGCATCGTGAAACGAATCTGGCGTTGGGCGACTACACCCGGCTGGGGGCGTTCTCTCGCGTGCACGCGAGACGCGAGGCCGAGCGGGCAATCTTCCCCCAGGGCGCTGAGAACGAGGTGCTGGAAGAAGCATTCGTCCAAATGGTGAGGAGCCGCGCCAACGTCCTGGTCGCGGGTGGAACCTCTACCGGCAAAACGACGTTCCTCAACGCACTCAACGGCGCGATTCCGGATGACGAGCGTGTCATCACGATCGAAGACACGAAGGAACTGAAGCTAACGGTTCCGAACCTCGTCCGCTTGCTCTCGAATCTGGATAAGGGCGTGACGGCGCAGGTGCTCGTCGCACTTTGCCTACGGTTCCGGCCCGACCGAATCATCGTCGGCGAAGTGCGCGGAGGGGAAGCGTACGACTTCATCCAGGCGCTGAGCACCGGCCATGACGGCGGCATGGGTTCGATTCACTCGAACGATGCGCGCGGGGGGCTGAGCCGCCTCGAGAGCCTCGCAATGTTGGGCATCCCACCCGGTAGCCGGTGGGAGCTCGCCGACATGCGCAAGGCGATCGCCGATTGCTTCCACTACGTCATCCACCTTCGTCGCACGGGCGAGCTACGCCATGTGTCCGAAGTGCTGGCTATCAAAGGTTTCAAAGACGGGGACTACGTCCTCGAACGCGTTTTCTAACCACACGGGGTTTTTCGATGAAGAAGCACATTCAAACGTTGTGTTCGCTGATTAAGAAAAAGGCGGTGGACACCGCCCGCTATCTGTTCGGGCGAGGCCAGCGGCTCTCGACTTTGATCGCACTGGTTCTCACGTTTGTGGCGCTACCCGCAAGAGCGGTTGACCTGGGCGACCTGGGCAATGCCGCCAACTTCATCTGCTTGATTCAAGCGTACGTCAGTGGGCCGTGGCTGTTCGGGATCGGCATCGTGCTGATCATCGTCGGTGGCGTCCTGATCGCCAACTCGGAAAGCAATTTCGGGAAACTGCTGTCGACAGTGATCGTTGGCCTCGGCTTTGCGTCGTGTGCGACCGCGCTCGTGAAGAACCAGCTGAAGATCAACTACACCTGTGCGTGAACCGAAAAAAGTCAGCCGGTCGCTTTCGCTGCCGCGCCAGATGGGCGGCGCTGATCGCGGCCTCGCAATCGCCAACGGCACGCTGACGGCGTTGCTCTGCTACAGCAGCATGTCGCCGATCTATCTGGTGATCGGCATCGTCGTGCACTGGGTGCTGCGTTGGCTTTCGTCGAGCGATCCGTGGTGGAAAGAGGTACTGGTCGTCTACAACCGGTACCCCGATGTGCACGAGCCGTTGCCTACCGCCGATGTCGCCGCCCGATTCCGGCGGCCGTATGGATTTGATCAGGAGCTGCCGCTATGAGCGCGAACCCGAAGCGTCGAGCGATTCAGGAAATCGCCCCGTGGGCGACGATGGTGACTCCCGAAGATATTCTCAACAAGGACGGGTCACTGTTGACGCTTTACACGTTCGAAGGCGTGGATGCGGACAGCCCGAACACTGACGAGATTTCTGCGGCCCGCGACAACCTCGACCACGCTTGCAAGAACTTCGATCATCGAATCACCGCATGGTGGCGTATGTCGCATCGCCGCGTTCGGGGCGAGATCGGTGGACGCTTCGCGTCGGCGATGGATCAGCACGTTGACGCAATCAACCAGAAGAGCGTGGGAAGCGGAAAGTACTTCCGAAACACCCACTCGCTCGCGCTCGCGTATACGCCTGAGACGGGGATCAACAAGCTGTTCGAGAAGATCGCCTATCACGTCACGGTGGGCGGCAAGTCGGTCCCGATCGCGTTGCTCGAGACCATCAAGGATATGGTGTTCGCGCGCAGTGCATTCGTGTTCGACATGGAGCGGATCGCGTCGGACATCAAGCGCTTCGAAGGGATCCTGGACGCGTTCAAGGGTGGTGTGGCGCGGCTCAAGATGAAGCGGCTCCAACTGCAGAACGCGCTCGCCTTCCTCCATCAGACCGCCAATCCGTCGGTTCCCCCGCGGCGCGTGCGTTACCCCGTGACGATGCTCGACACGCACCTGACGGAAAGCTTCGTGACGTACGGCGCAGAACACATCATGTTCGAATCCGCCTACGGCACGCGGTACGCGAAGATCATCGCGGTGAAAGAGTGGATGGGCTTTCAGGAGGCCGCGCTCGACGTCCTCGCCGACGTCGACGCCGAGTTCGATGTGTGCGTGATGTTTCGATTCCTGTCGACCAGCAAGGCGCAGGCCTACATCGAGAAGATGCGCAAGTTCTACAAGGTCGCTGCGTTCAGTCCGGTCAAGGTGCTGAAGAGCTTTTTCTCGAAGGATGAGAAAAAGGAAAGCATGGAGAACGAGAAAGGGCGCGAGATCCTCGCCGAGGAGGCGGAGAACGCACTGGCGCGCCTGATCGCCGATGGCCAGCAGTACGGCTTCGTCAACATCTCGGTAATCGTCTACGGCGATACGATCGATGAGTGCGACGACAACGCGCGTGAGATCGTCGGCCGCATCGGCAACGCCGGCTTCGGTGTGCTCGTCGAGAAGCGGAACCTCGCCGCGGCATGGGCATCGACGCTGCCCGGCCGGTGGGACCAGCAGAAACGGCTGCAGTTCGTCGAAACGCCGGTGGTTTCGGACATTGCGCCCGTGCGAGGTGTTGCGGAAGGGAGTGACGTCAATCAATGGCTGACTCAGCAGCTCGGACAGAAGGTCGGACCACTGACGCTTCTTCCGACGCGTCATCGGACCTTGCAGCGCGTCACGTTGCACGATCCGAGCGGGAAGTCCCATACGCTGATTGTCGGCCCGATCGGCGCTGGCAAGACCATCTTCCTCAACTTTCTCGTTTCACAAACGGGGCGCTTCCAACCGCGCCGCATCAAGTTCGACAAGAACCGTTCGACGCGCATCCCGACGGTGTTTGCTGGCGGCAAGTTCGTCGATGCAACCGGCAAGTTTGCGGCCGCGACACAGGTCAATCCGCTATCCCTGCTGGCCGACCCTCGGCACTACACGTACGTGTCGGACTGGGTCCAGATGGCAATCGAAGGCGACGGCGAGGACTTTATCTGCACCCCGCAACAGCAGCGCACGATTTACGAGCGGGTCGTCACGCTTGCGCAAGGCTATGAACGGGAGTATTGGACGCTCTCGTTCCTGACCACGCTGTTGCCCGTCGAGTTGCGCGAGCGCCTGCAGATCTGGACGAAGGGAGAGAAGAACGGCCGATTCTTCGATCACGTCGAAGACGCGTTCTCTCTTTCGGACGATCTGGCGATCGAGATGGGCGAGCTGTTCGAAAGTTACCCGGTCGCAGCGGCGCTGTTCATGGACTATGCCTTCTACCGCATCTCGCAATGGCTGGATGGCAAGCGCGTCACGATCATCGAGGTCGAGGAGTGCGGCTTCTTCTTCCGGTACCCGCGCTTCTATGCACGTCTGGAAATGTGGGCTGTGACGATCCGCGGGCTGAACGGCACGCTTGTCATGGCGACTCAATCGCTAAGCCAGCTTGAGCGCGTCCCGAACTTCGAAATCTTGAAGGAGAACATCCAAAACTTCTTCTTCCTGCCGAACCGTGATGCCCGGAACAACAAGCGCCTCTATCGCGACGTGTTTGGGCTGACCGACGACCAGATCGACATGATCAGCGAGGGCGTTCCCAATCGCGACTACCTATGGGTCACGCCGGATCACTCGCGGATGCTGCAGGCCAAATTCCCGAAGGAAGCACTCGCGATCTTGCGCGCTGACGGCGCGGCCCAGCGCACGCTCGACAAGCACCTGGCCACCGGCTCCCCGACGTGGGCCGAAGACTATCTGCAAGAAATGGCCACCGTCGACTGACAGGAACCGAATGAAGCTCAATCCGACTCCCAACGTGCAGTCGCTGTACCGCGATCTCTTCGCGCTCACTGCAGACGAAATCAACAACATCGTCATCGGGACGCCCGTTCGCATGCGACTGGTGGTGCCGCAGACCGGCCAGCAGCCGTCGTCACCCCGGCAAAAGCCGGAAGACGCAACCACGATGCCGTGCGTCGTTCGTACGGCGGTTCAATTCCTCGACTGAAAGGCCCACGATGAAACTTTTGCCGACCCTTCGCGCCGCGGCCTTCGCGGCCTCGATGTTCCTTACCCAACACGCGTTCGCGCAGCTGACGGTGTTCGACCCGACGAACTTTGCGCAGAACGTGATCACGGCGGCTAAGGCTGTCAAGGGCGAGATATACCAGAACACCAACATCCTCTACCAGTACCAGATGATGGTGAATGACTTGCTGCAGGCGAAGAACCTGAATCCGGCTGCGTGGAAGGCTGCGTATGACCAGATCACGGGCGATATCAACAAGGTGAAGGGGCTGGTCGGCACGCTGCAAGGGCTCTACGGCGACCTCAAGAAAGGCGGTGAATGGGTCACCCAGGTGCAGGGATTGGTCACCCGGTCGGGCAAGTCGAACGCGCAATGGTTCGCGGACATGAACACGTTGGTCCAGCAAAACGACAAAGTCGCGCGGAACTTGTTCCAGATGGGCTCGAACATCATGCAGCACACCGACGAGATGGCAAAGCGTCGGCAGGAGCTGCAATCCGAGCTGTCGATGTCGCCGACCCAACAAGCAACGGCCGAGATCACCACGCACTACCTCGACATCGTGACGAGCCAGAACGCGGACATCCTGCAGCTGAATGCTGCGAAGGCCCAGAAGGACGCTCAGAAGGACGCGCAACAGGTTGAGGACGACAAGGAAAAGGCTGCTGACGCGGAGAAATTCATTTCCAAGCAGCAGGCTGAGCGAGCCGCGTACGGAGTCACCGAACAATGAGTGCCCGCGTAATTCGTTCGTGGCTCATTCGTTGCTTGATCTTTCTTGCGGTCTCGATGCCCACCGGCGCGAAAGCGTCGACTTGGGACGATCTGAAGAACATGATGCCGTCGGGCTGGAGCTCGAGCTATGTCAAGGGCGAGGTCGCGAAGGGCGCGACCGCGGCGATCGAAGAGATCACGAAGCTGCTGAAGGACCTGATCGATCTCGCTGTCGAGCTGAGCAAGACGCTCGACAAGTACTCGGACAAGATGGCCGGCGGCCTCGCCGTGATCACTGTCGTGTTGGCCTGGATTCGGTTCGCAGCGACCCGGGATCCGGTCGTGGCCTGGGGAAGCGTATTCGAAGATCTCGCGATTCTCGGCATCTTTGCGGCGGTATACGTGTCGTACGGGAAGTGGGCGCCTGGCTTCTACAAGTGGTTCAATGAAATGGCGGTCGCGGTATCTGGGACGGACGCGGAGTCGTTGCCAATGGCGATGGTGAAGTCAGCGGGCGCCATCTTCGACGCGGTGATTGAAGCGTTGAAAGCAGAGCACTGGTGGAACTACATGGCGCTGCTGATCAATCTTTTGCCATTGCTGATTTCCTGGGCGTTGCTGATGGTCGCCGCCTTGGTCTTCCTCTTCTTCATCTCGCTTGGGACGATCCAGATGGCGGTGGCGATCGTCTTGGGAAAAATCGCGTTTGCGCTCGGCATGTCCGAGTTTTCGAGAGGCTATTTCAAGAGCTGGCTCGATTTCACGGTCAGCGCGGGCATGTACATGGTGGTGGCGGCGATTCTCCAGCGGTTGATGACGGCGACATTGGCAACGTCATTCAGTAACACGATCTCGAAAGGCTTGACGACGCCGTATGCAGGCTCCTTGACGCTCGATCTTTCGATCTTCGTACTGATCCTCTCGTTTGAGATTCCGAAGTTCGCTTCGATGTTTGGCGGCGGTGCGAATGCCAGCGGCGGGGCGATCAAGGGGCTGACGAAGCTTGCAACGAAGGGTATGGCTTGATGACGGACGCACGACTTTTCGAGCCAGTTGATGCCACGGAGCTGACAGCCCGCAACGCGCGCCGCATCGACCTCATCGCGCAATGTGCGAACGAGTCGTCACGCGATGAGTTCGAGCGGAAATGGATGGTACTAGTTCGGCGGTGTGCGGACTGGTTTTCGTCCGTTCCGTTCAGCCCGGAGTTGTACCGGGAGCCGGCCGGCGCGTTTCGGTGGACAGTCGAAACGGCGTTCTACGCGATGCGGCTGTCGGGCGGGCTGAAGTTTGGCACGAACCTGTCGTCGGAGCGCCGTCGGCGGATCGAGCCGCAATACAACTACGGAGTGTTCCTCGCGGCGATCTGCTCGGGCCTGGACGAGCCGTATCGTCATTTCGACGTGGAGCGCGCGACGGACCGCCAGGTCTGGAATCCCTCCGTCCACGGTGCCCTCGGGCCCTGGCTTGCCGGCGCGAGCTACCGTGTGGCGCGTCGCGCTACGCCACTTCCCGTCGAACGGATGAGGACCGGCATGCTGGCGCATGCGCTGGTCGGCACCGAGCTGCTCGGCGGACTCGATTCCGAAGTTCAGGCCGAGATATTCGGCGCCATCAACCCGACGCAGAGCCCGATGGGTGTCGAGTCGCTGACCCACAAGGTCGTGCGGCAGGCGGTCGCGACGGCTGCGGATTTCGATCGGAAGGCGCAGCAGGCGGTCTTCGAGCCGGTGACGTTCGCTGTTCCCTCTGCTATCCATGTGGCGGCGGAACTGGAGCCGAAGGTCGAGGCAGCGTCGGCCACGCCAACGCCGGCACCGGCACCGGCACCGGCACCGGCACAGCCTGCGACAGCCGATCTTGCGCCGGCGCCCGTTGCAGCCGGCGGTAGCGCACCGTCTGGTTCAGGATCGCTGCCGACTGCTACCCTCGAAAGTACGACGACGGCGGTGACGCCAGCGGCGCCGGCTGCGCACACGGCCCCGAAGGGCCCGGATGCGCGGCAGATGGCGCTCGAGCTTCCGCCGCCGGCCGCCGCCGTTAATCCGGTCGAGATTCGTCGCGAGCCGGCCGCTGCCGCGCCAAGCAGCAACCACTTCGATGAGGTGCTGAAGGGTGCACCGCGCATGATCGTAGACTTCTTTTCGGCGCTGCAGCAGGACGTCGCGGCGGCGAAGGCGAAGGTGCGCTGGACCGACCAGGGACTCGTCCTGTCGAAACGGACCATCGGCAGCTATGGCGTCGCGAGCGACACCCTGATCGAGCACATGCGCCGCCGAAGCCTGCTGCTCGCCAACGAGCCGTCGGAAGTCACGTTGGCGCCGCGTATCGGTGAGCTGATTCAGGAGCGTGGTGCATGAGAGGCTATATCAACCACTTTCGGCCGATCTACGAGGTCAGGGCTGCGTTTGGGTGGCTGGTTGCGCTGCTATTTCTTCC
Source organism: Burkholderia sp. Bp9004 (assembly GCF_003858025.1). Lineage (NCBI taxonomy): Bacteria > Pseudomonadati > Pseudomonadota > Betaproteobacteria > Burkholderiales > Burkholderiaceae > Burkholderia > Burkholderia sp. Bp9004. Next base: position 29,739 of record NZ_QTQD01000010.1, on the reverse strand, counting down.
GTTCTCGGGCATGCCTTACGGCTGGGCGTTCGCGATCGTGGCGCTTGCATTGTGGACGTTCCGCTCGGGACAGGTCTGGCGCGCGCTGAAGTTCCGGATGGGGCTGTCGACGAAATGGTTGACGACGCTCGCGGTACCAGTGTTGCTATCGATTCAGGAGCGCATGCGGGTCGAGGCCAACGCAATGTATCTCGGCACCGGCTTCGAGTGGACACAAAAGCATTGCCAGATGGCGCACGACATCTTACGGATGCCGAGCACGGAGATCCCCGGGCTGCCGAAGTGGCTGCCGAAGACCAAGGCGGGGCGCGCATTCGAGGACATGGTCGAGAAGCTTTTCGCCCCGAAGGACAGTATCCGGGATCGAACACCGCAAGGCGCGTCATGGATTCACGGCCTGGAGGCGAACAAGGGCTACGTGCCGTTCCATTACAAGGCGATGGGCGGTCATACCGCCGTGGGCGGCACGACCGGCTCTGGGAAGACGCGTACATACGAAGTCATCACGACACAGGTCATCCGATGCGGTGATGTACTGATCGACATCGACCCGAAGAACGACGAGGAATGGAAGGAGCGTGCGAAGCGGGAGGCGGAGCGCGCCGGCCGGAAATTCCTCTACTACAACCAGGCCAAGCCGTCGGAGTCGATTCGTCTTGATCCGCTCGACAGCTGGTCGCAGCCGTCCGAAATTCCGAACCGCATTGCGCAGCTGATGGAGGAAGGGCCGTTCCGGGATTTCGCGTACCTGTTCATCAGCCGCTCGGTGAACGGCGAACTGTACATCGGCGACAAGCCGAACCTGCGGTCGATTCTGAAGTACGCGCAGCTGGGCATCGACCCGCTGCTCGAGAAGGCGCTCAAGCGCTTCTTCATCGAAAGCGGACTGACCGACTGGGAGGAGTTGGTCACGGCCGATACGGTCAAGATCGCGAACAAGCCGGGCTCCACGCGCGTCGACTCGATGATCTCGCTCTACCAGGCCCGCTTTGGTGCGAATGATCGCGGACACGAGGCGATCGACGGCCTGATCGCGACGCACGTGCACGATCGCGAGCACTACATGCGGATCATCGCGTCCGCGCTGCCGCTGCTGCAGATGCTCGCCACGGGAGAAACCGGTCTGACGCTCGCGCCAAAGGTCGAGGACTTCGAGGACGAACGCGAGATCTGGACGATCGAGAAGGTGATTCGCCAGAAGGCGGTCCTTCACATCGGCCTCGACTCGCTGTCCAACAGCATCGTTGCGAAGGCGATCGCGTCGATGATCCTGGCCGACGTGTCGGCCGTGTGCGGTTCGATCTACAACTTCTACGACAAGCCGCCTGAGGTGGTGCTGATCATCGACGAGATCGCCGAGGCGATCAACGAGCAGGTGATCCAGATTCTGAACAAGGGTCGTGGGGCCGGCTTCAAGGCGTTCGTGGCGTTCCAGACGCGCGCCGACCTGGAGGCGAAGTTGGGGAATGCCGCAAAAATGCTGCAGGTTTTGGGGAACCTGAACAACCAGATCATCTTACGCTTGGAAGATACCGACACGGCTGAGTGGTTCTCGAAAAAGGTGGGGGATACCGCGATTCGAAACCTGATCGTCTCCAGCAGCACGAGCAAGGCGAGTGAAGGCCATGTCGGCGAGTTCACCGGATCGGTAACGCGGTCGCAGCAGCTGGAGGCGGTGCCGTTGATTCCGACTCGCCTGATCCAGAGCCTGCCGAACCTGCAGTACTTCATGCGGATTTCCGGCGGCGCGGTGTACCAGGGACGTATTCCAATTCTTACAGGCTAAACAACCAAGCATGTCTGCCGTATTCAAAAAAATCATTCGCGAGCACAAGCTCTCTGCCCACCTGACCCCGGTGTTCACCCTTGCTCCTGAGCTGGAGCTGGTGTGCACGCGTGTCGCGGAGTTCGTCGGTGAGCACTTCATCGGGAAGGCGGAGCCGCTCGTCAAGGAGATGTTCGTGGACGGCCTTGCTGCGTTCAAGCGCGTGCGCAAAACCGGCGATCCGCACGTCGCGTTCATGCAAGGCCTGTTCGGGTCCGCCCATATGCTGTACGCGCGGCGCTTTGTCGTGCGCGATGGCGAGCGCTGCCACGTCTGGTCGCCGATGTTCGAGCCGGTGACGGCGTTCGAGTCGCGCCACAAGCATGTGCCGGAAATGGTCGACGAGCGCTGCCCGGAGAACATCAGTCAGCGATCGGCGGCGTTCCAGCTCGCGGCGCGCGCGCTGACGGGTGAAACCTTCCGACTGTACTTCGAGGAATACGATGTCGCTCACGCATATTCTGATTCGGACACTGACGCTGGTCGATGACCAAACCGTGCATCGCGCGATCACGACTGCAGCAGCGCAGGACGACCCGGCGGGACGGCCGCCGCAGGAGTTCCAGCAGGGCCGCAACGCGATGGCGTACGCACTGGCGATGTTCATCGATCGCAGGCCGGCGCGATTCTACGTCGGCCTTGCCGGCCTGATCGTCCTGCCGAGCTATCTCATCGGCGGCCTCGTGGGAGAGTTGTATGGCCGGTAGCCGCTTTGTCGGTCACATCAAGATGTGGTTCTTCTTTGTGCCGCTGCTCTCGGTTGCGCTGATGCCAGCGCTGCCGGACCCGTCGTTGTTCGCGATCCCGGATGCCGAAGCGGAATCGGTTGCGGCCAGCCTTGGAGAAGCGCGAACCGCGGATGCTGTCGACGCGACGAATCGTACGTTCAAGCGCTACTTCGTCGAGACGGGGCTGGTGCAGGCGTCGATGGAGTCGACGAAGGATTCGCAGATCGAGGATGGTGGCATGTCGAATTTCGCCAGTCGGTGGGTTCACAATTTTTGGCGGCTGGTGTACCGGATGGTCTATCGGCTCACCGTGATGAAGTACTGGTTGCTCGGCGCGCTCGTGTTCGGCATCGCGATGTTCATCGACGGGACGGTCCGGCGCAAGGTGAGGGCTGCGGCGGCCGGCTACGTCAGCCCGCTGTCGTTCCATCTCGCCGGTCATGGGATCTTGCTGGTATTCGGTGTGACATTCACGGTGTTGATCGCGCCGGTGCCGCTCCTTGCACCGTACTGGCTGGCGATCGCGGGATGTCTCGGCGCGTTGCTCTGGAAAGCGGCATCTTCATACCAGTAGCCCGGAAAAGCCCCAGCTTTTCGTATAGCTTTCTGCCGAAAGGCCCACAACCGGTTGCGCGCCGCGCACCGGGAAAAGGCAGACGAAATACCTGACGATTTGCACCGAACTGGGCGGCCCGGCCGCGCCACAATAAGTCAATGGTCTACGGTCCTCAGAAAGCTCGACTCCCCGTAGAGCTTTCAGCCTGGCCCCCTCCTTGTGAGGGGGCTTTTTTTTCGTCCAGCGTTTCGCGGCGGCCGCGAAAGCCGCGCGAAATCGTTCACGTTTTGGACGTCCGTCGCAGCATAGGCCCGCAAGAATAGACGCAAGCCGCACGTGCGGTTAGTCAACCAGAAAGGATCCACATGAGCACGATCAACGAAGAAGCGCACGTCGGCACCGATACCGCGGACGTGGCACCTGGCCACGTGGCCGTACTCCCGCCGGCGGGCGACGAAGTATCAGCAGTCAAGGGTAGCTTGGTTGAGGGTGACGCCCGGCAGACGACTGACGGCGCGGACGATGGTGAAGTCGAGCGGGAACTCGACGAGATGGAGAATTCGGCCAACGTGTTGCAGCGCGAAGGGCTGATCAGCATCGATGAAGCGAAGCAGAAGCTCGAAGAGGTGGCGCGCACCCGCACGCTGTTCCGCGACCTGTCGCCCGCAGAGCGCGCGCGAATCATCCAGCGGCGTCGCGAGATCGGTCGCGAGCTGATGAACAAGCAACTGTCGGGCGCCGCAGTCGTGACCGCGCGGGTCACGATGAAACACACGCGCCTTCGGCCGCTGTTCGAGCAGTGGTGGCCGTATCTGAACCGGATGACGATCAACATGCAGCGATTCGGTCGCGCGACGTACGGCGCGAACGAGCAGGGGATCGTCAGCACGTGGTTCGAGAAGCAGCTCGACCAGCTCGAAGCCTATGTGAACGAACAGCTCGACGTCGCGCAGGGCTTCCGCGTGAAGACCGAAACGGAGATGCGCGATCGCGGCGAGACAGTCTTCGCGCCGACCGTGACGAAACCGTCGCTCGATATCGAAGTCGAGGCATATTCGCGGTTCTCGATGCGCCTGCTCTCCGTGATCCTGAAGTTCGACCAGGTGATGGATCACTTCGATTTCCTCGTCTGGAACGGGATTCGTGACCAGTCCGACGTCGACGACGAGACCGCGCGCTTCCTGCGCAAGTTCCACCCGGTCGGCCTGCGCGGCTACACGACCCACCTGAAGCTGATGAACACCGTTCGCGGTAACTGATCGGGAAGACCGGTGCCATGCTCGACGAGTTGAATCCCCAACAGCGCGAGGTGGCACTTCTGCGCCGCCACTGCCTCGCGATCGCGTGCCCGGGCGCGGGCAAGACCAAGATGAGTGCGACGAAGGCCGCGTTCTTGCTGCAGGACCCGACGGCGGTGGTTGGCGCCGTCACCTTCAGCAAGGATGCGGCCGTCGAACTTCGCGAGCGCATTCTCGCGCTGGCGCCGCAGGATGCGAAACGCCGGCTGATCGCCGGCACTTTCCACTCGCTCGCGTACAAGCAGCTGCAACGGCCCGGCCGCGGGCGGCCGGACATCGCATCGGAAGGCGATCGCCTCGGGATGCTTGGGCGCGTGCTTGCCGAGCTCGGGTATGACTGGAAGGTCGAAGAGGCTGTGCCGATCATCGAGCGGATCAAGACGAACTTCGGTCGAGCTGATGAGGGTTCGGCCGAGGCCACGCTCTACACCGCTTACCAGGACGCGCTCGAACGCAACGGCAAGATCGACTTCCAGGACATGTTGCGCCTCGCCGTCGAGCGGATGCAGAGCGAGGACATCAAGCCGTATCGGTTCACCGATCTGCTCGTCGACGAGTTCCAGGATACGGACCCGCTGCAGTTCCGGTGGGTCGAGCTGCACGCGCGCGCGGGCACGCACGTCACGGTCGTGGGCGACGACGACCAGAGCATCTACGGGTTCCGGGCCGCACTCGGCTTTCGCGGCATGGAGAGCTTTGCGAGCACGTTCGAGGCGCAACGCGTGGTGCTGGGTAGCAACTATCGCTGTCGCGCGGAGATCCTGGCGGCCGCCGACCGGGTGATCCAGAACAACGTCGATCGGATGCCGAAGATCCTTCATGCCGCGCGGGGCGCTGGCGGGGCGATCGCGGCGCGGCGGTTCGACGATGAGTATGGCGACGCGGTGGCCGCCGTCGAGGCGCTTCAACCGAGACTCGCTGCCGGCGCAAGCTGCGCGATCCTCGCGCGAACGAACCGGATCCTCGATCCGATCGAGGCTGTGTGCCGATCGCACGGCGTGCCGTACTACCGGGCATCGGGCGGATCGGTGCTCAACAAACCGCAGGCCGCGCTGATGTGCAACCTGCTGCAGGTGGTCGAAGGCCACAAGCAGAACGGCATCGACGCCGTCCTGGGCTACATGGGCATGAGCTCCTACGACCTCGGCGCGTTGCACAAGCGCATGGGCGCCGCCTTCGTCCAGATGCAAAAACAGGAGCTCGTCGGCCTCGGGCTGCGCGATGACACCGCGACGGCATATCGGGCCTTCATGAAGCGGCTGGGCGAGTGGCAGGTGCTCTGCCAGAGATCGTTCCACTCGCTCGCCTTGGAAGGCGTCTACGAATGGATGATGACGTATGCCAAGGGTGACGTCGCGATTCGGGCGATCCAGTGCATTTACGACATAGTGAGTCGCCTGACCGGATCCTTTACCGAGCGTATCGAGTTCCTGAAGCGCGACAACAACAAGCCTGGCGACGGCGTCCTGGTGCTGACGACGATGCACAGCTCGAAGGGGCTCGAGTACGACCACGTGTGGATCAGCCGATCGGAGGAGGGCGTGGTGCCTGATGAAAAGAGCCCGGAATCGGAGGAGCGGCGCCTTTTCTACGTCGCGATGACGCGCGCTCGCGATAGCCTGACCATCTCGTCGATCAAGAAGAACCCCGTCTCGCGTTTTGTGATTGAGTCCGGGATCGAACAGAATTCGGCCGCATGAGGCGGCCGGACTGGGGCGATTTCAGACCTGTCACTCGCCCTTGTTTACCGATACGAGAATACGGCACGGAATCGCGGGTGTCGGCCGGGAGGGAGGTGCGTCGGCCGCGGTCGTGATGTGGCTACGAAACTCTTACCTTCTCACGTCTCGAGCGCCGGATCCGAACCGCCACAGCGAACGCGCAGCGGTTGAGGTAAAGGCTTGTCACTGAACCGAGTTGAAGCACCACGGACGCCAGAGCGAGATCGATGACAAATCCATAGAAGTAGAGCAATGCCCATTCGATGAGATCCCATTGATCGAAGCTGATCGGGAAAAAGTCCCATTGTCTGGTCCATACGCCGGTGACGGCTCGAACGCAAAAGTACGCTGCGGTTTGTATGACCCAGGCGATTTGCGAGCTCACGTCGTCTTGGAAGAAGGGCACGAGACTCCACAGGATGTATCCCGTGAAGATGATCACCGGGATCGTCCATACACATGCGACAGTGATGTCAGTAACGCGATGAAGCCGGCGGAGCGTCGTCATTGAGCGGCACCTCGGGATTCGAGACGCTCGGCTGCGGCCTCGCGATCGGTGGGTGTGTTTTCGATCACCAGCTCGCGAGATACGCGACGGAGTTGGCCATTGAGTGCGGCGTGCTGGCCGAGCCGGATCGTGCCGCAATAGAACACGTTCCCGAGCACACGGCCGTTGATTTCGAGCATGTCGCGAGCATGGACGTCGCCCTCCACGAGCCCATCGATCCGGACGATTTCGCCCTGAACCTTGCCCTTGACGATACCGCCGGCCCCGACGTGCAGCAGGCCCTCGGTGGAAATGATGTCGCCGTTTGCGAGGGCGAATACGCTCAGGCCATGGTCGAGGATCATGTTGCCTTCGACGACCAGGCCGGGCATGAGGACCGTCACGTTGTTCGGTTTCGCTTTCATGGTGTGCCTCTTTCAGAACAGTGGAACGTCGCCGGTCTTGGCGGGCGTCGAAGGTTTCGGGGAGTGCTCGGTCTTCGTGGGTTCGTTATGCGGTGTGGCGGCTGTCGCCTCGGTGGTAGCCGGCTCCTGGCGCGGCCGAACGGATGCACGATGGAGCCTGCGCGGCGCGGGTTTCGGCTGCTCAGTCGGCTGCGCCGTGGGCGGTGCCGCGACGGGTGCTGACGTCGCTGCGGGCGGTGTCGGCGGGGGCGTTTGAACGGCTGTGACCTGTCGCTGGCTTGCGGCCGGATTCGAGGCCGCGCGCGCGGCTCGGATCGGCGACGTGGCGGCCCTTTCCAAATCGGTCACGGGCGCAGCGGCGCTAGCCGATGGCGCCGATCCGTCAGCGTCCCCGGTCCGCAGCGCTTGCACGTCGACGCGGGGCCGGTCGGCCGGCATGCCGGCGGTCGGCTCGGTAAAGTCCGCACTGGTGAGCGGCCGTTGGGAGCCGCGCGTCGTCGAGGCCGCTGAGGGCGCCGGCGGAGTGACCGGAGTTTGTGTGGTCGACCGCTCAATATGTACGACCGCCTGCGGCGGATGGAGCGCGTACCAGAGCTTCGCCGCGCTGACGCCCGTGAGTCCCGCCCCCGCTACGACAGCAAGGACGATCGCGGCCGGCCGGCCGAGTTTTCGACCGGTAGAAGAGAGTCGAGCGGTGACGCGCTCGCGCGTCGATTCCTGTCGGTCAGGAGCAGGAAGCGCCCGGACGTGGCTGTTGATGTCGATGACGACCGGTTGCGACGAGTATTGGGCATGTAGCGCCTGGATCTCTCGAATGTCCAAGATTTCCTCCGTGGATGATCGGCATACCGCGACAGCGTTTGAAGGCGCGGCAGGCTCAAGACGAGCTTATTCACCGGATTTCAATGTCAAGCCGGTGGGGTCGTGCTGCAGGTGCTGTCGCGTCAGTCGCGTGCGGAGCCGTCGGCGTCGTATCGGTCGTTGTCCGGGATGCACACGGTTCTCACGTGCAGGATCCGGCCCTCGGCGTTCTTGAGGATGTTGGCCCGGTCCTGCGGCGTGATCTTCTCCGCGAGCTGCGCCTCCATCGACGCGACGAACAGGCGGTCGTATTGAGTCAGGCACCTGACCAGCAGGCCGGCCAGCGGCCGCGTCACCTTCAATTCGATCTGTTCGTACGGGAAAGTGAGCGCGCGCGCGTTGTGCCGTTCGACCCACGCGGTGGCTTTCCGCATCCAGTCGGCGGTTTCCCGCAGGGCGGTCTGGACGGCCAGTACCTTGCCGCCGCGCGCAACGGCGATCTTGGCCGCGCAGAAGTTGTAGTCGCTACGGATGAACGTGCGTGCGAAGACGGAGCTGTAGTGCAGGATCGTGACCGCGTCGGAATCCGGCACGATCTTGTCGATACGGCTGTCGCTCGTCAGACGCTGGATTGGCTTCAATCCGGTCGACGTGGCGAGGCGCACCGGCGACTCGTCGGTGGGCGGGGTGTTTTGCGTGGGCGTGTCAGGTTGCCCGCGCCCTTCGTGCGGTGGTTCGAGAACGGCAGACATGATTTTTTCGGGTGGTCTCTCTCATCGATGATTCTGAGCGAGGCACTCGATGTGCGTACCGGCAAAAGCGAGCCTGTTTTCGTGAGCTTTTCGGGGAATGCGGGCGGAGATATTCGCGATACTGACTCTACTTCTCGCGTCCCTGACGCATCGACCTTGACTTCGCTGGCCGAAGTCCATCTTTTGTACAAGCCGTGCCTATGGGCATGCTCCGACTGGTTGGCAACCAGTGTGGAATTCCTTTCTGATGAGCGCCTCGCCCGTGCTCCCCATTTCAGTCATAAAACTCGTTGCTGGCCGCATTCATTTGCGCCGCGACGTCGTTCGACCCCGGACATCGGGTGTCTCTCTCCAGGCCTCTGTCTGGGTAGAACGACTGTAGTCGACTGAGCCGTGAACCTGCGTCGGAATGGCACTTCCGAAAATGGGCTGTAGCACAGCGTGACCATGCTGTGCGAGGACGACCTAACGTCCTCTCTATGAGCCGACCGGCTCCCTGAGCACCACGTCCCCGGAAGGGACGTGGTGCTTGGGTCATTTAACCGAATCCACGAAGCGCGTTCCTCTGCCGAGGAACGCGCTTTTTTTTCGTCTTTTTTCTGTCCCGGAGGTGCGTGTGCTTCCCAATCGTCTCAATTCCCGGATTGCCGACGTGATCAGTCAAACGATCGCCGAGGAAAGGTCGACCACCGACACGACGACACCCGCCTGGCGGGAGCGTTGCGAAGTGGCCCAGGTCGCGATGTTCACCGACTCCGACCGCCGGATTTTTCTGTCCAGTATCGCCCACCGCCGCGGAGAGGCGGCCGCCAACGCGCTCGAGCAATCGGCGGACGCGTTGCGCACCCAGGCGATCTTCCAACTTGCGAGGAAACCTTCATGAATGCAGTTGTCAGTTTGATCGGCGGCCCCGTACGGAGCGTCGTCGAAGAGCGGGCGATGCGGCCGCCCGTGATCGGGAAGATCCGCCCCGGCATCAAGGTCCTGACCTCGGCCGCTCGGGGCAATCCGGATGCGGTTGCGCTGTACGAGGAGATGGTGGCTGCCGGCGACTCGTTCGAGACGATCGGAAAAGCGATCGAATCCCGTTGTCGGCTCAAGCATGCGCTGGCGCCGCGCAACACCGACTACTTCACGTGCCGCCGCTCGGACTTCAACAATCCGGACGTCGCCGACGAGATTCTCCGGCTCTACGGTGAGGATCGAGGGCAGGGCATCCGGCTCTACCGCTTCCCCGTGCTATTCGCCTTCAACGACTGGATGCAAAACATCCCGAATGAGATGGCGGCGTGGGGCTCGAGCGGTCGGAAGTACTTCTCGCAGTACGGACCCGATGGTCTGCGCTACTGCAAGACGTATGCGAAGGTCGAGCGCGATCCGCGGGCGCAGCGTGCGGCTCGCCATTTCGGCGGCCGCGACGTGATTTTCCGGCAGGATGATGCGATTCCCGATGGCATCTGCAACCCCGAGCAATGCCCACAGTACCAAAGCCGGCAATGCAACCTCGGTGCCCAGTTCATCTTCGCCATTCCCGATATCAAGGGACTGGGTTTGATTGAACTCCCGACGAACTCGATCTACGTCCTGCAGAAAGCATACGCGGCGATGAAGACGGTCCAGCTGGCTCGCGGCAAGCTGACGGGCACGAAGTTCTGGATCTCGAAGCGGGAATTCGACATCACGCGTATCAACGAGGCGGGCGACGCGGTGCGTCAGATGCAGATGCTGACCGTGCTCGATGCGGATATCGACATCGGTGCACTGCTCGACGGTGCCGAGGACGCCACGGCAGCGATCGAAGGCGCCGGGCAGCCCACACTGCCCGACTCTGGCAGCACGGTGATTCAGCTTCACCCGTCGGAGGGAGAAAGTCCCGCCATGCGTGCTGATCAGGCTGTAGCCGGCGACGGTCCACCCGAATCGATGGACGAAAAGCGCCATCGCATGCAGGACCTGCTGCAGCGCCTTCGCTTCGTTGAGGAAGACCAGCGCAAGGCCTTTCGCATCTACGGCCACTTCCGATTCGGACGCGGCTGGGTGGAACGGCCCACCGACGTCGACAAGATGATCGCGAGGCTGACGACGGCGCTGGAGAATCCGACTTCACTTCAAAGTGAAATCGGAGCCGCGGTCGAGTCGTACCACGGCACGTAAATGACACCCCTTTCACCGGCCCTTTGGGGCCGGTGTCCTTTTCTACAGCGCGATCCGGAGAGCCCTTCAGCAAAGCAATTTGCTCAAGTGCTTTCGACCGCGTGTTCCACGCATCGAAATCGTCCGCGCAAGCGGCTATCTTTTTGACCCATCCCTCTGGAGGATCCCATGCGCCGGATCGGCAACATCACGGCGTTTTTCGGCGCCGCCGACGTGTTCAGCAATTGGCACCCGTGCAGTTTCACGTTCCACGAAGTCACCTTCAACTGTGGCGAACAATTCATGATGTACGCGAAGGCCATGCTGTTCGATGACCACGCAACAGCGGAGGCAATCCTGTCGTCGACATCGCCACGCGAGCAGAAGCGGCTTGGCCGTTCGGTACGCGGTTTCGACGAGGCTCGTTGGATTACGGCGCGCGAGAAGATCATGTTCGTCGGCTGTCGTGAGAAGTTCCGACAGAACGAAGCGCTCGCGATCGCGCTGCGTGCGACGGGGACGTCGGTCCTGGTCGAGGCGAGCCCGTATGACCGGATCTGGGGCGTCGGGCTCGGCGAACAGGATCCTCGCATCGCTGATCCATCCGCTTGGCAGGGGTTGAACCTGCTCGGCAAGGCGCTCATGCACGTGCGGGACGCGCTTTCTCGGTCGTAACTTTCCTTCTTGCGCCGGATGCCGGCGCAGACCTATCTCTGGCTGCCTTCGGGTGGCCTTTTTATTTTCTGGAGGCGTTGATGAAAATCGCGCATTTTTCTGACCTGCATTACGCGCCTGAAAACCTCGACGAGGCGGACCGGTGCTTCTCGTACGCGGTAGGTAATGCGATAGCGCGCGAGGCCCAGGTGGCGGTGATCAGCGGTGATTCGACCGACCATCGGCTCGACGCCCATGCGCCGGCGCTGAACTCACTCGCGACTCAGGTGCACCGACTTGCGCAAGCGATGCCGGTGCTGATGCTGCAGGGCACGTTCTCGCACGAGCCGCCCGGGACTCTCGACAACTTCGCGCTGATGGGCGCGCGGTATCCGGTGGCCATTGCGGACCGCGTCTGTCAGGTTGCTCTCTACAATGGAAACTTCTGGTTCTCGCGTGGGCCGGTCTTCGACGAGGACGAAGTGCAACACCATCTGTACAGCGAGCCCGAAGCGGTCTTTACCTGTCTTCCGACGATGAACAAAGCAGAGCTGGCGCTGCGCGTCGGGTCGCTGGCGGCGTCGACAGATCTCGCGGATACCCTCGCGGGGTTCCTCGCTGCTGCCGGCCGGATCAATGCGGCATTTCGAACGGCAGGCGTCCCGACAATCGGAGTGTCGCACGGCACGGTGAACGGTTGTCAGACGGAACAGGGTGTCACGATGGCAGGATTCGACCACGAATTCAGCCTGAGTGCGCTGTTTGGTGCGGAGTGCTCGGCGTTCATGCTGGGTCACATCCACAAGTACCAGACGTGGGAGCGCGAGGGCCGCCTCGTGGGGTATCCGGGTTCGATCGGACGTTTCCACTACGGCGAGCTCGGCAACAAGGGTTACCTTTCGTGGGAAGTCTCGGCGACCGAAGCCCATGCGGCGCTGGTTCCGACGCCATCTCGTGAAATGGTCTCTGTTGCTTTTGACGGGCCGCCTGACACGAACGAGCTTGAAACGCTCGCGGCGGCATCCGCCGGGAAGTTTGTGCGTATCCGCTGGCAGATCGACGAAGAGCATAAGCAGCTGGTCGACCGCAAGGCGATCGAAGCGATGTTCTCGACGGCCGCCGGCGTGAAGCTCGAGCCGCGCGTGCTTCCTGTCATGCGCAGCCGGGCAGAGGGGATCAGCACGGCGCCGACGGTCGACGCGAAGTTAACCCGATGGTGTGAGCTGGCCGACGTCGATGCTGTCCCGCTGGTTGATCGGCTGCAGCTGCTCGAGACCAGCGAACCCGACGCGATCGCGCAAGCGATCCTGGCGCGTTTAGCGAGTGCTGATGAGCCCGCTGGTGGTCAGTCCGGCACGCCCATCGTCGAGCCGGCTTTGTCGCTGGCCACAATGGCGACTATCTCGCCGGTCGTTGACGAACCATCCTGGCTCGGCGACGATCTGTTTGCGGCGTAGCTTTGCCCATGGACGGTTTGCATTCCGTCACTTTCGAACACTAGCCGTGTTCCGATAGCCCGTGCGGCTATCGAAACGAGGTTCACCCCGCGCCCGTTGGCGCATCGAACGCAGCATCGCTGCATCCATTTTCTTTCTACCCTGACGGGGCGTGTTCCCCGTCAGGGGCGCACTCCGTCTTCATTCCGGAGTGTGCTCATGTTTGGTCTCTATCCTGCCGGCGTCCGTTGGGCGCAAACCTATACCGCGTCTACTGACGCCAAGTCGTTGCAGAAGCGTCTCGTCGACCATGGCGGGTGCACTGCAGCGCTCTTTCATCAACCGTTCGGTGCTCAGCGCGGCGCTGTCATTGCGCAACGCGATGGCCTGTTCGTCCTGACCCATGTGATCGAAGCCGACCAGGCTGAAATCGTGGTCACTCCGGGCGTCGAGCTGCAGAACCTGCTCTGGTCGTTCGACTCGGGCTACTCGGGTCAGTGGTCGGGGCGCGAGCTGCAGATCCTCACGGGTTGTCCCGATTGGGACGCGGTGCTCAAGCAGACGTCGGACGCGTTCCGTCGCCTCTGCGGGACGGTGCAAGCTGCCGTCGATGGCACGTTGGGCAAGCCGGCTTCCCGGCCCGAGCCGACGCTGACGATCGACGACGATGACGTGCCGTTCCTGCCTGACGACTATCTGCAGCCCATCACGCTTGCGGAGATCCAGTCATGCGACCTCTGAAATTGTTACTCGAAGGGTTCCATGGCGTACGGGACGGGATGAAACGCGACAGCGTCGAACTCGACCTGGAGTCACTGCCCAACGGACTGATCGCGTTGACGGGGCCGAACGGCGCCGGCAAGACGACGATCATGGACAACCTCCATCCGTACCGGATCATGCCGTCGCGCGCGTCGAAGCTCTCGGTCGATGCGTTCTCGTACTGGGATCACATCTGCGGGGTGCAGGCGCGCAAGGAGTTCGAATGGGAGCACGATGGCCTGCGCTATCGGTCGACCTTCGCGTTCCGCAAGCCCGGCAAGACCGGCAAGGCGGACTACTTCCTGTTCTATCGCTCGACCGATGGCGAGTGGCGGCCGGTATCGCTGCCGGATGGAACCGTGTCGGATGGCAAGGGCGAAACCTACGATCGATGTGTTGACGCGATCTGCGGTTCGCTCGAGTCGTTCTTCACGAGCGTGTTTTCGGCGCAGAACCGCCGGCCGCTCGCGTCGTACGGAGCGAGCGAGATCAAGGCGCTGCTCGCTGAACTGCTGAAGATCGATCACCTCCGTGCGTTGTCGACGAAGGCTGCAGAGGTCGCGAAGGTGCTGGCCCGGCAACTTGGTGTGGTGCAGCAAGACCTCACGGCATTTTCTGGAAAGCGTGAGCGGGTCGATCAGACGCGCAATGCGATCGCGATGGACGTTTCGGCGGTCGCAACCGCGCGCGAGCAGCGTACGGCAGCCCAGGCAGAGATCGCAACGCTGACGCAACAGCACGCCGTGCTGGTTGCCAAGCAAGGCGAGAACGCAGGGGCGGCGGCGCGACTCGGGGAACTGGGTGCGCGTCGCACCGAGCTGCGGACTTCGCTTGATGTCTTGGAGCGTGACGGGCAGGCGGAGCAGCAACGGTTGCTGCAGCGCGCGACGACGATTCGTAACACGATCGCCGGCCATGCAGCCGTTGTTCGGCAGCGTGAGTCCATTCTTGGCGCCGCGGCGGATCGAGACGATGCACAGCTTCGGCTCGGCAAGGCCGAAGTACTGATCGAACCTTTGCAGCGCGCGATCGACGAGCTCGACGCGAAGCGACTGCGGGCAGCAACGGTCGGATCGACGCTTTCCAGCCTGCAATCGGAGGGCACGACCAAAGCTGACCTGATCAAGACCCTGACCGAGCAATCGGCGGTCATCGGATCGGTGCCGTGTGCGGGGATGGACATTCACGTGACGTGCCCGTTGCTCGCGCAGGCGAGGAGCGCGGCACAGCAGGTTGACGTCCAGACCATCTCGTTGAATGACCTTCGGACCCGGTACCGCGGCCATAAGGCGGAACTGGATCAACTGGCGCCGGCTGTTGAGGCGTTGTCTGCGAAGCGCGCCGAACTGCAGCGCGTCAATTCGGAAATCGCGGCGGCCCGGCAGGCGCTGCAACGTGCAACCGAACTTGCCGCACGAAAGCCGCTGCTCGATGCAGCTGAAACCGGGATGCAACAGGGCCAGGCGGAACTTGCGTCGCTCGAAGTTGAGCGAGGCGAGGCGTCGAAGCGTCGGGAGACCGAGACGGCGCGGATAAACGGCTTGTTGCGGGAGGTCGAGGCGGAGGTGTCGCGTCTGGCTTCTGTCGATGTCGCGCAAGCGATTGCGGATGTCGATCGCCAGTTGGCCGCTCGACGCGAGGCCTGCACGGGGCTGGATGCCAGGATCGAAGCATTGATCAGGAGTCAGGCTACGGGAGAAACGACGCTGGTGACGCTCGAGCGCGAGCTTGAGGGCTTCTCAGCGACGCAGGCACTCGCCGAGCGCATCTCGGACGAGATCGCGAAGTGGAAGCTGTTGGCGAAAGGGCTGGGCAATGACGGCGTGATCGCGCTGACGATCGACGACGCGGGCCCGGCGCTGACGCAGACGGTGAACGACCTGCTGCTTGCGTGCTACGGCACGCGGTTCACGGTCGAGATCCAGACGCAGCGTACGTTGGCCAACGGTGACACGCGCGAGGGATTTGAAATCCTCGTGCACGACGCCGAGAGCGACAGCAGCAAAGCGGTCGGCGTGATGTCCGGTGGTCAGAAGGTGTGGATCAACGAATGCCTGACACGCGGCGTCGCCCTGTATATCGCGGGTAACGCGGGACAACCGTACGAGACGCTCTTTAGCGACGAGTCGGACGGTCCGCTTGATCCCGATCGCAAGGTGCAGTTCATGCGTATGAAGCGCGAGGTGCTGCGTCAGGGCGGGTATGCGCGAGAGTTTTTCATCTCGCAAACGCCCGACCTGATTGCGGAGGCCGATGCGGTCATCGACGTGGCCGCACTCGCGAGGTAGTGCAGCACACATTTTTAACCCTGGTGGGGACCGTTCCCCACAGGGGCGTTCCTCGCCTTTTTTCTTTTCGAGGAACGCAATGAAACTGAAGTCCAACTCTGTTGCTCTGCATCGAAGCCTGACGGTTTCGGTTCGCCCGAAACCCATCCGCATGGGTACGGAGCACGTCTACGAGCTGAACGGCTCGCGGCTGCGCGACGTGCTGATTGATGGGCGCTGGGTGACGGTGGCCGCTACGGCTGTCGTCGTGTCCTGAATCGCCGACGGAGGAATGTTCGATGGACGGGATGACGAACCTGGTGATGCTGTTGATCGCGATGCACGGCGGCTCGCAGCCGCCGGCGCCGGCCCTGCGCTACGCGGTGGCTTCGCACGCCGTGAATAGGCGGCCGCCGATGAAAACGGATGCGGTCATCTGCAAGGATGGCCAAGTCCACACTTTTCCCGCAGGGCGCCCGAAGCCCTGCATCTAATCCGTTGACCAACGGCCCCGCTCTCGTAAGAGAGTGGGGCCCTTTTTTTAAGGCCGCTATATGCCACTCCTTAACGTTGATCTTGTTCAGCTCGCGTCGAGTGTCGTGCCGGAAGGCGCGCGAGATTCGTTCGACTCGATGTCGGTTCGGGCGCGTCTGGCGACGCTATCGATCATCGCCGATCGAGCAGAGAACTCGTCGGTGCGTGATGTTGCACTGCATGCGCTGACGGTGATCGACGCCCCGGCATACGTCGGGCTTTCGGCGGTCCGGATCGCGCTCCAAACCAGCTGCGCGCTACTGCGCGTTCCCGCCGATCGCTTCGACTTTCTCGTTGCGGTTGGCAGTTCAGCTGTTCCGCAGAAAGAGGGGTACGCGGAGTTCGCCAAGTGGCCGCGGAAAGACAGCGATCGGTGGCTTTTGACCGTCACCGCGCGTGATGTGGCGAAAGCATTGGCGAACCGCTAATTCGTTCGTCACAACGTTTCGATGCCGCCTCTCAACGCCCCGCACGGGAATGGGGCGGCGCCTTTCTTTTCCTTTGGAGATACCTCTATGAAGAAGCAAATCGGTTGGGCCGTGCTGGTGGCATGGCTGTGCTGTTGCGTTGCGATCGCGCTGGGCGGCCGCGCGCAGGCGCAGCCTCTGCCGCGGGTCGAAATTGCGTTCTCGCCGGATGGTGGCGCTGAGGCGCTGGTGTTGCGGACGATCGGCGAAGCGCGCCAGTCGATTCGCGTGTTGGCCTACTCGTTCACCGCACCGGCAGTAACTCGAGCCTTGATCACCGCGAAACGGCGAGGCGTCGACGTCGCGGTGACGGTCGATGCCCGCAGCAACCTCGACGAGGATCGCAGCGGCCGAGCACGTGCCGCGCTCGGAACGCTCACGTACGCCGGGATTCCGGTTCGTGTCGTGAGCAGCTACGCGGCTCAGCACTCGAAAATTATTGTCATCGACAACGTCACGGTTCAGACCGGCAGCTACAACTACTCGCAACAGGCGGCCCGGTACAACTCGGAGAACGTCGTGGTGCTGCGCGGCGACGCGCGGATCGCCGACGTCTATCTGAAGAACTGGGAATCGGTCTCTGCGCGCGGCGAACTCTACCGCGCGCCCTGATCGGCATCTATCCTAAACCCATGCGGGAACGGCTCCCGCATGGGGCTGTTTCCGTGCACCTGGAGCAGCATATGTTTTCTGAAATCTTGGTGAAGATGGAATCGGCGATCGACGCACTTGTCGCGCTGATTCGGCAGGGTTATACCCTGTCGAATGCCCTGAGCGGTGGGAAGGATTCGACGTGTACGGCGATCCTGATGCTCGAAGCCGTCAGGCGTGCCGGCACCGACGTGTCGCGCGAGCACTTCATGACGAGCGCAGACACGACAATCGAAAATCCGAGTATGCACTGGCACCTTCAGGCCATGCTGGATGAGATCCGCGACGGTTATGCGCACGCAGATGCACCGGTATCGGTGCATGTTGCGAAGCCATCACTGGCGTCTCAGTTCGTCGTTGCGATGATCGGGCGCGGGACGCTTCCCCGCACCCCGGAAAACGGGGTGAAGAATGGAAAGCGCATACGTGCCTGTGCCGCGGACTGGAAGGTCGACCCGCAGAATCGCCTGCGCGTCACACTCGAGCGCTCGGCGGCCGCTGGCGGAAGTGGCGAAGTCGTCACCATCCTCGGCAACCGGTTCGGGGAAAGTGGTAGTCGCGCAACGGCCATGGCCGCTCGCAACGAGAATGCGCTGAGACCCGTCCGGAATGCGGACGGATTTCTCACGTTTTCGCCGGTCGCCGAGTGGTCCACCGACTGCGTTTGGACGATGCTTTCGCTCTTCGCGGAGGATGCAGGTCGCCCCTTTCCGTCGCCCGTGTCCAGCGAGTCGATCCGGCGGCTCTCGGATCTATACCGCGCTGGCAACGAGGGGACATGCGGTGTGATTCTGGGAGAGGGCGGCGCGCGTGCCGCGTGCGGTTCTCGATTCGGGTGCGCGTTCTGTTGCGTGACCGGCGAGCGTGATCGTTCGATGGAGTCGATGGTGAAGGAAGCTGGCCACCGTCATCTGGACGGCCTGAATCGCTTCCGCAACTACCTGATGGCCGTGCAATGGGATCTCGGCCGTCGCGAGCTCGTCGGCCGGAAGCTGAGCGAAGCCGGGTATCTGGCGGTCAAGCCGGACGTTCTTTCGTACCTGGAGCGTGTTCGATTGCTGCAGTACCTGCTGACGCTTGACGCGCTTGAGGTCGAGCGCGCTGAGCGGCATGAGGCCGCGCTGGCCACGGGCGAGATACCTGAAACGCCGGAGAACCGGGTGCTCTGCGACGTGCAGTTCGAGATGATCACGCCGGCGCAGCTGGTGGCGATCGATTTTTATCTCTCGATGCACCACTACGCGCCGCATGCGTTTCCAGCGCTGTCGGTCTGGTTCGACGTGCATCGGCTCGGACGGCGCTACCACGTGCCGGTCGTGGACCCGCTGCCGAAGATCGACATCCCGCATCATGGGTGGTTCTTTGTCGGCGCGTACGACGCCGAGGTGCCCACGGATGGACTTCGCGATTACGCCGCGGAACAGTGGAATCGCTACCGCCATCCGGAGCGACCAAGCCGATATGCGCGCACGAGGTCCGGTGAGCAGATCGTCTATTTCGAAGAGGGCGATCAGTTCGACGTGGACGTCGAGGCAGCGTGTGCGTTCGTGACCTGCAGCTTCGATGCTGGCTGGGCCGTGAAGGCGCAGCAGCACTCGGGGATGGAGTCGGCGCGGTTCTGGCTGAACGAGGGCATTCTTCGGCTTCCGGCAGGTATGGCGGGCCGGTATCAGGAGATGGCCAAGCGCGGGCAATACTTTGCGCATCTGGCCGAGCGGCACAACCTGACGCCGGCGGAGCTTGATCGATTTCTCGTCGACCGCGCGATATCGAACACCGAGCACCTCACGATGCAGAACCTGGCGCCTGTCGATCTGTTCTCGCAGGCGGCTTGAAGCCCGACACTTTGAAACCCAACCCGGTGCGTCTGCACCGGGTTTTTTTCTGCCTGTCGCCTCCGTTGTTGTTGGCGATAGGACTCAGTACGTGATGCCCAGCCGTGGCTACACGCCCGCGTCTTAGGCGCTTACGCGGACGTCGGCCGGTCGAGGATGGCCGCGAGACTGTCGTCTGCGAGCGTAGGAGTCGCATGCGCGGTCTGCAGGCGGGCCCGGCCGACCACCAGGTCACGGGAATTGATCGAGATGCGCTCAATATGCCGGCCACGTGCGGCCGGCTGTGCGGATCGCTCATACGGATATCCGCGATGAATGTAGTCCTCGAGATCGGCTTCGACGAAGACGATGTGATGTTTGCCGGCCTCGGTCAACGCGACGCAAAGCATGTCGAACGGGACGCCCGTCAGTTCGCGATCGGCGATTCGGTTGAGGATTCCGTCGCGGACGATGTGATCGGTGATCAGGATGTCCTTGTTACCGCCGTGGTTCTCGACCTGAATGACGAGTTGCGTCGGTTCCGGCGCGAGCGCGAGCAGCCGGTAGCGGCAGACGGCGATGCCGCCGTTGGTGGAGTAGACGAGGTCCGTGTAGCGCGATACGTAGTCCATAATGAATGCTCCAATAGCGAAAAGCCAGCGAACTTGCTGGCTTTTTCAGGCTATCGAGGCGGAGCGGAAGTCAAGTCTGGAGTGCCGCTTGAGGCCGGGTCGGGATCGTTGCCCGAATGCGGATCACCGTGC
Source organism: Burkholderia sp. Bp9004 (assembly GCF_003858025.1). NCBI lineage: Bacteria > Pseudomonadati > Pseudomonadota > Betaproteobacteria > Burkholderiales > Burkholderiaceae > Burkholderia > Burkholderia sp. Bp9004. The sequence goes on along the minus strand of NZ_QTQD01000010.1, from coordinate 9,664 downwards.
GCTGGCTCGTCAGGCCCAAGAGATGCATGACGTCGTCGTTGCTTCTGCCGGCGAGCAGCAGGCGCCTAGCGAACGTGTTTCGCAGGGTGCGTGGGCTCATATCGGGGAGCCGAACGTCGATCGCGAGGAGTTCGTCTCGAACGATGCGGCCGAGCATCTCGTCGGTCATCGGCCCGCCTGCACGAGGAGACGGGAACAGCAGTGGGCTGTCTGCGGCGGCAGAGAGATTCCGCCAACGCGCGAGCGCCGGTTCCGCAAACTCGTCAACGCTGATGCGACGTGCTTCGCGTGGGCCGCGCTTCGGAACAAGAAGGTGCGGCCGCGCCGGCGACAGGTCGAGGTCGACGGCGGCCGCCTGTCGGATTTCCTGCGCGGTGATGCCGGTCGAGAGCAATAAGCCAACGATGGCGCGGTTCCGCAACGCGCGATCGTCGAGCCCGTCGATGCCCCGGATCGACGCCTGCAGTCGAAGATCGTCGGCCTCGAGCAGGTACACCGGGACGGGTTCGTCCTCCGGCCACGTCTGCGTCAGTGTGTAGGCGGCCGCTGGATTGGTCTTGCGCACGCCGACGTCTACGAGGTGCCGGCCGAGCCGATCGAGGAGCTTCTGGTACCGCAGGCGGGTCGTGGTGCCGGGTTTGCACCGGCGATCGAGATCAGCGAAGAACGATTCGAGGTGGTCGGGCCCGAAGGTGGCCAGCGACAGCTGAGCGGCGGCGAGGTGGCGCATGAAGCGTTCGAACATCGCTTCGTGCTGGACGATCGACCGCGGCGAGAACGCGCGCCGATCGGCGCCGGCGGCTTCCGTGCGCTGCCACTGTTGATAGGCCTCGGTCGGTGCCGACAGCCAGAGAGTCGGTTCGTCCATTCGATCTTATATACTGAATATTGCCTACCCCAAGCATAACGCGAATCTACGATTCGCGTCCTTTGTCAGCAGAGGGGAGAGGCGTCCCCTCGTCCATATTTGCGCGTGGACGCCGGTACACGGCTCGTTGAGCTCACGGATTACGTCAGTCACGCAGCTTCCTCACTGCGCTCGAACATGGGGGCGCCCATCAGAAGCTCGCGGACGCACCGATAGACGATCGGCAGCGATGGATCAGACTGACTCCAGTCGATGAGACCGCAGAAATCGACGCCCGGCAGCGTTGCCGGCCCGATGCGCGGCAGCGCGTCGACGATCGCTGGATCGTTGCGGCTCTGAAAGGCCAAATCGGAGAATGCCTGCTCTTCGATCTCGAGCAAGAGCGGCCAGCTCAAGGCGTGAGCAAGGCCGGCATCGATATAGCGTGCTGCGAGCGAAGTCGCGGTGCGTCGCAGATCTTGCGTTGCGAGCTCGAGCGCAAAGCCATACCGAATCGGATCGAACTCCGGATCGTGGCAATCAACTGTCGGGGCGTGGTTCATATTAAACGGAGAAAGAGAGCGACGGCCGGCCGCTCCGCAGATCGCGAGTGGCGGCCGCGCCTGGCACACTGAAAATGTAACCAGTGATCCGCAGGAGTTCAAGACTGGGCGGCGCTTTGCTGGATCTCGAAGAGCGCGCGGTCTTTGCCGTCAATCCACGACGGCGGGCGGCCCCGACCGCTCCAGGTCGCGCCTGTTTCGGGATGGCGATACTTCGCGGGGACGCGGCCGCGCTTGCCCGTTGCGCGCGCCCCGTAGACCTCCCGGGCGCTGATATCGAATTCACTGACGAGCTGGCGCACCTCCTTCAAAGCTGTCTCCCGCGCAGCCCCTTTTGCGGCGTCGATTTCCGCTTCGAGTGCGGCGCGTTTTGCAAGAAGTTCGTGGTATGTCGACATGCTTTCTCCATTCGTGGTTGGGACGTTGGTATCGACTACCTTACTGGTTCCAAACAAAAGTCAAGTTTGAGTCGATAGAACGTAGCTCGGCCCCTCGCAAAGGTCACAGGTGTCGAGTGAATGGACTCACGCCACTTTGCGCGCCATATCGAGTCGGGAAGGGCTATTGCTTCTCAAATGAAGAGTATCCAGCGAGTAGATTTTATTAATCTGAAACCGTTTTTAACCTTTCTCTTCGTTCCTGAGGCGCGCGTGCGTTCGACGTGGCTCGACACGAAACTCACGACGAGCCCTGCCCACGGTGCTCTAGCCGCGATCAACCTTCTTTTCAACAAAATCTATCTAATCTAAAAGTTCGCTCATTGGGGTTATGTCAACTTTACTCTGCATTCCTATTTAAATCGAAACCGAAGATCTATGCGCCTCCATCGAGGCTACACGGGTGCATGATCGACGTCGTCGGCCCACAGATCAATCTGACGCGGGTCGATGCCGGGCTTGTCGGCAGGAACCTGTTCCGCGCGCTTACTCGGTCGAGTCACCGGCAGCCCGAGGTACGTGGAAGTGAAGACGTCGGCCGAGAAAATGACGTCAGGCGAGATCTGGACGTAACGATGATCAGTCAAATCGCCTCCTCGAACCAATCGAGATTTTGCCCAGAGTACTTCGATCATCCCGAACGCGCCAGCGCAAGTTCGGCGACATCGGAATGCCTCATCGCATGTCCGTCAAATTTTTTGCCTCCGCGGCAGAGGCGGGACTCCAAGCCGCACGCGAGCTTCCATCTCTCCGCTTGGATCAAGCAGAATCAGCCATTGCCGCCACGCCCGAACCCACCGCCTGACCACCTTATGTCCAACGTCAAGTTCTCTGGCGGCCGCGTCGAACCTCTCGCGCCATCCCAGCATGGTTGCAAACTGCCGCGCATGTTCGCGTGCACGCGGAAGCAGCAATGGCGTATTCGACACGCGAGTGAAATACGCAAGGCAGGACTGGCATCGGAAACCAGGAAGTCCGCTTGGCCGCCGGTACGGGTGGTAACTGGTACGGTCGCCACCACACCACGGACATGGAACCGGAGTTGGATCCGAATTCAGTGCCTTGTCGATCTGCGCGAGCAAAAAGACTGAAAGCTCGGTGTCTTCACAACGTTGTACCGCTCCCCGCGGAAGACACCTCATTGGTACATGGACATCGTCCAACTTCCGCGAAGACCGCACAGCAAGATTCGGCGCCGCGTCGTCGACCCGGGCCGCCCGTTGAACTGCCGGCATGGCCATGTCCGGATGGTGCTTTCTCCGCCGCCGCACGGCCGGCACAATTGAATCACGCACGACAACTGCTTCGAGCGCCTGCCCCTCGCGCTGGGTCACATCCAATAGCCGGTGACGGCCACATTGCGGACATCGGATGCGGCGACGGCGCTGCGCATCGAAGCCCCCGGAAAAGAAGCCGCCCTCGAAGCCGCAGCGTACGCACTGAGCATGTGGTAGCGCGTGCATCCCAAGCCGAATACGAGCTTCCCACGCGCCCGAAGGATCGATCTCGAGCACGTAGCGCCGAAATGCCAAGAGCCACGAAAGGATCCCTTCATACGATATGCCAACCCGCTCAGTTACCTGCGTCAATGTCGTCTGACGCGAAAGCAGCGGAATTAATCCACCGACCTTAGCCTGATTACGTAAGCGCGCGAACGGCGTGCCGGTCAGGCGATTAAAGCTCCGCCGACACGCGTGACAAAAATAGCCGGGGAGCTGCTTTTTCGGACCATCGAATTGACGTGATCGAACACGGAGCCCGTCACAATGTGGGCACCTCGGCACCGGAGTTGGCGACGAACTGGTCAACTCGAGCCACGCGCGTGTCAAGTAGTCGGTCAGCACCGGATCCTCGGCCTCATCATCATTGTTCGCGCGCGACAGACATACCCCACCGGCGATGGTTAGATCGAAATGCCTCTCGGGTGCTTCAGCGTCGAGGGTACTTCTCTCAGTGCTATCACTGCGTCGAATAGCAATCAGATGCACCATCTACGACCACGTGTAGCTATGCCCATGTCAATTGAATACCGATGTAGATTAGGCCTCATCCGGCTCCAAACCTTCAATAAACGCTCGAATTTCAACAGTGAGATAGCTTTTAGCATGCTGAACATTCGCTTCGAATGTGGCATCAGGACTCCACGCATCAACCGCGTAGAAATATACTCGGCCCGCTTCGTCTAGGCAGAAGAAGTTTCCGCCGTGATCGATAGCAAATGGGATTAAGTCTGAAGGAAGAAATGCCCTCTGCTGCCCATTGAGGTACGATTGCTCAATCGTTGGCCCTCGCCCCAGTGAGTCGATCAGCGAAAGGAAGCGCTTCACCCACAAGAACTCTCCCCCATCAATTGGCCAATAAGTCCTTTCGGGCACACCACCATTCACGGACAGAAGGAACTCCTTCAGGCCCTCCGGCAGGGACTTTCCCATCTGCGCTTCCGCGCGAGCGAAGTCGGCCGTCGATAGACTCACTCCACCCTTCGTAAATTCGTTTCCGTACATTTTCGCATCCCTCCTTATCCACATTTCGGCTTGCGACCCTGTAGCCAGCCCTTTTCATTAGCAATTTTCACGGACTCCGCGGACCCATAGGTAACTCCGAATTGCTTTTCATACTGTGAGACTGAACCTACGTGCGGGAAAGTAGCTTCGTGCGCTTCAGTTTTGACAAGCTGCATCGTACTCGCGCCGGTGTTTGGATTGAAATCGTCGACGTGATGCCACGTATAGTCGTCGGCGTCCGTTGGGGAGATACCCGCGGCTTTATATGCCTGAGTGAAGTCGCGCGTGCGGCTACCCTGCATCTGAATTTGCACGATGTTCTTTTGTCCTTCTCCGACTGGGTACAGGTCTGGACTTCCGGCAAAGTCTACCCCACACCTTGCGAGTCCAAGCGGATCGATCCACAGCGTCGGATTTGGCGCGTACTGGAAGACGTTAATGCCGCCGGCGAGCCCGATGGGGTCTTTGCTAACGAACCGTCCACTACTCGGATCGTAGTACCGGTGCCGGTTATAGTGTAGACCGGTCTCATGATCGAAGTACTGACCCGCGAAGCGCAGCGGGTTCGTGATACCAGCCTTGCGTGCCGCCTCACTGATAACCTCACTCGCCTCGCCCCACGCCTTGTAGCGCGCGGACCAGGCTACCTCTCCCGCCTCGTCAGAGAGCTCCTGCGGCGTGCCAATCTGATCGCAGTGGTAGTATGCGATGCCCGCAAATTGAGAGGCTTCGGCGGCGCCATCATGAAGCATCGCCGCCCCCGTCGCCTGAGCTAGCGGCGCGAAGCTGCCCGGCTCGTACACGTAATGCGTCGTCTCGCGCCGTTCCCACGCTGTCTCATAGGCCAGCGTGTCGCCATCCCAACCGTACAACGTGAAGCCGTAGCCACGTACCTGCTTCAGACGTTGCCGTTCCGCATCCCGCCAGCCACTGCCAGCACCTGCGAGATACGGCACCACCGGATCCGTCAGCTTCGCAATGCGCCTGCCGAGCGCGTCGTACGTGTACGTCGCCTGCATGTGCCGATCGCGTGCCGACACCATCCGGCCCAGACTGCTCCACTCGAAGTCAGTGCGCTCGCCGTTTCGCGTGCGCTGCTTCAGGTTACCCATTTCGTCGTAAGCGAAGTGGGTACTCGCATAATCCTTCAGCAGGTTGTCCAGCAGAGGGGCAGACCGGGCCCCACCCAGCACGCCAATTCCGTGCTCGTCACGCTCCTTCGATTCCACAATGTTGCTTGCCGGATCGAACGCGAAGGTCTCGACACCGAGCGACGACTGCGCACGTGTCAGCCGGCCAATCGGATCGTACGCGTACTGGATCTCACCGCGACGCAAGTCCGCAATCTGGGTCAACTGCCCTGCGGCGTCGTACTGGTAGCGGCGCTCCATCACCTTGCCGCCAGTGCCTTGCAGCAGCTGCCGCGCGAGTCGGCCAGCCTCGTCGTAATGCGTCGTCTGCGTCAGACCGTTACCAAGCTCGCGCTGCGTCTCACGGTGCGCATCGTCGCGTTCAAAGTTCGCGATGGTCACCCCGTCGAGCATGACGCCATGCACGTGGCCGGATCCGTACGTGAGCCACTCCAACCGATGACCATCCGGCCGCGTGGTCGCAATCCGCGCACCGACCTCGTCGTATTCGTGGCGCCATACGAACTCGTATGCCTTGCCTTCGACCCGCATGTGCACGTGCTCACGCGCCAGATTTCCGACCGGATCGTAGAAGCGCTGCACCCGCGACTGATCGTTGACCGCCTGCAGCAGCCGCCCCAGACCGTCATATTGGAAGGACTCGGCCTCGACCGTCGTCTCTCCTTGCGGAGCCAGGAAGACGTGCCCCCGGTCGGTGAACTGTGCCGGCCAGCCGCGTCGGGATTCCAATCTACCCATCGCATCGTATTCGAACGCCTGCATGACGCCGCCGTACAACCGGTTCGTCACGAGCCCACTGCCGGCCGCACGGTAGTACCGCGTCTCGCGTCCATCGAAGTCGGATTCGCTGTTGAGGCGCCCCACCGTGTCGTAGCCAAACCGATATTCCCGGCCATTTTCGTTGCGCAGCACCGTGATCTGTCCGAGTCGGTTCCAGCCATACTCGAGTGAATCGCCGCGGGCATTGATCCGCTTGGCGAGCAGGCCGGCCGCCGTGTAGGTATAACGCGTCGATCGATTCAGGGCATCGACGTGCTCGAGCAGCCGGCCCTCCGCATCGCGTGCAAAAGTGTCACGCAGGCCCGCGGGCCGCGTCACCCATGCAAGCTGTCCAGCCTCGTAGCCGTAGCGTGTAATCTCGCCAGCTGCGTTCTGTTGCTGAACAAGCCGCCCGCGTTCATCGTACTTCCACGTGGCAGTCTTGCCGGAACAGTCGGTATAGCTCGCGATCTGTCCGTCTGGGCGCCACGCGATCTTCGTCGTGCCGCCCTTCGGATCCGTGATCGCGACAGGCAGGCCCGCGCGATCGTATTCGTACTTCGTTACGTGGCCAAGCGGATCGATCGCCTCGGTAACCCTGCCTTTGCTGTCGTAGTAGCGCTCCCAGCGATGACCTTCCGGGTCCTGCAATCCCGTCAGATTGTGGTGCCGATCGTAGACGTAGTACGCAATGCGTCCATCGCGCTGCGTATGCGAAGTCATCTGCCCCGCGTCGTCCCACGTGAACGATTCCTCGGTTCCGTCAGGAAACACATGCCGCGTCAAATTCTTGTCCGCGTTGCGCATGAACCATTCTTCGGTGCGGTCAGGATAGACGGTGCGATATACGTACCCGTCGATGTCGTAGTATTGCTGCGTCGTATTGCCAAGCGCGTCGGTCACGAAGGTCAGGCGCAGATCATCGTGCCAAGTCAGACGAGTGTCGAAAGATCCATCATCGGCCCATTCATGAATCGCTTTCGCGTCGAGGTGCGTACCGTCCCATTCCAGATTCATCCCCCGTCCGGTGCGGTCGCTGTAGCGCGTCACGAGGTGATGCGAGTACGCGTAGCTCCACGACGCCGCATTCTCATCGTTTGCTTCCACCAGATCGCCCACCTCGTCATAGCGATACCGCGCGAGTGTGCGGATAGCGGTGCCTGCGCTGTCGACCAGCGCGACGCGCATGATGCGGCCAACGTTGTCGTACGTTATCGCCGCGACGAGGTCCGCCACCTCGATCCGGGCAAGCAAGCCTTCCACCCATTCCAGCGCCACCTCGTTGCCAGAGCGGTCCTCGATCTTCCCGAGCACGAAGCGTGTCCCGTACCGCTCGTACGTCTCGGTCAGGGTTTCGCCGCGGACGAGCCGGATTCGATCGTCCGATTCACGAGTGATCGTGCAAGACTCGATTGAATCGCGATGCGGCTGGCCCAGCTTCAGCGCCGGGTAGGTGAGGCTTCGTCCGGACGCGTCGTGATAGACGAACCCGTCGCCCTTTGCCTCGAACGCAACGTGATACGGTGTTGTCCATCGCGGTCCGAGCGGCCCGTGCTCATCATGGGCATCGAAGTTCGAGCGATATGTGCGCGCCCATTCGACCGGAACGATTCCGGGCAATACAAAATCCGTATGGGTGAATGACTCGTCTCCCAGACCCAGGCCGATCGAACCGCCTACTCGGGCTGGGGGCTGACCAATTCCGCAGACGCAACCAGGTCCCGGCTTCTGAGTCTTGGCCTCCTTGCCGACATTGGTAACTTGCTTCCCGTCTTCCTTGCGCTTCGCCTGGTTTCGCTTATTACTGTCGACAGTCGCAGCAAGATGATGCTTCTTCTCCTCGTACACCTGAATCGCCCGAATCAGGATGTTCAGCATGTACATCACCGAACCCACATCATCGCTTGACAAGCTCTGGATGCGCTTCTTGACGTCCGGAATGCTTGTACGAATGTCGGCAGCCAGACGCCGAATGGTTGATCGCGCCTCGTCGGGTGTAAGCGAAAGAACGAAGTTCACCTCTGCCTTCGCGCCCGCCTTGTATACCTCCCACACGGCGCCGAACAGATCTCCGAGCGTTTTGGTCGGATCGTGGATCAGCGAGCCGGCCGAAACACGCGATGCCTTGTTCCGTGCGGCTGCCAGATTCGCATTTGGATCGGTCAGCCTCCCGGAAGCCAACGCGTCGAATCCGTCAGCCAATTGGTTCAGCCGTTTCTCGGCCTCACTGCCAGCATCCTTCAGCAGTTCGGTCAATCGGGCCTTGGCTTCCTCAACAAACGGCTTGAGTTCGCCCATCAAGGTTGCCGTGAAATGCCCTGCGATCACGGCGACCGACGCAGTCGCAAGATCCGTTGCCCCGCGCTTGACAGCTTGCCGTACCAGGCCCAACGTCGGACGCAACGACATGCGTGCCGCGGTAGTCCCCGGCGGAATCGGCAGTACCCCGATCAGGTTGATCGCCAGGTTTGCCCAATCGAGGATACGGTCGAGCTTCTCGGCCTCCGATCGCGGTTGGACGTTTCGGTGCTCGATCAGCTTCGAGATGTCGCCGCAGACGTCGACGGCCGCAATGATGTTGCCGAGAACGGGCATTGCAGCCGAGACTTCCTTGATCCGCTCTAGCGTCACGTATCCGCCGCTGGCGGTGCGCAACCAACTGTCGAAGTGCGAAGCGCCGGCCTCGAGATCGGCAATGTGAACCTGGTTGAGCGGGACGATCGCCGCGTCGACAGACGGAAGGGACTGCTGTTTGTCAGCCATGATCTTGTTCGGACTGTGAAATGGATTGGGAGACTGGCCGATAAACGTCAGGCAGCGCCTGCCGGGTTCCAGCGAGGCTGCTTCAAGTAGCTGGACATGGCCCAGGAGTCGTGCGGGTCGTGCCCGTATTGCACAGTGACCGCACCGGGCGCCAACCCGCTTACGATGGTTCGACCGGATGCGTCCAGCGTCCCTTTGTGTACCGCGCCAAGACTGTCCGTCACCGCAATGGTGTTCTTGTCGACCGGTGCATCGGTCACGTAGCGGCGCAGCACTTCCAGTTGTCCGGGCCCGGATTTAGGAAACGGCGGGAAGCCTCCGCCCTGTCCCTGCGGCCCGTCGGTCTGGTGGCTGCCGGCGTGGATTGTGTGCTCGCCAGCGGTATGGACCGTGTAGCCCTGATCGCTGATGCGGATCTGCGTGCTACCCGCGTGCAGCACGATTTCCTTCGCGGCATGGAGCTCGATGCTGTCGGTGGTGCTCATCACGCCAACCGACTGCTTGGCTTTCATGTCGATGCCGTCGGTCTGCGCCTCGATGCGCACCTTGCCTGCAGCCGCCACCAGCTTCATCCCCGCCTTGTGCACGAACAGCGAGAACGCGTTCGATACGCTCGCGAACAGCGAATGACCCACCGCGA